>CAMBRI010000142.1 GCA_945870205.1 Sulfuritalea hydrogenivorans sk43H | reverse complement strand
TCAGGACTCCAGCACGCGCAACTCGGCGTTGGTGTAGCGCAGCCGGCTGGCGAGCACGCTGGCGATGCCCTCCATAAGGCGCAGCCCGAGCTTCTTGTGCTCATCGGCGAAGGTATCGAAGGCGCGGCGCGACAATACGTAGAGCTCTGTATCGACAAAGGCCACGGCATTGGCAGAGCGCGGGTCGCCATCGAGAAAAGCCATTTCGCCGAAGAAGGCGCCACGGCCAAAGGTGCCGAGGTGATGCGATTGACGATCGGATAGCGGCAATACGATGCGCACGGCACCCAGGCGGATCAGGAAGAGCTCGTCACCGGCATCGCCACGTGAAAAAATCGTGGCACCGGCCGCGACGTGGCGTTTTTCCATGCATTGCTCAAGTGCGGCCAGCGTCTGTTCCTTGCGACCCGCGAACAGTTCAACCTCGTGCAGTTCCAGCGCGATTTCCTCGTCGCGCAGCAGCGCCGCGTCGTGGATGATGCGGTCCTCAACCCATTCCAGCGCGTCGTCCTGCGTCGGAAAGACGCGCACCGGGCCGTCGCTGTGCAGCAGGCCGACCTGGCCAAAATACTGCTGCAAGTCGCGGCCCGATGGCAGGTTGTCCGGGATCTGGCTGAAAATCAGGAAGCCATTGCGCTCGGCCAGCATGTCCTTGATCTGTTCCAGCAGGTGGGCTGCCGTGACATCGACAGTCTGGATGCGGCGCATGTCGAGGATCAGGAAATCACGGGTCTTCAGGTCAGGTTCCAGGGTCCGGTAGAGCTGGTCGGCCGTGCCGAAGAACAGGCTGCCCTGCAACTCAACGATGGCGGCGCGCGAGCCTTTTTCGGTGAGGATTTCCATCTCCGCATGGGTGCGCACCCGCTTGGAGAAGGTTTCGTTGCCCAGCAGCTTGCGGCGGATGATCGACCCGCCGATCTGCTCGCGAATGAAGAGGATCACGGCAAGCACGATGCCGACGCCGGACGCCGCGATCAGGCTCACCGTCAAGGCCGTGCCGATCACCGCGGCGATCACGAGGAAATCGAGAATGGTCGAGCGCGACTTCAAATACTGCAGGCTGTTGCGATCGATCATGCGCACGCCGATCACGATCAGAAGGCCGGCCAAGGCAGACACCGGCACCCAGGAAATCAGACCCGTCAGCAACAGGAACACCAGCAGCGAGAGCATGCCCTCGATCATTCCGGAGAAACTGCTGCTGGCGCCGCCGGAGACATTCACCAGGGTTGCGCCCATGGTGCCTGCGCCGGGAATGCCGCCAATCGCGCCGGAAGCCAGATTGCCGAGGCCCTGCCCGATCAGCTCGCGGTTTGAGTCATGGCGCGAACGGGTCAGCGCATCGAGCACCACGCAGCTCTTCAGGGTATCGATCGACAGCAGCACGGCCAGAGTCAGCGCAGGGATCGCCAGCATCTGCAGCTGTTGCAGGCTGACCTCCGTCAGCGCAGACCAGCGCACCACCAGCCCGTCGAAGAAGCTGCCGCTGCCACCACCACCACCGAGGGCGCCGACCACCAGCGTATTGCCTTGCAGGGTGAGCAACGCAGGATCCAGCAGGCCGAGGCCGAAGTAGGCGGCGACGCCGGCCATCAATCCAAGGATTGCCGCAGGAACCGCCTTGGTCACGCGCGGCGCGCCAACCATCACGACAATGGTCACGGCGCCGACGACGATGCCCTGCCAGCGCCAGCTTTCGGGCGCGGCGAGCGATGCCCAGAAGTACATCCCCTTGGGCGTGCCCAGCAGCTTCGGCACCTGGCTGCCGATGATGATCAGGCCGACTCCGGAAAGGTATCCGCTGACGACGGTGTAGGGCATGTACTTGATCAGGCGTCCCAGGCGCAGGACGCCGAACAGCACCTGCATCAGGCCGGCGAGCAGGCCAAGCAGGGTCAGCAGCAACAAGGTGGTGTCCACCGGAGTACCGCTTCTCGCGGCCTCGATGGCAAATGCGGAAACCACCGCAGCAGCCGGCGCGCAGGGCGCCGAAATCAGCCGCTTGGTGCCGCCGAAGGTCGACGCCACGATGCCGATCGCCGTGGCGCCCAGAATTCCGGCCAGCGCCCCCATCGCAACATGGGCACCACCGAATACGGAGTAAATCGTGACGCCATAGGCAATCGCCGAAGGCAAAGCCACCATCATGGCGGCTAATCCGCCCCAGAAATCGCCGCCGGGATTTTCCAGCTTTGGTAGCTTCATTTGCGTTCCTGCATAAGATCGGTTGACACGGATTCTGTCATGAAGAGCCATCCTCTGTGGATTCTTCGACCCGATGTCGAGAACCTGCCGCGACGCTTGGCATGATTCACAACTCCGGAGTGTTGTAAGCTTCACCCTTCAATAAAACCATATCCGGAGGAATACCCATGAAAAATGTCCGCAACCTGCTGCTCGCTGCGGCCGCATTGGCCATCTCCGCAGCCGGCCACGCCCAGGAATTCGTCACGGTCCTCACCGGCGGCACCTCGGGCGTGTATTACCCCATGGGTGTCGCCCTGTCGCAGGTCTACGGCAAGGTCATGCCCGGTGCCAAGATCTCCGCCCAGGTAACCAAGGCCAGTGTCGAGAACCTCAACCTGCTGCAGGCCGGGCGCGGCGAGATTGCCTTCACGCTCGGCGATTCGCTGTCCGATGCCTGGAAGGGCAACGAGGAGGCCGGCTTCAAGGCGCCGCTTAGGAAACTGCGCACCATCGCGGCGATCTATCCCAACTACATCCAGATCGTGGCCAATGCCGATTCCGGCATCAAGACCCTAGCCGACCTCAAGGGCAAACGCATCGCCGTTGGCGCGCCCAAGTCCGGCACCGAGCTCAACGCGCGGGACATCCTCAAGGCCGCCGGCATGAGCTATAAGGACTTTTCCAAGGTCGAATACCTGCCCTTCGGCGAATCGGTGGAACTGATGAAGAACCGCCAGCTCGACGCCACGCTGATCTCGGCCGGCCTCGGCGTCGCCGCGATCCGCGACCTCGCCACATCGGTCAAGATCGTCCTGGTACCGGTGCCCGCCGACGTCGTGGCGAAGATCGGCGATGCAGCCTACCAGGCCGGCACGGTGCCGGCCAACACCTACAACGGCCAGACCGACGCGACGCCCACCGTGGCCGTGCAGAACTTCCTCGTCAGCCACGAGGGTGTGTCCGCCGATGTCGCCTACAAGATGACCAAGGCGATCTTCGACAACCTGTCGGACCTGCAGGCGGCCCACGCCGCGGCGAAGGCCATCACCCGCGAAAATGCGGCCAAGGCGCCGCCGGCACCGCTGCATCCAGGCGCCGAGAAATACTATCGAGAGGTCGGTTTGATCAAGTAAGGCATGGCCGTGGCTGATCAAAGCGTCGCCCCCGACCACGGTCAGGAAGAATTCTCCGAGCACGGCGTCCAGCGCCATCTCGGCGGCGGCTGGCTGGCGATCCTCAACGGTCTGGCGCTGGCGTTTTCGACCTACCAGCTGATCGTCGCCGCCTTCCATCCGCTGTCCAGCCTGGTAATCCGCAGCCTGCACGTCGGCTTCCTGCTGTGCATCACCTTCATCCTCTATCCGGCCTTCAAGAGCGGCGGCCGGCTCTCGAAAGTCGGCGCCGGCGACACGGTGCTGGCTTTCGGCGCGCTGGCCTTGTCGACCTATCACTGGGTGTTCGAGGCCGACCTGATCCAGCGTTCGGGCGATCCCAGCAACATGGATCTCTTCGTCGGCACCGCGCTGGTCATCATGTGTTTCGAGGCGGCGCGGCGCATCCTCGGCCTGGCCCTGCCCATCGTCTGCGGAACCTTCCTGCTCTACGGCGTGTTCGGCCACCTGCTGCCGGGCGACCTCGGCCATCGCCACTACGGCTTCGACCAGATCATCAATCAGCTGGCTCTGGGCACCGAAGGCATCTTCGGCATCCCGACTCTGGTCTCGGCGACCTACATCTTTCTGTTCATCCTGTTCGGCTCCTTCCTCGAACACGCCGGCATGATCAACCTGTTCAACTCCCTGGCGCTGGGTTTCGTCGGCCACACCAAGGGCGGCCCGGCCAAGGTTGCGGTGATCTCCTCCGGGCTGATGGGCACCATCTCCGGTTCGGGCGTGGCCAACGTGCTGACCACTGGCCAGTTCACCATTCCGCTGATGAAGAAATTCGGCTACTCGGGCGTCTTCGCCGGCGCGGTGGAAGCCACCTCGTCGATGGGCGGCCAGATCATGCCGCCGGTGATGGGCGCGGTAGCCTTCATCATGGCCGAGAACATCAACGTGCCGTATTCCGAGATCGTCAAGGCGGCGGCGATCCCCGCCATCCTCTACTACGTCACGGCCTTCTGGATGGTGCATCTGGAAGCCGGGCGCAAGAATCTGATCGGCCTGCCCAAGGAGGAATGCCCCAACCCCTGGCATGCCATGCGCGACAACTGGTACCTGCTGCTGCCGCTGGTGGTGCTGGTGTGGACGCTTTTCAACGGCTTTACGCCGATGTTCGCCGGCATGATCGGCTTGGTGCTGACCGCGGTGCTGATCCTCGGCGCCGCGATCGCCGCGCGCGTGTCGAACACCGCATTCCGCTACGTGTTCTGGTTCGCGCTGGGCCTCACTGCCGCAGTTCTCGTCAAGAACATGGAAACCTGGGGCGTCTATCCGCTGCTGGCGCTGATCGCCGCGCTGGTGGCGCAGACTTTCGCCATCAAGGGCGGCAGGAAGACCCTGCATCTGCTGCGCATGAGCCTGGTCGACGGCGCGCGCCAGGCGCTGCCGGTGGGCGTGGCCTGCGCTGTCGTCGGCGTCATCATCGGCGTGCTGACGCTGACCGGTGCGGCATCGAGCTTCGCCGGCTTCATCCTCAGCGTCGGCGAAAAAAGCCTGTTCCTCTCGCTGCTGCTGACCATGATCGTCTGTCTCGTGCTGGGCATGGGCATCCCGACCATTCCCAACTACATCATCACCAGTTCCATCGCCGCGCCGGCCCTGTTGAAGCTCGGCGTGCCGCTGATCGTCAGTCACATGTTCGTCTTCTACTTCGGCATCATGGCCGACCTGACCCCGCCCGTGGCGCTGGCCGCCTTTGCTGCCGCCTCGATTGCCAAGGAGTCGGCGATGAAGATCGGCATTAAGGCGGTGCAGATCGCGATTGCCGGTTTCGTCATCCCCTACATGGCGGTGTACACGCCGGCGCTGATGCTGCAAGGCGAGTGGACCATCGCGGCGGTGGCCTACATCGTGTTCAAGGCGGTGGTATCGATCATGTTGTGGGGCGCGGCGGCGATCGGTTTCCTCTTCACGCCGCTCAACATGATCGAGCGCATCTTCGCGGCGACGGCGGCCTTCATGCTGGTCGCCGCGATCCCGCTGACCGACGAGATCGGCTTCGGCATGAGCGCGGTTTTCGTCGTCTGGCATGTGATGCGCCACCGCCGCCACGTCGCGGCATGAGCCTGTGCCTCGCGGCGGGCGCGATCAGCGCCGTGCTCGCGGTAGAAAGCTTCACCCTGAGCTGGATGCACTCAATTGAAAAGATCCGCTGGGAGGAAGACTGGCGCATTGAATCAGGTGCCTTGGTCCTTACTGAGGCGCGCATCCGTGGCAGCGGTGCCGGCATGGAACCGCCGGTCGGCAGCGTCCTGAAGAACGGCGTCTGGCATTACCTGCCGCCGCTGCCGCCGCAGACTGCGCTGCGCCTGAGCCATTCGCCGCATGTCGCCGGCTATATGCTGTGCACGACCACAGTCTGCCTGCCGCTTGCGGATCACCTGCCGGGGATCGACAATAATGCCGTGATCGAAATCCGCGAGTGCCCGCGATGAAAACCTATTCCGCCATCCTCTCCGCGCCGGGGTTTGCCATCGGCGTTCGCTGCAACGTCGACGAGATCACCGAAATCTCCTACCTCGAAGCGCAGCCCGAGTTGAAGCCGACAGCCCCTCTGGCGCAGGAAGCCGTGCGCCAGTTGCGCGCCTGGCTGAAGGATCCGTCATTTTCCTTCGGCCTGCCGCTGGCCCCTGCCGGCACGCATTTCCAGCGCAAAGTGTGGGCGCAGATATCCTCGATTCCACCCGGCAGGACCATGAGCTACGGCGAAGTCGCCGCCGCCATTCGCAGCGGCCCGCGCGCGGTGGGCAATGCCTGCGGCGCCAATCCCTACCCGATCGTGGTGCCATGCCATCGGGTCGTTGCTGCGAATCAGGCACTGGGCGGTTTCGCGCGGCAGCGCGGCGGCGTTTTGCTCGACATCAAGCGCTGGCTGCTGCTGCATGAACGCGGCTGATACCGCGCTGATCGACGAATTCGCAGACGCCCTGTGGCTGGCTGACGGACTCGCGAAAAACACGCTGGCGAGTTACCGCAGCGACCTGGCGCTTTTTGCGCAGTGGCTCGACACCGTTACCGTTCGACAGGCTCACGGCTCACCACGAACGGGGTCATCGCTGATCGCCGGCGCCGACGAGACGGCGATCAACGGCTACCTCGCCTACCTGCATGCCCGTCCCGGTGGCATCAAATCAGCCAGCCAGCGGCGGCTGATGGCAACCCTGCGCCGCTGCTACCGCTGGCTGCTCGATCAGGGCCGGCTGCAAGTCGATCCACTGCTCAACATCGACAAACCCGGCGCGATCCAGCGCTTTCCCAAGACGCTGGCGGAAAAGCAGGTGGAAGATCTGCTCAATGCTCCCGACGTGGCTACGCCGCTCGGCCTGCGTGACCGTGCCATGTTCGAATTGCTTTATGCCACGGGATTGCGTGTTTCCGAACTGGTGGGCGTGCGTCTGTTCGAGGTGGGCCTCAACGACAACGTGGTGCGCGTGATGGGCAAGGGCTCGAAGGAACGCCTGGTGCCACTCGGACAGATCGCCGCGGAATGGCTGCAGCGCTATATCGCGGAAGCGCGCGGCGAATTGCTCGGGCGGCATGTGTCGGATGCGGTCTTCGTCACCACCCGAGGCAGCGGCATGACGCGGCAGATGTTCTGGACCCTGGTCAAGAAATATGCGCTGAGGGCCGGCATTGCGCCTGAGCGAATCTCGCCGCATGTGCTGCGTCATGCCTTTGCGACCCACCTGCTCAATCACGGCGCCGACTTGCGCGTGGTGCAACTGCTGCTCGGCCACGCCGACATTTCAACGACGCAGGTCTATACCCACGTCGCCCGCGAGCGGCTCAAAGCTTTGCATCGCCAGCATCACCCGCGCGGCTGAGCGGGCTCGCCCGGACAAGCGGGGCGCTGCAGCGCCTGCAGAATCTCGCCGCTGGCCTTGTCCTGCACGAAGGCCACCACCCCGAGATCGGCCCGCTTCCAGTCGGCCTCCAGCGCAATCTGCTGGCGCAGGGACAGGCGGCCCTCTTTCGATAGCACGAGAGGGCCGATCAGGCGGCGCACCACATAATCGTGGCGCAGCGTCTTGCCGCTGTTTTCTCCCGCGCGTACCTGCGACTCCAGGTTGTTCTCATACAGAGCCAGCCAGGCTTCGGCAGCAGTGTTTGCGATAGGAACACTGATCTCGCCGCCGATTGCCAGCTTCGCGCCGGGCAGGTCGCCAAGGCTCAGCACAATGTTGACGCCGGAGAGCGTCGCGCTATTGCCATCGAGCGGGTTCTTCGCACTGCGCCAATCGCTGCCGTTTCTCAGAAACTGGGGCGTATATACGAGGCGTGAGCGGGCAAGGCCGGCCATGTCATGCTGGCGTTGCGTATGGCGTGGGCTGGCGAAGCGGTCGGCCCAGCCCAGTCGATCCCAATAGTCCACGTGAAAGGCCAGCGGCACCAGGCGCCCCGCCAGTTCAGACTGGCTCTTGAACTGCGAAAGCCTGCGGTCGGCCGGCGGACAACTGTCGCAGCCTTCCGAGGTGTAAAGCTCAAGCAGAACCGCGCGTTGCGCGCCGCTGCGCGCCGTGCACGCGGGAGCGGCAAGCGCTTCGGCGGCCGGGACCGCGAAGAGGCAGGCAATGATCAGGCAGGCGGGGCGAACGGTATTAATTGCTGACTCCAGTAAGATCGAAGGCGCTGACAGGGCAGCAGACTTAGCATTGGACGTTGCGAGTCCGGATTCCTTACGCCGGATTGAAGCCGCGGCGGGGGGCGCACTGCAGCCGGAGGCACCACGAGAGGCGTAAGATAACCATATGAGACACGATACCCAGCCCCCCGAAACCCCGGCGACCAAGTTCCTGCACAAGCACGGCATCGCCCATTCCAACCACCTCTATGAGTATGAAGAGCATGGTGGCACCAACGTCTCCGCCCGCGAGCTCAATGTTCCGGAGCACGCGGTGGTCAAGACACTGGTGATGGAAGATGAAAGTGCGAAGCCGCTGATCGTGCTGATGCACGGCGACCGCAAGGTATCCACCAAGGAACTGGCACGCCAGATCGGCGTCAAGAAGATCAGCCCCTGCAAGCCGGAAGACGCTCTGCGTCATACGGGCTACATGGTCGGCGGCTGCTCGCCTTTCGGCACCAAGAAGCCGCTGCCGGTGCATCTGGAAAAGTCCATCCTCGACCTGTCGCTGATCTACATCAACGGCGGCCGGCGCGGCTATCTGGTAGGCGTTCATCCGCATGACATCCTGCGAGTGCTGCAGCCGAAAATCGTGGAGTGCGGGCTGGCGGACTGAGGCACGGCGGAGTGCGGAACTCCGGCATGCGCAAACGATAACGCAGGGCTGCGAGGAGCAATCCGACCATCAGGATAGCGCCAACGCGCGCCTATCAGGACTTGTCGGCGCGGGAGCGCTCGATCTGCACGCCCACCCTGCGTACGCCCTTCATGATGCCCATCTTGGCAATGCTGATCTTGACCCAGGGTGCGCCGAAATCGTTCAGCAGCAGGCCGATCACGTACTCGCCGAGGGTCTCCAGCAGGTTGAAGTGGCGCATCGCCAGTTCGGCACGGATGCGATCGATCACCGCGTCATAGCGTATGGTCTTGTCGATGTCATCATCCTGCGCCGCCGCGTCGGGCACGCCGAAAGTCAGGCTGATCTCGAGCGTCTGTGAAGCCGCCTTCTCGCGCTCGAAAATTCCGACGTGGGCCTCGACCCGCATGTCGTCGATAAAAATGAAGTCCATCACACCTCCGTCGGAGCGCTTGGCAAAGCGGACTGCAAGGCCAGGGTCGGGGGATAGTTCATCGTCTGGCTCCAGTTTACAATTGAGGCCATTCTAGGGAATCCGCAATGAACCTGCTCGTTTCTGCCGTCTTTGGCTATCTTCTCGGCTCCGTGCCTTTTGCCGTGATCGTGTCGCGCGCATTTCGGCTCGCCGATCCGCGCAGCTTCGGTTCGGGCAATCCGGGGGCCACCAATGTCTTGCGCAGCGGCAATAAGGCCGCCGCCTTGCTGACCCTGGTTGGCGATGCGGCGAAGGGTTGGCTGGCGATGTTCATAGTCGCGGCGGTCCTGCGCAATGAGTCCCCCGCCGAAGGAACGGCAGTCGCGGTCGCCGGTCTTGCTGCCTTCGTCGGCCATGTCTTTCCCTTCACCCTCGGCTTCAAGGGCGGCAAGGGCGTGGCCACCGCGCTGGGCGTACTGCTCGGGTTCTCTGCTGCGCTGGCGGGCCTAACGGCCGGGATCTGGCTGGCCGTTATCGTCTTCACGCGCTATTCCTCGCTGGCGGCGCTGGTAGCTGCCAGCGTGGCGCCCATCTTCACCTGGTGGCTGCTGGGAAACACCGAAATAACTGCGGTGGTCACCGCCATGTGTGCGGTGCTGATCTACCGCCACAAGAGCAACATCCGCAAACTGCTCGCCGGCAATGAAGGCCGCGTCGGCGGCAGGAAACAGGCGCGGTCTCCGCCCCCCTTATAATCATCCGTTGCCGCAAAGCACATTTTTGAGGAAGCCTTTCCATGGATGACTTGGACTTTTCAGGCAAACCCGCCCCCAGCGCACCGCCACTTCAAGCGGTCGTCCCGCCAGCGCCACCCAGCGCGCCGGTTTCGCTCTATGAACCCAAGCTGGCTCTGGAATTTTTCAAGATCGCCGGGGCCGTTGAACAGTTTCCGGCCGGCAAACAGATATTTGTCGAAAACGAAAAAACCTCGGGGTTCTTTTCGAAGGGGGCCCGCATCTATTTGCTGCTGGAGGGGGATGTGGCCCTGACTGTGGCTGGCAAGCCGTTGGAACTGGTGCTGCCCGGCGAGATATTCGGTGAAATGGCCGCCATCGCAGAGACCCCCCGCAGCGCAACCGCCACCGCGCGCAAGAACTGCCGGGTGCTGTCCCTCGACGAGAAGCAATTTCTCCAGTCGCTGCAACGCATGCCTGAATTTGCGCTGATGCTGATGAGCGTGATGGCGCAGCGCTTGCGGCGCAGCCTGGCAAGGTTGGCGGGGGCGAAGAAGGCCTCGGTCGAGGTGCTGGAGCACAAGAATACGCTGGACAAGAAGATGATCGCCGAACTGCATCTTGCGCTCGGCGAGCCGACACCTGCCACCGCTGCGGCCGGAAGGATTGTCGTCACCCAGGGTGCGGTGGGCGCCTGCATGTTCGTCGTGACCGAAGGCCGCATCGCGATCTCGGTTGATGGCGCCGTCATCGAGCATGTCGGGCCGGGCGGCGTTTTCGGCGAGATGGCGCTGGTCGACCGTTCCGGCCGTTCCGCCACGGCGACCGCGGAAATCGACAGCGCCTGGATGCTGATCGGGCGCAAGGAATTCGTTGCCATGGTCAAGTCTCGTCCAGCCTTCGGCAT
>CAMBRI010000141.1 GCA_945870205.1 Sulfuritalea hydrogenivorans sk43H | reverse complement strand
ATGCATGGTTCCTCTTCCGTGCCGCAGGACTGGCTCAAGACTATCAACCAGTACGGCGGCACCATGGGCGAGACCTATGGCGTGCCGGTCGAAGAGATCGTCGAGGGCATCAAGCACGGCGTGCGCAAGATCAACATCGACACCGACCTGCGCATGGCGTCCACCGGCGCGATCCGCAAGTACCTGGCCGAGAACACCAAGGATTTCGATCCGCGCAAGTATCTGGCTGCCGCGCGCAAGGCGATGAAGGAAATCTGCGTGGCCCGCTACCAGTCCTTCGGCTGTGCCGGCCAGGCCAGCAAGATCAAGGCGATTTCGATGGACAGGATGGCCGAGCGCTACAAAAAGGGAGAGCTCAACGCGATCGTCAAGTAATGGGCGATTTGCGGTAAAGTTTCGGGCCGCCGGGAATTCCCGGCGGCCTTTTTGTCTGGCCCCCCATGGACATTCGTTCTCACGCATTTGATCGCCTGCGCAAGCTCTTCAGCGGCGGCCTCGACATTGTCGAGTATGCCGGCCTGCTGGTGATCGCGCTTGCCACCACCGTCGCCATGTATCAGGAGGCGATGATCATGGTCGCGGCGCGCCGTGCATCGTTGTCGGACCTGCTGCTGATGTTCCTCTATCTAGAGGTGCTGGCAATGATCGGCCAGTACGTCAAGTCCGGCCAACTGCCGGTGCGCTTTCCGCTGTATATCGGGATGGTGGCGCTGGCGCGTTACCTGATCCTCGATCTCAAGGATATGACCGAGTGGCGCATGCTGGCGGTCACTGCCGCTATATTCCTGCTGACCGTTGCCGTCCTCGTCGTCCGCTATGGTCACGTGCGTTTTCCCTATCGCGAGGATGCCGAAAAAGATTCCGGCAAAGCCTTCGTTCGCGAATAATTCCTCAGTTCAGAATAGACCATGCCCATATCCACGCCACTCGTCTTCGAATCCTCCATCAAGAGCCTGCCGCTGCTTGGTCGCGGCAAGGTGCGCGATATCTACGCCGTGGGCGAGGACAAATTGCTGATCGTAACCACGGACCGGCTCTCGGCCTTTGACGTCATCCTGCCCGACCCGATTCCGGGCAAGGGTGCGGTACTCACCGCCGTCGCCAATTTCTGGTTCGGCAAGCTTTCTCACGTAGTGCCCAATCAACTGACCGGCATCGATCCCGAGACCGTGGTCAGCGGTGCCGAAGAACAGGCTCAGGTACGCGGCCGCTCGCTGGTGGTGAAGCGCCTGAAGCCGCTGCCGATCGAGGCGGTGGCGCGCGGCTACCTGATCGGGTCCGGCTGGAAGGACTATCAGGCGACCGGATCCGTATGCGGTATCGCCCTGCCACCAGGCCTGCAAATGGCCCAGCAATTGCCGACACCGTTGTTCACCCCTGCGACCAAGGCCGAGATGGGGGACCATGATGAAAACATCGACTACGCGGCCGTCGAAAAGCTGCTTGGCACCGATTTGGCCAAGACCGTAAAGGAAACCACGCTGCGTTTGTATCGCGAAGCGGCCGCCTTTGCTCGCGTGGTGGGGATCATCATCGCCGATACCAAGTTCGAGTTCGGACAGGACGATGACGGGCGGCTGTACCTGATCGACGAAGTGCTGACCCCCGATTCATCGCGCTTCTGGCCGTCCGATCGCTACAAGGTGGGAAGTAGTCCGCCCAGCTTCGACAAGCAGTTTGTCCGCGATTATCTGGAAACTCTGGACTGGAACAAGCAGGCTCCGGGACCGAAGCTGCCGCAGGACATCATCGACAAGACGGCCGCCAACTACCTCGAAGCGTTGACCCGCCTCGCCGGCCCGCACGAGATCTGATGCTGGCACTGGTCTGCATCCGATGAACGAACCCCTTGCCGTCACATCCGCGCCGTCCGCAAGGCAGACCGCCCCCGGTTCCAACGCAGCCATGACACCGCCGAAGGTTCGCCAGGTCGGTTTTGATGCACCCCTGCGGTGGCTCAGGCTGGGCTGGGCAGACCTCCGACGGCAACCCGGCGCGAGCCTGTTCTATGGCATCGCCATCGCCGTGACCGGTGCCGTCATCCTGGGCGTGACGGCAGACCTGCCCTATCTGTTTGCCGCCGCCATTACCGGTTTTCTGCTTGTTGCGCCCATGCTCGCGGCGGGGCTCTATGAGTTGTCGCGCTGCTATCTCGCCAATGAGCCGGTAACCGTCTTCGACTCCATGAAGGCGTGGTCGCGCAATCCGTCCGGCCTGGTCAGTTTCGGCCTGCTGTCGATACTGGCCGGCACCGCATGGCAGGTGGCGTCCGTGGTGATCGTGGCGGTGTTCTACAAGGGCGGTCCACTGGGGCCGCTGGCCATGATGATCGAAGTACTGGTGAATCCGAAGCACTACCTGATGTTCTTCATCTATCTGGCCTCGGGTGGCGTGCTCGCAGCCCTCATATTCGCCTTCAGCGTGGTCTCGATGCCGATGCTGGTAGACCGGCGCTGCGACCTCCTCTGTGCCCTGGTTACCAGCGTCAATGCCGTGGCCGAGAACCCCTTGCCTCTGGTCTTGTGGGCCTTCATCATCATGCTGCTGACCGGCCTCGGATTTGCCACTGCCCTGCTGGGGCTGGTGGTTGTGCTGCCCTGGCTCGGACATGCCAGTTTTCACGCCTACAAAGACCTCGTCGAGTAGGCGAGGTTTCCCGGAGGCCTTGCAGCTCCGCTTTTCACCCCCACTTCGAAACCATGAACCCTTTGCTCGATTACAGCGGCTTACCCCGCTTTGACGCCGTTGCGCCCGAACACGTCGCGCCTGCCATTCGCCAACTCCTGGATGAAAACCGCGCCCTGATCGATGGCCTCATCGCGCCGGCAACGGCGGCTACCTGGGACAGCTTCGTGCAGCCCATGCTCGATGCCGGCGAGCGCCTGTCGCGCGCCTGGGGCATCGTCAGCCATCTGCATTCGGTGAATGACGTGCCGCCCTGGCGCGAGGCCTATAACGCCATGCTGCCCGAGGTATCGAGCTTCTATGCCGATCTCGGACAGAATCTTGTGCTGTTCGCCAAGTTCAGGAGCCTTGCCGCCGGCGACGAATTCCCCACGTTATCTGCCGCGCGACGACGCGTCATAGAAAATGAACTGCGCGACTTTCGACTGTCGGGAGCGGAACTGCCGGAAGAACGCAAGCCGCGCTTCAAGGAAATCCAGGAAGAACTGTCGGCGCTGGGCGCAAAGTTCTCCGAAAACCTGCTTGACGCGACCAACGCCCATGCCGAGTGGATAGAGAGTGAAGCCGACCTGGCCGGGCTGCCGGATGATGCGAAGGCAGCCGCGAAGGCAGCCGCGGAGAAGGACGGCAAACAGGGCTGGAAATTCACCCTGCACGCGCCCTCCTACATCCCTGTGCTGCAGTACTGCGACAACCGCGAGTTGCGTGCGCGCATGTACCGAGCTTCCGCCACCCGCGCCTCCGAATTCGGCAGCGAGGAACTGGACAACGGACCGCTGATCGACCGCCTGCTGGCCCTGCGCCACGAAGAAGCGCAGATGCTGGGCTATGCCAACTTCGCCGAGGTCTCGCTCGCTGCCAAAATGGCGGATACCCCGGCCCAGGTCGCCCGATTCCAACGCGACATGGCGACCAAGGCGCGCCCGTTCGCCGAGCGGGACGTCGCCGAACTGCGGGATTTTGCCAGGCAGGAACTTGGCATGGACGCGTTGGAAAGCTGGGATCTGGCCTGGGCCTCGGAGAAGCTCAAACAGCAGCGCTACAGTTTTTCGGATGACGAGGTGAAGCAGTACTTTCCCGAACCCAAGGTGTTGGCGGGGCTGTTTCGCGTGATCGAGGCTCTGTTCGCCGTCAGGCTGGCACCCGATACCGCGCCGGTGTGGCATCCGGCCGTGCGTTTCTTTCGCATCGAACGTGACGGAAAGCTGATCGGCCAGTTCTATCTCGATCTGTATGCTCGCGAAACCAAGCGCGGAGGCGCATGGATGGATGAGGCGATAACCCGTCGCCGCATCGATTCGGGGGTGCAGACGCCGGTGGCTTACCTCAACTGCAATTTTCCGGCACCGGTTGGAGAGGGCACACAAATGCGACCCGCCACCTTCAGCCACGACGATGTAATTACCTTGTTCCACGAAAGCGGGCACGGCCTGCACCACCTGCTGACGCGGGTGGAAGAGTTGCCGGTGTCCGGCATCCACGGTGTCGAGTGGGATGCGGTGGAACTGCCCAGCCAGTTCATGGAGAACTTCTGCTGGGAATGGGATGTTCTCTCAGGCATGACTGCCCATGCCGAAACCGGAGCACCTCTGCCTCGTGCGCTCTACGACAAGATGATCGCGGCAAAGAATTTTCAGAGCGGTCTGCAGACATTGCGTCAGGTCGAATATGGCCTGTTCGACCTGCTGCTGCACTGCGAGTTTGTTCCTGGCGGCAGCAAGAGCGTCATGGATTTGCTCGCCTCAGTGCGCGCCGAAGTCGCCGTGCTGGTGCCGCCCGAATGGAACCGTTTTCCCAATAGCTTCTCGCACATCTTCGGCGGTGGCTACGCGGCGGGATATTACAGCTACAAGTGGGCCGAAGTGCTTTCCGCGGACGCCTACGAGGCTTTCGAGGAGGCGGCAAGGACCAGTGGCAGCACGCTGGACGCGGCGACTGGCGAACGTTTCTGGAGCGAGATACTGTCCGTCGGCGGCTCGCGCCCGGCGCTCGAGTCCTTCAAGGCTTTCCGCGGTCGCGAGCCAAAGCCCGATGCCTTGTTGCGTCACAGCGGAATGGCTTTGGCCGCCTGAATGCCTGCGGCGCACAGGCCGCGCACCGACTATTCCAAGGCTTCGCGAACCAGGCTGGCGAGTTCCCTGTCAAGCACTGCCGGATCGCCACTGTTGAGTTCCACCAGGCGGCGCAGATGGGTAATGCTGTCGAGATCAATGCTGGTGCAGCGCAGGCCGACGTGCGCTCCCTCGACATGCATGACCCGTGTTTCCATGGTGATGACGACGTCTGGCGCGAGATCAAGACACAAGCGGCACTCATCACCCGCTTTGCCGTTCCACGCGGCTTCCGGTTCAAGCAGCGCACCCTTCAACGATATGTCCAGCAGACGGGCGCCTGTTTCGGCACCGGCCACAAGCAGCCGCACCGGCGAGTGAAACACGGCGCGCCAGAAGCTGCGGCGCTCAGTAGCCTTTGTCATGCAAAGCCTCCTTGGGCTGGGCAACGCTGAAATCGATGCCGGTAAAATATTGTTCCAGAGGGCAAACCACGCCCCCGTCGCAATCGTGCTCGCGTGCGCATTCTCGCTGGGTCTGATCCAGTAACACCATCTGACCACATACGGCACACTCGTGAATGGGTGAATCGAACATGACGCACCTCCACTTCCTTGACGGAACCCGTCCTCTGATTTGATTATAGACGGGCGCCCTGCTCGGGTATCATCAGCGCATGAAAATCGCTACGTGGAACGTGAATTCCCTCAAGGTGCGCCTGCCGCACGTGCTCGACTGGCTGGCGGCGAACCAGGCCGACGTGCTCTGCCTGCAGGAAACCAAGACGGAAGACAAAGTCTTCCCCTATGCGGAGCTTGCGGCGGCCGGTTATCACGCGGCGCATAACGGCCAGAAGACCTACAACGGGGTTGCCATCCTGGCGCGGGCCAAACTGGAAGACGTCCGTTGCGACATCCCGGACTTTGCCGACGAGCAGAAACGCGTTATCGCCGCCACGGTCGATGGCGTGCGCATCGTGTGCGCCTACATGCCCAACGGACAGGCAGTCGGCGCCGACAAGTATGTCTATAAGCTGCGCTGGCTGGAGGCACTGGCTGCGTCCGTGCGCGAGGACTTGCAGCGCTGGCCGCAACTGGCACTGCTGGGCGACTACAACATCGCCCCGGAGGATCGCGATGTGCACGATGCGGCGGCCTGGAAGGACCAGATCCTTTGCAGCGAGCCGGAGCGAGCCGCGTTTCGGCGATTTATCGAGCTCGGTCTGGCCGATGCGTTTCGCCTCTTCGCGCAGCCCGACAAGCTCTATTCGTGGTGGGACTATCGGCAAATGGGTTTTCGCCTCAATCGCGGCTTGCGCATCGACCACGTGCTGCTCGCGCCGCCACTGGCTGCGGCTTGTCGGGCCTGCGTCATCGACAAGACCCCGCGCAAGCTTGAGCGACCTTCGGATCATGCGCCGGTCATGGCGACGCTGGAGATCCCTTCGGCATGAATGCCGAATCGCTGGTGGCGCTTTATCCGGTAATGGAGAAACTGCCGTCCCCGTTGCTGCAGAGGATCCGCGACACGTTGCAGACCGTGTCGCTTCCTTCCGGCACCACCGTTTTCGATGAGCGCCAGCCCTGCCAGGGCTTCCCCTTTGTTCTGGGCGGAGCCATCCGGGTCGCCAAGGTGAGCGCCAGCGGCCGCGAACTGCCGCTCTATCGCGTGCAGGCCGGCGAAAACTGCATCATCACATCGAGTTGCCTGCTGGGCCATGCCGACTACAACGCGCGCGGCGTGAGCGAGGGCGAGACCACCCTGGCCCTGCTGCCGCGCGCCTTGTTCGACGAGATGCTGGGGGTGCCGGTGTTTCGCGACTACGTGTTCTCGCTATTTTCGGAGCGCATGGCGGAGTTGATGCAACTTGTGGAAGAGGTCGCCTTCCGCAAGCTCGACCAGCGCCTGGCCGCGCTACTGCTGGGCAAGGGCAGGGTGGTGCACGCCACTCACCAGCAACTCGCCGATGAACTGGGCAGCGTGCGTGAAATGGTCAGCCGGCTGCTGAAGGGTTTTGCCGAACAGGGCCTGGTGCGGCTCGGTCGCGAGCAGGTGGAGGTGCTCGATGCGGCGGGTTTGCGCAAAGTGGCCTCTGTGACTTAGGTTACAGTCAGGCGGGGACGCAACTGGTTTAATGCATCCACTGTTGCACAACCCCAAAAGGAGAACACCATGAAATTGAACGTTGGCGGCATCGACCGCATTATTCGCATTCTTGCCGGCCTTGCGCTGGTTGCCTGGGCAGCCATGGGTGGTCCGGTGTGGGCCTGGATCGGCGTCGTGCCTCTGGCCACGGGTGCTATCGGCTGGTGCCCGCCTTATGCGATGTTCGGCTTCAGCACTTGCGCCGTGAAGAAACAGCAGGCCTGAAGCACGTCTGATTTCAGGCGGACGCCGGCAGCGGCTTTGCGCCTGATGGATCGCCGGGCCTGCACTCGCCACGCCCGGCGCCCTCTAAAATTCGATTCCGAGATTGAATGAATCGAATATTTGCCAGCCACCGCCGCCTGCGCTGCTGAAGAATTCCTCGCTGCGCCTCACCCGCGTTATCGACATGCGGACGGCATCGATGCGCAGGCTGACTCCCGCGGTAACATCGTAGACATGCGCTCGCGAGCGAACGCTGGGACTGTCGCGAAACACCGTGCCGTCGAGAAAGATGTTGCGCGCGATCAGCCGGTGATCAAGGCCCGCAAAAACATACCATTCAACACCATGCGCGCGCCCCGGCTCGATGTCGCGACGCATGTTCTGCAACAGGGCGCCTCCCGGCTCGATGGTGTCAGGCCCGAAGCCCGTCAGGTGCTGGCCAAGGCGCAGGATGCCGCCGGCACGCGCCAGCGTCATCACCGTTCCCAAGCTCGCTCCGCCATGCGGAATCAGTTCCAGATCGACACCCTGTTCGCTGCCCAGCATGTGCTTGCGCTTGGCCAGCCAGGAGACCATAAAGGCCGGCTCGTTGGGGATCTGGTTGTGCCAGCCCATGGGTTGCGTGGCTCCGATCAGTTTGTGCCAGCCGGCGTGTACCTCCTTGCCCAGCGCGGACGGGCCGACCAGGCCGAGGTCGATCTCGACTGTATCGAGGCGATTGTCCCTGGCACGCTGAGCCACGCCGCCGAGGTAGAGCCAGCTCGCCCAGGGACGATCGAAAGGTTGTGGCTCCTTGACCTTGATCGACTTCGGGGTGTACAGGTTCTGACCAAGAAACAGCCCCAGATGAATGGCGCTGCTGCTTTCCGGCGCCAGTTGTCTGAGCAGTTCGGTGGCGGGTAGCTGCAGGATGTCAAATGGCGCGCCGCCGCCGAACTTGATGCCATTGGTGTAGTAGCGGTCGCTGCGCGCCAGCATGTCGTTCTCGACAAACAGCTGAAATTCGCTGCCTTCGGGCGGTCGGAGCTGGGCGCCAGCGGAAGACGCGAGGGCGCCAAACAGTGTGATCAGCAGGATGAGACGAAACATCACGGTGCAAGTCAGGCCATGTTGCGGAAATGAAAATATGGATTATCGTTCAGGCGGAGGTTTCGCTTCGGCAAGCCAGCGCAGGACACCATGCCCGGCGACATGGCCGCTGGCCATGCACGCGGTGAGCAGATAGCCGCCGGTGGGCGCTTCCCAGTCGAGCATTTCGCCGGCGCAGAAGATGCCCGGCAATTTGTGCAGCATCAGCGCGTCGTCGAGCGCGGCAAAGTCGACGCCACCGGCGCTGCTGATGGCCTCGTCAAGCGGGCGCGGCGAGGCTAGTCGCAAGGGCAGGGCCTTGATGCTGGCGGCGAGTCGTGGCGCGGTGGCGAGATCGGCTGTAGCGGCGCATTCGTGCAGCAGCGCCGCCTTGATGCCGTCGATCCCGGCGCGACGACGCAGATGATTCGAGAGCGAATCGCGACCCTGGGGTCGTGAGAGGTCTTCGGTCAGGCGCTGCAAGTTGCGGCCGGGGGCGAGGTCGAGATGAAGCATCGCGCTGCCCGTGGCGGCGATGCAATCGCGCAGTGGGGCAGAGAGCGCATAGATCAGGCTGCCTTCGACGCCGTGCTCGGTAACCAGGAATTCACCTTCGCGCTCGATCGTCGATCCATCGGCGGCGACAAATGCCGCGCGTATCGACTTGACCGGTTTGCCGGAAAAGTGCTGGCGCAGATACTCACTCCAGGCGACATTGAAGCCGCAATTGCTGGGGCGCAGGGTCTGCACTTCTACGCCGCGTGCGGTGAGCAACGGAACCCAGGCGCCATCCGAACCCAACCTGGACCAACTCCCGC
This sequence comes from Sulfuritalea hydrogenivorans sk43H, assembly GCA_945870205.1. Taxonomy (GTDB): domain Bacteria; phylum Pseudomonadota; class Gammaproteobacteria; order Burkholderiales; family Rhodocyclaceae; genus Sulfuritalea; species Sulfuritalea hydrogenivorans_A. Next base: position 1,708 of record CAMBRI010000141.1, on the reverse strand, counting down.
CGCCCAACGCCAGTATCGTCGCATCGGCCACCACTGTCACTTCGCCCGCCGCAGCGGCAAAGCGCAATGCGGGGCCCTGATCCTGCCAGCCGCACCAGCGATGGCGTGCATGAAATTTGACACCAGAGGTGCGCAGCCGGTGCAGCCAGGCGCGCAGCAGCGGTGCCGATTTCATTTCCAGTGGAAAGACCCGCCCGGAACTGCCGACAAATGTCTCGACGCCAAGCGCCATTGCCCAGTCACGCAGTTGCCGCGGACCAAACTCCGTCAGCCAGGGGCCGACCATGTGCTGACGTGCGCCATAGCGGGTGAGAAAGTGCTCGGGTGCTTCCGAGTGCGTCAGGTTGAGTCCGCCACGGCCGGCCAGCAGGAACTTGCGCCCGACCGACGGCATGGCATCGAACACATCGACACGCAAACCGGCGACGCTCAAAACTTCCGCCGCCATCAGGCCGGCGGGCCCGCCGCCGATCACGGCAATAGTGCGGCCGTGCGAAGCTGTGGCGTGATCAGCGGCGGGCAAGGTCGGCCAGCGTATTGGCGAGGCGCACGTAATCGGCCACGGCGATGTCTTCGGCGCGCGCCGTAGGTGTGATGCCCAGCGCGGCGAGGTCGGCCTCGCTGATGAAGTCGCGCAAGGTGTTGCGCAGCATCTTGCGCCGCTGCGAAAACGCGGCCGTGACGACGCGGGCGAACAGCGCCGGATCCCTCGTCGTGGCATCAGCGCCGACTCTCGAAAAATCGACCGGAATCATGCGCACGATGGCCGAGTCGACCTTGGGCGGCGGATTGAAGGATCCGGGCGGCACGATGAACAGGCGCTCCATGTGGTAGCGATACTGCAGCATTACCGACAGGCGGCCGAAGTCCTTGCTGCCGGGGTTGGCCACCATGCGATCGACCACTTCCTTCTGCAGCATGAAATGCATTTCGTGCACCAGCATCGCGAACGGGACCAGATGAAACAGCAAGGGGCTGGAAATGTTGTAGGGCAGGTTGCCGACGATCTTCAGCGGACCAGTGCCTTTGAGGCTGCCAAAGTCGAATTCCAGCGCGTCGCCCTGGTGGATGCTCAGCCGTTCGGGCGGGAAGCGCTGCTGCAGGCGGGCGATCAGATCACGGTCGATCTCGACCACATGCAGGTGGTCGATACGTTCCAGCAGCGGGTCGGTCAGGGCGCCCAGTCCCGGACCGATTTCCACCACCGTGTCGCCGGCGCGCGGCGCAACGGCATCAACGATCTTGCGAATGACTCCGTCGGATACCAGAAAGTTTTGGCCAAACCTTTTCCGTGCGGTGTGCCCGGCGACTGATTTCATGCGGTGCGTGCAATCGCCGCTGGCACGCCGTCCTTGAACACCATCAGGGTGCCGGCTTCCATCGTGGTCCAGGTTTCGTTGTCCGTCAGCGGCAGCGTGGCGATCACGACGACGCGGTCATCGGGATTGGTCACTTCGCTGAAATCGATACTGACGTCCTGGTCATTCAGGTGAGCAACGGCAAACGGCGCCTGCCGCAGGATGTAGGCGAGCTTGGTGGCGCAGTGGGCGTACAGGCAGTTGCCATTGCTGAGCAGGAAGTTGAACTCGCCATGCGCGGCAATTTCGCGCGTGATGCCAGCCAGAAAATCGAACATCGGCTGCCGCAGCGGCATGGCATCGCCGAATTCGTCGCGTAGTCGTTGCAGCAGAAAGCAGAAGGCCAATTC
>CAMBRI010000140.1 GCA_945870205.1 Sulfuritalea hydrogenivorans sk43H | reverse complement strand
CGGCGCGTACGTCCGCAGACGGTGGGCGGCTATGACTTTCGGTTTGTACACATTAAGGCAGAGCAAGAATTCGGCGCCATGAAGCACTGGATTGACAAGGAGCGCTTCGTGATGATCAGCGACATGGAACGCACCATCATCGATGGTCTCCGGCACCCGGCATTTGCCGGTGGTATCACGGAAGTCGCCAAGGGCTTGTGGATGAAGCGGGACACATTGAAAGTCGAACGGCTGGTGGACTACGCACGACGCCTCGGCGTCGGCGCCGTCGTGCGCCGCCTCGGCTACCTGCTGGAACACTATGGGCTGGCAGATGCTTCGATGCTGGAACCGCTGCGCAGCATGCTGACGGCAACTTACCAACGCCTTGATCCACTGCTCCCTGCCGAGGGGGCATTCCTCTCACGTTGGCGGCTCCAGCTCAACGTGACTCCCGAAGAACTCGATGCCGTGAGGCTTGGCTGATGATTCCCCAACGCAATATTTCCATGATCTCGAACACGCTGATGACCGCTGGCGGGCGGCGCATCCCCGAGGCAGTCATCGAACGCGATTACGTGTTGGCCTGGTTCCTGACCGGTTTGGCTGGACATCCGTTACGCGAGGTGCTGGCCTTCAAAGGTGGCACGGCCCTGCGACGCTGCTGGTTCGAGGACTATCGGTTTTCGGAAGACCTGGATTTCACCTTGACCCGTCCGATCACCCTCGAAAAGATCCTGGCGGGGCTGAGCGAAATCTTCGCTACCGTCGAAGCCGACTCGGGCCTGCGGATCGCGTTCGATCGCGAAGACCGCCACGGCCACCAGAACAGCCATACCTTCTACCTGCGCTATCAGGGGCCACTGCCTGCCGCGAACGATGTGAAGGTTGACATCACGATCAACGAAGTCCTGTGCTTCCCTCTGCAAGATCGCCCGATTCAGCGCACCTACGACAGCTTTGATGACTTGCCCGAAGGGCCGACCGTGAAGGTCTACGCCATCGAGGAGATCGCGGTTGAAAAGCTGCTGGCCTTGAGCGATCGGGCGCGCAACGAGCCACGTGACTTGTATGACCTCTGGTTTCTATTCGGCTCCACCAACATGCGCGTTGCGGAGATGCGTGCCGAACTCGATGCCAAGTTGGCATTGCGGCAACGCATAATTGCAGGCATGGAGCAGGCAATCGCCGCCAAGGAAGATCGTCTACGACGGCTCTGGGCCGCCCGTCTCGCGCACCAGATGAACCATCTGCCATCATTCGATGACGTCTTCCGGGAAGTGCTGCGTGCCGTTCGCGCCGCCGACTTGCCGAAGGCCGATGGCTAATCGGTTAGGCTCCATGACAACCCAACGTCATCGGTCCGTACTATCATCACATACACGGACAGCCTACTTGATTACGCCCACGATGAATCAAACAGTCACTACGAATCGGCATGGTATGCGATTAGCAGTATGCGGACCGGCGGACCAGCTGAATAACTGTTAGACCGCACGCTATGGAAGAGAAGGTCATCATTTCACTGATTTCAGTCGCCATGGGCTGGTTGCTCGCTCAAGGAACTGTATTTTTCAAAGACTGGTGGGCAGCGCGGAAGTTGAGAACTGGCTTGCTGACCGAACTTGAAGATATTCAGGACCAACTCCAACGAGTCATATTGATTCACAGTCGCCAACTTCAGATATTCGCTCTTAAGGGAATGGAGCCAACCGCTTCACTTCCGATCCAGAACATGTTTTTCAAACAGAACTTCAAGGACGCTTTTTCACATCTGAATCGAAGCCAACGAATTTCGTACCAATTGATTCACGCCTCTCTTGAAAATCTCAATAGGAAGAACGAAGACCTCGCGAAGTTCGCCGAGAAGTCGTATGAAGATATCAAGTTAAAACCTGACGATCAGAGGACGCTAGCCACAATTGATGTGTGGGGAGACCGTGTCATTGCTCTCTACAAGACGGCAATGGACGTGCGTTGGCATATCGCATATCACCTTCGTGATCCCAAGTCTCCAGCCTTCGATCTAATGGGTCCAATGCACGAAAGCTATGTCAAGTACGAGCAGGAGTTGGATCAAGAAGTTAAGGGGATCATCGAAAAGGCCAAGAATCTCAAAAAAGAAGACTTCGAGAAGATTTACGATGAGAAGACTTTCTCTAAGGGGTGAAATGTGGTCTAACCCATCACCCCAGTGGGGCGCTCCGCCGGCGAGCCGGGTTCGCACCCCTAAGCTAGCACGTCAGGACTTTCGACACCATGCCATCTGCTCGAGTTGAAGTCGATGGAGTCGGATTCCTTTCAGACGAAGTAGCAGGGCAGTTGCGTCGGCGGCCCGGCATCAATAGGCAGCTTGCTACAGTCGTAACCGATACTCTCCGCTATGCAAACGAGTTGGCTACGAGTCTCCCCGTACTGACGCCACCGAATACAGTCGACGAGAAGCAAAGAGTGATTTCACTGGTGCTCTTTGTTCGTTTGATTGAAATTTTCGAGGCGGTAGTTGTATTGGCGGCCAGTGGCGTACGAGAGGAACAACGAACCTTGTTCAGGGTATTTCTGGATGCCTACTTTCTTCTAGCCAATTGCTGCTCGGATGTGGGATTTTTTCCGGTTTATTTCCGCTCCGACCAATGCGAGCGCCTCAAACTCATGAGGGCAGCATCGCGCTACAACGACGACCTATTCGCGACACTCAATGAATATGCGACAGCCGAAGTAAAGAGCGGGATTGAGGAAAGGATCAAAGAAGAGTCGATCCAAGCGTTCAATTCCTTTGTCTATGCTCAGAATGTTGGGTGCGAAAAGATCTACGATTCAATGTACAGGGTGTGTAGTTCTTCGGTACATTCTGCTCCTCGATGTCTTGAGAATTACGTACAAACCGATGTCGCAGGTAACATCGTCGGAGTCCTACATCGTGAAGATAGTGAGGCGACGAATCGCGTACTTTACGATTGCGAAGGCTTCTTTCTGAAGGGAATCCACGGAATTCTTGAACTGTTTGAAAGTCAGGAACTTACGTTCGTAACACGGTTCGAAGCCGCTCTGGAGGCCGCAGGTCATGAAACCAAGCCCTAATCCGGAATCATGCGGACGCTGCGCGATGAAGGCGTGCAGCGCCGGTTGTGTAAGACGTAGGCGGAGGAGGAGTATATGGAGTGTTCCGTGACAGGAAAATCACTGCGTGATCCGTCTGATGGGATCTGGGATGACGGCGAGTGGATAAGTTGGGACTACATTAACGAGCAGCTTTATATAAATGAGCTGAAAGAGGAGTAGCGGCTGTGCTGAACCTTATTGCCAGTATCTTGAAACTCCAAAGCTTCGAGGGCGAACACGAGTATCGGCGGATCTACCAGCCGGGCCGTACAAGTCTTGTATTGAACACCGAATTCAGGAACGGTCAATTCGGCTTGACTCCATTTGTAAAGATTGAGTTCTTGGAAAAAAATCGGTGTCCATTGAGGACAGTTACAGTTGGACCATGCCGAGATCCTGAAGCGGAGTCCAACGCTTTGAAACTGCTTCTGTCAAGGAATGGATACGAGAAAGTGCAAGTGCACGAGTCTGGAATACCGGTACGGATGTAGAGATGACCGCTCATGTAGCAGATTATGGGCAACATTTCTTGAACATCCCCTTTGCCGACACCTCGATGTCCGCTCCGGGCACATCGCATCCTCCACCGTGTCAAGCCGCAAGGAAGCAGCAGGTGTATGACGCATCGTAGAAACACTGCAAAGAGTCATCACTATGTTCCGAATTCATATTTGGAGCGCTTCGCAGATCCGGAGGGGTTTCTAAATGTATGGGATGGCCCCCGGATTCAATTGAGAAGGCAGCGACCAGCGGAAGTAATGAAAATCCGCTACTACTATCGACAGCCATGGGCACCTCAAGGGGTCGATCCGAACATCATGGAAACGGCCTTGGGCAATGACTTGGAAGGCAAAGCAAAATTCGCCATCGACCGTCTTATCAACGATCCAGTTTCGTTGGACGATCACGACACTGCCACGCTACTCACATACTTGGAGTTCCAAAGAATCAGAGTTCCGAGGCAAGCGGAAACGGCAAAGAGTCTTATGCGTGAGACGATCATCCGTCTAGCGCCAGTCCCAGTTTCCGATTCCATCCGAGAGGGGAAACTGCTGCTTACAATGAAAGAATCGGCGCGGTTCGACTATATGCGGTGGATGATTGGCGCTCTTCATCCTTGGTTCGCCCGAATGGAGTGGGAAGTAATTGAAGCCGATGAAGGCGCCGCCTTCATTACGACAGATAGTCCAGTTTCTTTCTACAACCCCCAATGCCCACCACCGGCTGAGGCTGGCATTGCACTGGCTGGAACAAAGATATTCTTTCCTCTCAGTTCACGCGCCTTGCTGCTGATGCGGCATCCTGAATGTCGGTCAGAACATCCTCTGACGGTACTTGATGACCCGATGCTTCGCGATGGCGTTATTTCTTTAACGCATGGTGCGGTGTGGAGTCAGAAAGTGGTCACAAGCACAAATTGGAAGTTGTTGCAACTCGCCCATCATTTTGTTGTTGCCGAAAACCAAGAGGTATTGGAACAATGTGGCGCCACCCACTTGACACCGACGACCATTGCGATGGAAGACTTTGCTCAATGACTGCCGCCGACATTACCCGACTCGCCGGAGAAGCTTATCGTACGCGCCTTGCACGCGGCGTGGCTGCGATACCAGACGACAACACTCGTCTCGCGCAGGAAGGGTACCAGTCGAAGCTGGCCCGTGACGCTGCCGATGGGCAGCCCGATATAAGCGAGTATTACAAGATAGGCGAAGAGATCGGCGACCGCTACGAGGTTTTGGCTATCCATCACGGGGCAATGGGCGTTGTCTATGGCTGCTTCGACCATAAAACGAAACTTCCACGCGCGCTCAAAACTGTTCGCACCCGCCACGTGCTTGACAAGCAACTGCTCTCATCGTTTGAGAGCGAGGCGACGGTCTGGATTTCTCTCGAAAAGCATCCGTACATCGTTCGCGCTTATCTGGTAGAGCGTTTCAAGTATCTTCCTTTTGTCATCACCGAGTATGTAAGTGGCCCTGAGGGAATGGAGAGAGACCTGCGGGGATGGCTCGGCCACCCTCGCCTAACGCTACCTGTCGCTGTTGGGATGGCTTTACAGATCGCGCAGGGCATGCAGCACGCGGTGCACAAGGTGCCGAATCTGGTACATCGTGATCTCAAGCCAGCCAACATTCTCGTCAACGGCGACGGGAAAGCGATGGTGACTGACTTCGGTTTGGTGAATGCTGCTGAGACAGGTGCAGGAACTCCGGCATATATGTCGCCCGAGCAGTGGCGCACTGAGGCGCTCGACCCGCGAAGCGACATTTATGCCTATGGTTGCATCTTGTTCGAGATGTTTACCGCGCACCGGCTGTTCCCGGCGTTGGCCGAACGCGAGTGGGAACGCGCGCATCTTGAGAGCACACCTGCCGCACTGACCAACATTGTTCCGGAACTACCCAGAGAGATTGACGAATTTGTACGGCGCTGTCTTGAAAAAGATGTGGGGGCACGACCACAAAGCTGGGACAAAGTTGTCACGTTCTTCGCTGAGTGGTATCACCGGCTGACCGGGAAGGCGCTTGTCCTAGATTTTTCATCGCTTGCGCTCGACGGTGGTGAACTATTCAATGCTGGATATTCGCTTCACAATCTTAAACGCTACGAAGAGGCAAATCAGGCCTACGACCGGGCACTTGCAATCGATCCCAATTTGTCCGGAGCTTGGTACAACAAGGCTTTCGTTCTTTACCATCTCAAGCGTTTCGATGAGGTGATCGAGCCCTTCGACCGTGCCCTCAAACTTGACCCAAGTTTGGCTAAACCATACAACAGTCTTACCAACTTTAAGCTCAACGTAGAAGTAAATCAGGTCTGCGATCGGATGCTCTCTATCAATCCGAATTCTGTTGAGGAGTGGAACAAAAAGGCTAGCGCTCTATCGAGTCTCGATCGACATGAGGAAGCTATCCAGGCCTTTGATAGGGCGCTCGCAATCGAGCAGAATTGCATTCTGGCATGGAACAACAAAGGTGAAGCATTAAAATATCTTCAGCGTTATGACGAAGCGATTCAAGCCTACAACCAGACACTTGCGATCGATCCAGTTAATTTAGATGCCTTAGTTGGCAAAAGCATTGTGCTACAGGATCTCAAGCGCTACGAGGATGCGATTCAAGCTTGTGACCTGGCAATCGAGATTGACCAACATGACTCATTTAGTTGGTATTTGAAAGCTACAGCGCTGCAAGACCTTCAGCGCTACGACGAAGCAGTTCAAGCCTACAACCGAGCTTTAGAGATTGATCCTAACGACGGCGGTGCGTGGAGCGGCATAGCCAGCATAATGAAGGATCTTAACCGTCATGAGGAGGCGATACTGGCCTACAAACGGTTTCTCTCAATTCATTGGAATATTTATACCGCGTGGAGCCACATTGGAAATGAGTACTTGAAGCTCAAACGATACGAGGAAGCGATTCAGGCCTTCGAGCAAGCATTGGTCGTCGACGCGACGTGCGAACCAGCTTTGCAGGGAAGGAAGGTTGCAGTAGAAGCTTTAAAAGCCACGCGATGACCCACAATAATCAACGGAAATATTCGTGCGATATGTCACCATGAATTTGGGAACACCCTTAGGGCAGGAGAAAACTGATGCTTACGCGATTTCGGTCTGAATGCACAGCGCTTTATTCCATGTCACTAGCGGAGGCGAAGCGCCTCCAGCATGCGCATGTTGGCGTTGAACATGTAGCGCTTGCGTTGCTAAGCGACCCTGTGTATCCACTAGTCGCGACATTGAAGCGGATTGGCCTTGATGCGCTCTCACTGATGCGCGCATTCGACAAGGAAGTGGGGACGGGGAAATTCTTATCGGTCGCGACCGAAGCAACACCTCGTCTCACGGCTATCCTTGCACTCAGTGCGACAGAGGACGAACTGACGCCCCGTAAAATCTTGCGGAGTATTTTTCTCGAAAACGAAAGTCTATTCGCTCGGTTCCTTATCGCGCAGGGTGTAGCTCCTCAGAAACTGCTTGGCGTTCTTGACGGCGCGGAACCGGGCGAGGATATGGCCGATGCGACCCGTTTTGCTGGACGCGGTGCCGTGCCCACGAGCGTCCCTCCTGCCAAAGGTTCACCACCAAGTGCTTCCCAACCACCGGCTGATGCAGGCGCCAAAATTGAGCCAAAGTTTGCGATCCCCGTCACTTTCCCGACGCCCACATTGGATAAGTGGGGTCGTGACTTGCGCATTCTCGCTGAACAGGGCCGGCTTTCAGATGCAATCGGGCGTGAGCGCGAGATTGAGCAGATGATCATGATTCTGGCGCGCACACAAAAAGCGAATCCGATTCTGCTTGGCGATGCCGGTGTGGGCAAGACAGCCATCGTTGAAGCGCTGGCTTGGCGAGTGACGAATGGCATCGTGCCGCCAATTCTTCGCGGCAAGCGCATCGTCGAATTGCAGATGGGGCAATTGATGAGCGGAACTTCGTTGCGCGGTCAGTTTGAAGAGCGCATCACGCAGATTGTGCGGGAAGCAACAGAAGCGCCGGACGTGATTCTATTCATTGACGAGATTCACACTATCGTCGGTGCGGGCGGTGACGGTGCGCAAGACGCCGCTCAGATTCTCAAACCGGCGCTGGCAAGGGGCGACGTAGATTGCATCGGCGCGACAACTCAGGATGAATTCAACCACTTCATCAGGAAAGACCCCGCATTAGAGCGAAGATTTTCTCCGGTGCTCATCGGCGAGTTGTCCGACGAGGCGACGTTGCGCGTTCTACAAGTTGTGGCTCCGCGCATCGCGGCCAAACATTCAGCGGGGGGATTTACGCTTGAATTTGATGCTGAATCGCTCAAGGTTGCCGTGACTCTGACCAACCGCTACGTAAAAGACCGCCAACAACCAGATAAAGCGATTGATGCGATAGACATTGCTGCCGCGAGCGCTGTGATCGGCGGACGTAACCGTGTTACTGCCGATGATGTGGCGGCAGTCATTTCGGAGTGGACTGGTATCCAGGTACAACGGATGTCTGAGGATGACCGCTCCCGTTTCAACCGCATGGAACAGGTTCTCAGTGCAAAGGTGGTGGGTCAGGATGCGGCAGTCAAAGCACTAAGCCAGCGGGTGCGCTCGGCAATGGCGGGGGTGAAGGCGGGAAATCGACCCGTTGGTGTTTTCTTGTTCCTTGGGCCTTCCGGTGTCGGCAAGACCAGTTTGGCGAAAGAGCTAGCGCATTTCCTGTTCGACGATCCTGATGCGTTGCTGCGCTTTGACATGGGTGAATACCATGAAGCTTCTTCACTCAACAACCTGATAGGCTCGTCGCGAGGATACATTGGCAGCGAACATGGCGGCGCATTGTCCGAGGGGATTAGACGCCGACCATACAGCGTTGTGCTGCTCGATGAGATCGAGAAAGCCCATCCCGACGTGATGAATGTTTTTTTGGGCGTGTTCGACGAAGGACGGATATCCGACAACCGGGGGCGACTGATTGATTGCTCGAACGCGATATTCGTTCTGACCTCCAACATTGGTGCCGGCGAAGTGGATTTTCGCACTGCGGACGCCGATGAACTGCGCACGCTGGCTGAGCGCTTCTTGCGCCGGGAGTTGGTCAACCGCATTTCTGGCGTTATAGGTTTTCAGCCGCTCGGCAGCGAACAGCTCTCGAAAATCCTCGACCAAATCATCGAGGAGAAGACACGATTGTTTGAAGCTGAGAAGGGCTTGATTATTGAAGTCGATCAGTTAGCCAGAAGAGTTTTACTTGACCGTGGTTACAGTCCAGACTTAGGTGCGCGGCCACTTGAGCGCGCTGTCGATGAGTGGGTGGTTCAACCATTGGTCGATGCGTGGTTCGCGAATCGGCTAAGAACTGGTCTTGTTCGATTTACTGCGGCAGCGGCGGTGCAGTCTTCTCACCCGAGCACGATTACCTTCTCACAAGATTAGCGAACGAGGATTTTCCCCGATGGCACAGACATTGAATCTGACCTTCATGAGCGGCGCGCGTGATGGCGAAATAGTTGAGATTGAAGCCTCTGGTTCGCCGCAAACGGTCTCGATCGGGCGGAGTGCGCCTTGCGAGTTGGTGATATCTGATGACCCGGATCTGTCGCGTCGCCATGCGCGCATTTTCGGGAGTGGTGCATCCTGGATGCTTGAAGACTTGAACAGCAGCAATGGAACCTTCATTGGCGAGTTTCAAACAGAGCGCAAACTTTCTGCACCTACCACGATAAAGGATGGAGAAATATTTCGCGTAGGGCTGACTCGCTTGCGTTTGGGCGGCGCAAAGAACGAACACATCGCGATAGCCGGCGCGGCTGCGGTAGCGAAGAATGTGCGATTCTGACCCGTTTGAGGTCGGTTACGCCGAGGAAAAGCGTCAAGTCGAAATTCATCAGGCCAAGTACGTTTTATACGTGGTCGACTACAGTGACTCTCCCTAACCCGGCGGGCGCCCCCCTTCCTTTTGGTCACTGGACACTACCCCGTCGTTCCTCCGGAAAACCCGCTCCTCAAATACACGAGGCTGTAAGGGAACATTACTCCAGACATCGCCAGCGTGCTCGCTGAACACGCACAAACGATGCTTTCCAGTTCGAGTCTCACCGAAGAGGACGTTCTGCTGCGTTGCCATGAAGGATTGATGGCCGGTGCGCCGGTATTCACCGCGCAGGAATCTGAGTGGGTTATTCGCCGGCTTGCTGAACTGCTGGCATGGACACCACTTGAACTCGCGGAGGCGGCTTCACCTTATTCCGGCCGAACGGCATGAACCACGGGGCAAGCAATTCGGCTTGATCCGTTCGAAGATCAGGGAATGGATTTCGCCTTTGAATCCCCTCAAAAAAAAGATCTTGCTCTTGGGGGTCTGTGGATTTGTGGTCAGAGGGCGGCGCGGTGGGTAACGGTTTTGTCGTTATCCACGGCAAGACCGCCCGGTTCGCCCGCAGGCGAGCTGTCCACAAATCCATAGACCGTCCGCTTGCCGTATTGCTTTGTCACTCGTTCTGGTCGCTCCCAATTGGTTCGAGGACATTCGTACGCTCATCGATCGCACCGCCAGGAGTTTCGGGACCGACGTTGGCGGCAACCGATTTCCGGCTACTTCAAAGCATCCGCCAAATCCTTGTCCGTCACCTTCCCCGACTGATGCAGCCACAGCAGAATCTTCAACGGCTTCGGAATATTCCGACCGGATTCGTAGCGCGACCCACCCGACTGCGTGACGCCATAACGGATCCAAAAGTCTTTCTGGTTGAGATTCGTTTTCTTGCGGGTAGTAGCGATGTCAGAAAAATCGAGCTTCTTCTTGCGGGCCATGGTGAGCTCCTTCGATGTGGATGATGAAGGCGATATGCTAACGCAATGCAGACCCGTGCGGCAACGCTATAGATGTTTCTTGTAACAGGCCCATTGAAGTCGCGCCAGCAATCCGACAAACAACGCGACGGGCACCCCTACCAGGCGTGGATCGATCGATACCGGCTGGATCAGAACCAGCACTCCGCCCATCACCAGGAGCATGACCTGCAAATGCTTGGCCCGATGATACAGGCTCGCCGATTCCCGCCCGCCGCAGGCCCGGCGTATCGCGCGCTGCGTCAGTCCATCGGCCACCGCAACCAGATACACCAGCACGAGCAGTGGCGCCATCATGGCCAGCGGAAC
>CAMBRI010000139.1 GCA_945870205.1 Sulfuritalea hydrogenivorans sk43H | reverse complement strand
GCCCCGGCGACGGCGCGCGCGATCAGCAGCGACTCTGCGGTATTGCAAGTGCCCAGGCGCTGGGTCTTGCTGTTTTCGAGTATGCGCAGCGCTTTTCCGGGATCGGCGGCGTCATCGACATAGACATGGCAGTTGCCATCGAGGTGCTTGATCACCGGCACCCGGGCTTCCTTCGAGATGCGCTCGATCAAACCCTTGCCGCCGCGCGGCACGATAACATCGACATACTCGGGCATGGCGACGAGGTAGCCGACCGCATCACGATCGGTGGTTTCGATCACCTGCACCGCGGTTTCGGGCAGCCCGGCAGTGGCCAACCCCTCACGAACACAGGCGGCGATGGCCTGATTGGCGCGCAAGGCCTCCTTGCCGCCACGCAGGATCGCGGCATTGCCCGATTTGAGGCAGAGGGCCGCGGCATCCGCCGTCACATTCGGGCGCGCCTCGTAGATGATGCCGACCACGCCTAGCGGCACGCGCATCTTGCCGACCTGGATGCCGGACGGGCGGCGCTTCATGTCGCTGATTTCGCCGATCGGATCGGGCAGGGCCGCGACTTGTTCGAGCCCCTGCGCCATCGCTTCGACACTCTTTTCCGTAAGCGTGAGGCGGTCGATCATCGCTGCATCGAGCCCATTGCCGCGAGCTTCAGCGACGTCGGCGGCATTCGCTGCAAGCAGTTCGCCGCAGCGCGCGCGGATGGCCGAGGCCATTGCCATCAGCGCCGTGTTTTTTGCTGCCGTCGAAGCCCGCGCCGTGGCGCGCGACGCGGCCCGCGCGTTGCGCCCTATCTGTTGCATGTAGGCTTTTAGGTCCATTACCGTGTCCTCGGCTGTGTCAGCCGCAGCGCAAGTTGAAGAAACTCGTCCCAGATGTCGCCACGCGCGAGACCCTTGATCATGCGGTCAATCTTCGCCGCATGCAACAGCGCCGGACGTGCAGCCGCGCTGCGCGCCTCGGTGGCCAGCGCCCAGAGCACCAGCGGCGGCGCGGCATCCTCACCCTTGAGCCCTTCCAGAGTGCGTGCTGCACGCACGGTGTCGCGCGCCTTGAGGGCGTCGCGCAAATCGGACACATCGTAGCGAGCGACGTTCATGACCGCCCCTTCGATTTGCTCAAGTGAAATTTCCCCGGGCGGATAGAGCAGGCCAAGTTTCAGGATCTCCTGGTGCGCCGCGAGCAGATTGCCTTCGACGTGCGCCGCAATGAATTCCAGCGCGATGCGCGGCGCGCTTTGCTGCTGGCGCGCCAAGCGTTCGGCGAGCCATTGCGGCAGACGCGCCGCTGGCGGTGCATTGCATTCAATGGCAACCCCGGCATTCGACAGCGCGGTGACCCAGGCCGCTTTCTTCGCCTGCCAGTCGAGTTCGGGCAGGGTTATCAGGGTGACGATGCCGGGGCCCAGAGTGGAGACATAGCGCTGCAGCGCCTCGCTGCCTTCGCGCCCCGGCTTGCCGGATGGAATGCGCAGATCGACCAGTTTGCTGCCGCCGAACAGCGACATGTTGCCGGCCGCCATGAACAACTCTTCCCATTTGAACTGGGCGCCGACGATGATGACCTCGCGCTCCTCGAAGCCCTGCTTGCGTGCCGCTGCACGAATGGCGTCGCCGGCCTCGATCACCAGCAGCGGCTCGTCGCCGTGCAGGAGATACAGCGGCGCCAGCGGCTTGTCGAGATGCGCCGCGAGCTGCTCCGGCCGCAACTGCATGGGGCCTACTCGGCTACCTTGACCGGCTGCAGTTTGGCTGCCGCCAGGCGACGCATCAACTGCAGCACCAGGTCGCCCTGGATGTCGCGCCAGAGCAGCACTTCTTCCGATTCCTTCGACAGCACCAGATCGTCGCTGAAAGTAATTTCACGGCGCAGCGTGATGGTGCTGGGCGCTATGTATTCGGTTGCCACTACCGCAGGTCGGACGTCGGTGTACTTGACCGCTGCGGCCGGCTCCATGGCGGCGACATTGGCGTGCACCTTGAAGGTGAAGCTTCGCACCAACTGATATTCCCGGGCACGACCGGCGGCATTGAGCGAGAGAATATTCTTCTGGCTGCTGTCTGCCAGTACCGTGAGAATGGCCTCGGCCTCCTTGACATCGCCGACGACGCGGGTCCCCGGCGACGAGGCCTCGATGTTGCGTTTCAGCAGTCCGTAGAACTCTGACGTGGGCGCCAGTGAAAGGGCAATCGTGGCAAACGGCAACTTGTAGCCGGGTAGCTCGGCACTGCCGCGCAACTTGAAGCCGCAGGCGCCCAACAGGCCTACCAGCAACAGGATCAAGGACAGTCTCAGGGCATTCATGGGGGGTTCCTCGGGTGCCGACTATGGCTCAAACCACTATGTTAACCAGACGGCCGGGCACGACGATGATCTTTTTCGGCGCCTTGCCTTCCATGAACTTCTGCGCGCCTTCCGAGGCCACCGCGATGCTTTCGATTGCGGATTTGTCGCTGCCGACTTTCACCCGGATGCTGCCGCGATGCTTGCCATTGACCTGCAGCACCAGTTCTTCCTCTTCCTGCACCAGAGCCTCAGCGGCAGGTTCGGGCCACGGTGCCCGGATAATGTCACCTCCATAGCCAAGTTCAATCCACAAGGCGTGGCAGATGTGCGGCGTGATCGGAGAGAGGATGCGCAGCAGGATACCGAAACACTCGGCAACCACCGCGCCATGACCATTTTCCTTTGGCGCCCTCTCCAGGCTGTTGAGCATTTTCATCGCCGCCGACGCGACGGTGTTGAACTGGAATTTGCCCAGGTCGTAATTCGCCTGCTTCAGCAACAGGTGGATTTCGCGGCGCATGGCGGCAAGCGGCTCGGGAAGCTTGTCCTGCATCGCCGGCTGCGGCTTGATCGTTGCCTGCGCGGCGTAGCCGAAAGCCCAGACGCGGCGCAAGAATCGGTAGGCGCCCTCGACTCCGGAGTCGGACCATTCCAGCGTCTGTTCCGGGGGCGCGGCAAACATCATGAAGAAGCGCGCGGTATCGGCGCCGAACTCGTCAATCAGCGATTGGGGATCGACGCCGTTGCGCTTGGATTTCGACATGGTGCCGACGCCGCCGTAGTCGACCGGCTGGCCATCGGCCTTGCTGGTCGCGCCGGTGACGTGACCGCCTTCGTCGCGCACGAGATCGACTTCTTCGGGCGCGAAGTACTCGATGCCGCCACGGTCCGAGCGACGCGAGAAGATGTGGTTGAGCACCATGCCCTGCGTCAGCAGGTTGGCAAAAGGCTCGTCGTACGTAACCAGACCCAGGTCGCGCATCACCTTGGTCCAGAAACGCGAGTAGAGCAGGTGCAGGATCGCGTGCTCGATGCCGCCAATGTACTGGTCGGCCGGCATCCATTGATTGGTACCGGCGTCCACCATGGCTGAATTTGCCGCGCGCGTCGCGGGATCAACGCAGTAACGCGCGTAGTACCAGCTTGAATCGACGAAGGTATCCATGGTGTCGGTTTCGCGCTTGGCCGGCTTGCCGCATTGGGGGCAGGCACAATTCACGAAATCGGCGCGCTTGGCCAGCGGATTGCCGGAACCGTCGGGCACGCAGTCTTCCGGCAGTTTCACCGGCAATTGATCATCCGGTACCGGCACGGTGCCGCACCCCGCGGTAGCTCCATCTCCATCGCAGTGGATCAGCGGGATCGGGCAGCCCCAGTAGCGCTGGCGCGAGACGCCCCAGTCGCGCAGGCGGTATTGAACCTGGGTGTTGCCCAGGTCGCGGGCAGAAAGGTCGGCGGCGATGGCCGCGGTGGCGGCTTCGAGGCCGAGGCCGTCGTACTTGCCGGAATTGACGCACTTGCCGCGCTGCTTGTCGGCGTACCACTCCTGCCAGCCGTCGAGGGAGAACTCTTCGCCTTCGACGGCGATAACCTGCTTGATCGCCAAGCCGTACTTCTTGGCGAACTCGAAGTCGCGTTCGTCATGGGCCGGCACGGCCATCACGGCGCCCTCCCCGTAACTCATCAGCACGTAGTTGCCGACCCAGACCTCGACCTTGTCACCGGTCAGCGGGTGATCGACGAAGATGCCGGTCGGCATGCCCTTCTTTTCCATGGTTGCCATGTCGGCTTCCATCACTGAACCATGTTTGCACTCGTCGATGAAAGCTGCCAGCACCGAATTGGTCTTCGCCGCGTGCGTCGCCAGCGAATGTTCGGCGGCGACGGCGCAGAAGGTGACGCCCATGATGGTGTCGGCCCGCGTGGTGAATACCCAGAGCAATCCCTTTTCAGTGCCGGAGGCACTCTGAATGTTCGTGCCGCCTGCGGCGGAGAGCTCGTAGGGAAACGCAAAGCGCACGCCGGCGCTTTTGCCGATCCAGTTGGCCTGCATGGTCTTGACCCGCTCCGGCCAACCCGGCAGCGTGTCGAGCGCCGACAACAGTTCGTCGGCATATTTCGTGATGGCCAGGTAGTAACCGGGGATCTCGCGCTTTTCGACCAGCGCGCCAGTGCGCCAGCCGCGGCCTTCGATGACCTGCTCATTGGCCAGCACGGTCAGGTCCACCGGATCCCAGTTCACCACCTGGGTCTTCTTGTAGGCGATGCCTTTTTCCAGCATGCGCAGGAACAGCCACTGGTTCCACTTGTAATACTCGGGCGCGCAGGTCGCCAGTTCGCGCTCCCAGTCGAGGGCGAAACCGAGTGACTGGAGCTGCTTTTTCATGTAGGCGATGTTGTCCCAGGTCCACGTGGCGGGCGGCACCCTGTTTTGCATCGCGGCGTTCTCGGCGGGCAGGCCGAAGGCGTCCCAGCCCATGGGCTGCAGGACGTTGTAGCCCTTCATGCCGT
The DNA here is from genome assembly GCA_945870205.1 of Sulfuritalea hydrogenivorans sk43H. Lineage (GTDB taxonomy): Bacteria > Pseudomonadota > Gammaproteobacteria > Burkholderiales > Rhodocyclaceae > Sulfuritalea > Sulfuritalea hydrogenivorans_A. The sequence goes on along the minus strand of CAMBRI010000139.1, from coordinate 5,984 downwards.
GGTAGCGGGAGAGCACATCGCCGATGGTATAGTTCCGCACGTGCCCCATGTGCAGTTTGCCCGACGGGTAGGGGAACATCGACAGACAGTAGTATTTTGGCTTGTCGGATTTCGCAACGGCACGGAAAGTCTGCGAGCTGTTCCAGTGGGCCTGTGCGGCCTGTTCGATGTCGGTCGGAAGATATTTTTCCTGCATGGCCGGGACGTTTGTTTGTTGTGCTGGCGAGGGGTGGAATTATACCCGCCCCCTCGGCGCCTCTTCGCAGGAATCATGCCCCGCGTGGGGTAGCGTCTTTTGTTGAGTACCTCGTTTTCGAAAGGATTCGCCTGCACCCCTTGACCCCGCTTTTCGCCGTACTGGCTTCGTTGGGAATTCTGTTTGCGGACACTGAAGCCTGGGCCGCCCCGGCGGTCGCGGGAGCAAGCGTCGAAGCCGTGCAGTCGCCCGCCTGGCGTGATCGTGGCGGCATTACGGTACCGCTCGTGGCCGGGATGGAACTGCAAAGTGGCGATGTGCTGCGCACCGGTTCGGGTGCGCGGGCCTACCTGATGCTGGCGGAAGGAAGTCGCGTCAAGCTGGGTGAAGGCGCGCGATTCACCTTTCATTCCCGCAGCACCCAGCCCGACAAGACCTTTCGCGGTGCTCTCGACGTCCTCGCGGGGGCCTTTCGCTTCACTACCGGCAAGCTGAAGAAGGCGCTGCCGCGCGATGTCGCGATCCGTGTCGGCACCGCGACCATCGGCATTCGAGGCACCGACCTGTGGGGCAAGACGGACCGCGATGGCGATCTGGTGGCCCTGCTTGAAGGCCGCATCGAAATCACGCGCGCAGGCCAGACCACCGAACTGAGTCAGCCGCTGACCTACTACGATGCGCCAAACGGCAAGGCGGCCGAGGTCAAGACGCTCGATCCCGAGGTCTTCAGGAAACTGGCACGGCAAACCGAAATCCTGGCCGGTGACGGCGCGGCGCGTGCCAAAGGTAAATGGAGTGTGCTGGCGGGGTCTGCTGCCAGCGAAGAAGCGGCGCTTGAACTTTATGACAAGTTACGTGATGCCGGATTTGCGACGCGCGTACGACCGCTCGGGGTTGAGGGTGGTGGCTGGAGCTACGATCTATTGATCAGTGGTTTTGCCAGCGCGGCAGATGCTGAAGCGGCAGCGAGTCGCATAAAGGCCGCCACCGGGCTCAAGCCCAGCGTGCAGCGCTGACGCCGGCGCAGCGATCAGCCCAACTGCTGCTGGCGCGCAGCCGAACTGATCAGCCGCCAGCCACGCGAGGTCAAGGCCGAAGTTTCCTGAGCCACCTGCATCGAGACAGCCCAGAGCCGGGCCTGGGCGCGAGCCCACGGACGCCAGCCGAAGGAAGCGGCGTCTTCGCGCAGGGATTCGGCGGCAGCAAGTTCCAGCAGTCGATCGACGGCCAGTTTGTAATAGCCCGAGCTGCCGACAGTGGCCCTGCGCTCCGCCCAGCGTTCTGCGTCATGCCACAGTGCGGCAGCGCAGGAAGCGCTGATGCCGGCTTTCCGCGCCAGCCAGGGCAGTATTTTTGGTGTCGTGGAACGAGATCTCATACGGTTCTCCTGTTTAGTCGGACAACCCCGGTCTTGTAGACCGAGGCCGCCCGTCCAGCACACAACGGGATGCATTGGTGCTGCATTGCAGCATCGCAGATTCTACAGGGTAGCTATGGGCGAGGCACTCTAAAATCAACAATTTTGTTGCAATGCAATATCGCACTGTGCAACATGTTCTCGCTATGGCAGTGGCCGTTGTTAGTGCTTACTATTGCCCGATTGACTCGCGTCAGGTCGATATAATTGAGTTACAACCTCCCGGCGATGTTCATGAATCCCCTGCTCGACCATCTCAATGCGCCGCAACTCGCCGCCGTCACGCTGCCGCCCGCTCATGCCCTGATTCTCGCCGGCGCCGGCTCGGGCAAGACGCGGGTGCTGACGACGCGCATTGCCTGGCTGATTTCGACCGGCCAGGTTTCGCCGCCCGGGCTCCTCGCCGTGACCTTCACCAACAAGGCCGCCAAAGAGATGCAGACGCGGCTGGCCAGCATGCTGCCGATCAACGTCAGGGGCATGTGGATCGGCACATTCCACGGCCTGTGCAATCGCCTGCTGCGCGCCCACTATCGCGATGCCGGCCTGCCGCAGTTGTTTCAGATCCTCGATTCGGCCGACCAGCAGGCCTCGGTCAAGCGCCTGTTGAAGTCGCTCAATGTCGATGACGAGAAGTTTCCGCCGCGTGAGCTTTGCCATTTCATCAACGCGCAGAGGGAACAGGGCATGCGCGCCGCCGCGGTGGAGGCGTACGACGACTGGGCGAGGAAACGGATAGGTCTCTACGAAGCCTACGAGGCGCAATGCCAGCGCGAAGGCGTGGTCGATTTTGCCGAACTGCTGCTGCGCTCCTACGAACTGCTGGAGCGCAACGAACCATTGCGCCGCCACTACCAGGAACGGTTCAGGCATGTGCTGGTAGACGAATTCCAGGATACCAACAAACTTCAATACCGCTGGTTGAAACTGCTCGCCGGCGGCGGAGCCCACCTGTTTTGCGTCGGCGACGACGACCAGTCAATCTACGCTTTTCGCGGCGCCGACGTCGGCAACATGGGCGACTTCGAACGCGAGTTCAAGGTTGCCAACATGATCCGGTTGGAGCAGAACTACCGCTCCCACGGCAACATCCTCGACGCGGCGAACGCCATCATCAAGAACAACCCCCAACGCCTGGGCAAGAACCTGTGGACCGAGGCCGGCAGCGGCGAGCCGATCCGCATCTACGAATCCTATTCCGATGGTGACGAAGCGCGCTGGATCGTCGAAGAAGTCAAGGCCCTGCAGCGCGACGGTCATACCCGTGCCGAGATTGCCTTGCTCTACCGCAGCAATGCCCAGTCGCGCGCGCTGGAACACGCACTGTTCAACGCCGGCCTGCCCTATCGCGTGTATGGCGGCCTGCGCTTTTTCGAGCGCGCCGAGATCAAGCACGCACTGGCTTATTTGCGCCTGATCGCCAACACCGATGACGACACGGCCTTTGCCCGCGTAGTGAATTTCCCCGCGCGCGGCATCGGCGCGCGCAGCCTGGAGAACCTGCAGGACGCGGCCAGGGCCGCCAACAGCAGCCTGCATTCGGCAATCCCGCAGGTCTTCGGCGCCGGCGGCGCCAAGCTCGCTGCATTCGCGCAACTGATTGTCACACTGCGCGATGCCGCCCACCTGCCGCTGCCGGAACTGGTCGACCACGTGCTCGAACTCTCCGGCCTGCGCTCCCACTACCAGAACGAGAAAGAAGGCCAGGAACGGCTGGACAACCTCGACGAATTGATCAATGCCGCCGCCAGCTTTGTCGCCGAGGAAGGCACGCCGAATCAGGATGGAGAGATAACCGGCGAATTCGGCAACGATCTTTCGTCATTCCTGGCACACGCCTCGCTCGAAGCCGGCGAACACCAGGCCGGGGAGGGCGACGACGCGCTGCAACTTATGACCGTGCATTCGGCCAAGGGCCTGGAGTTCAACGTGGTCTTTATCAGCGGTCTCGAAGACGGGCTGTTCCCGCACGAAAACTCCCTGTCCGAAACGAGGGACGGAAAATCGGGGCTGGAAGAAGAGCGGCGCCTGATGTATGTCGCCGTGACCCGCGCCCGGCAGCGGCTTTACCTGAGCTTTGCGCAGACCCGCATGCTGCACGGCCAGACACGCTACAACTTGCCATCGCGCTTCCTCGATGAAGTTCCGCAAGAACTGGTCAAATGGCTGACGCCACGCGCCGGCAAGGGAGGCTTTGCCGCGTCCACAACCACCACCTATGCTGCAACGCCAAGACGCAGCGAGTCCGCCGGCAGCGCCTTTCGCATCGGCCAGAGCGTGATGCATACCAAATTTGGCCTGGGCGTTATCGTCAATGCCGAGGGCGGCGGAACTGACGCCCGCGTGCAGGTAAATTTTGGACACGCCGGCATGAAATGGCTGGCGCTGTCAGTCGCCAAACTGGAGGCCGCATGAAAACTGTCGAAGTCAACGGCATCACGATGCGCTACGAGATCGAAGGCGGCGGACCGTGGGTCACGCTTTCGCATTCACTGAGCTGCGACCTGAGCATGTGGGATGAACTCGCTGCGGCGCTGGCGCCGAAGTTTTCGGTGCTGCGCTACGACACGCGCGGCCATGGCGGCAGCAGTGCACCGGTCGGCCCTTACAGCTTCGATCAACTGACTGCCGATTTCAACGGTCTGCTCGATGTGCTGGACATCGAGAGCACGCACTTCGTTGGCCTTTCGATGGGCGGCATGATCGCCCAACATCTGGCGTTATCGACGCCGCAACGGGCGGACAAGCTGGTGATCGCCAATTCCACCAGCCGGATTCCGCCCGAGGCCGGCCCCTTGTGGGACGAACGCATCGCCATTGTCCTCGCCCAGGGATGTGCTGGCGTGGTCGAGGGCACCCTCGCCCGCTGGTTCACGCCGGGCTTCCGAGCCGCGCACCCGGCTGCCGTGGCGCGCATCGCCACACAGATCCGCAGTACGCCGACCACAGGCTACGTCGGCTGCGCCACGGCGATCCGGGCACTGGATATCACGGCGCGAATCGGCGGGATCGTCGCGCCTACCCTGGTCATCGTTGGTGCCGACGACCCCGGCACGCCGCCGGCGATGTCGGAAGTCATCGCAGCAACCATTCCCGGCGCACGGCTGGAAATCATTCCTTCGGCATCGCATCTTTCCTGCATCGAGCAGCCGGAGATATTCAACCGGCTGGTCGCGGATTTTCTCAAGACTGATTTCTGAAAGGCTGAACATGGACCTGGGGCTACGTGGCAAGTCTGCACTGGTGTGCGCATCGAGCAAGGGACTGGGCCGCGGCTGCGCGTTTGCGCTGGCGCGAGAAGGTGTGGCCGTGACTCTCGTGGCGCGCGGCGCCGAGGCGCTGGAAAAGACCGCGGCGGAGATTCGCGCCGCGACCGGCGTCACCGTCACCACGGTCGCCGCCGACATCGTCACCGCGCCCGGTCGCGCTGCCGCGCTGGCGGCCTGCCCGCAGCCCGACATCCTGATCAACAATGCCGGCGGACCGCCGCCTGGCGATTTCCGCAACTGGACGCGCGACGACTGGCTCGCCGCGCTCGATGCCAACATGCTGACGCCGATCGAGCTGATCAAGGCCACGGTAGACGGCATGATCGCGCGCAAGTTCGGCCGCATCGTGAACATCACCTCGGGCGCAGTGAAGGCGCCGATCGATGTGCTGGGCCTGTCCAACGGCGCGCGCTCAGGTCTCACAGGTTTTGTCGCCGGCCTGGCGCGAAAGACGGTAGCGCACAACGTGACCATCAACAACCTGCTGCCAGGATTTTTCGACACCGATCGTATCGCGACGGTAATCGGCGGCCAGGCCAAGGCGCGTGGCGTCCCCTACGAGCAGGTGCTGGCCGAGCGCGTGGCGACCATCCCCGCCGGACGCATTGGCAATCCGGAGGAATTCGGTACCGCCTGCGCCTGGCTGTGTTCGACCCAGGCCGGTTTCATCACTGGGCAGAACTGGCTGCTCGACGGCGGCGCCTACCCCGGAACTTTTTAAGAAATCCGTTACCTTGGCCGGCGTGGCGCAGTCCTCGCCTGCCTGCCATCCAATCTATTGAAATGGAATGAACGATGCCTGGCTTGCTCAATACCGTTGATCCCGATGGACTGCTGGAATATTCGGTGGTCTATACCGATCGTGCGTTGAACCATATGTCGCAGGCCTTTCAGGGCGTCATGCGCGACGTTTCGGCCATTCTCAAACGAGCCTATGGTGCCAGCGCGGTCGCCGTGGTGCCCGGCGGCGGCACCTATGCCATGGAGGCCGTGGCGCGCCAGTTTGCCGGCGGGCGCCGCTGCCTGGTCTTGCGCAACGGCTGGTTCAGCTTCCGCTGGTCACAGATCCTCGACATGGGCGGCATTCCGGCCAGTACGACCG
>CAMBRI010000138.1 GCA_945870205.1 Sulfuritalea hydrogenivorans sk43H | reverse complement strand
CGCTGGGTGTTCAAGACCCACCCCAACGATGACGTGGTCAGCGAAGGACTGGTCGCTGCGATGAGCAAGCGCGGCATCAAGACCGTCGCCTTCATCGGCCGCAACGACCCCTATGGCGAGAACTGGTACAAGACTTTCACCCCGATGGCCGAAAAAGCCGGCATCAAGGTCGTGGCCAACGAGCGCTACGGCGCAAAAGACACCACTGCGCTCGCCCAGGCGCTGAAGATGATCGCCGCCAAGCCCGATGCCATGATGGTTGCCGGCGTCGGCGCCGACGCTGCCATGCCGCACATGCAACTGGTCGATGCTGGCTTCAAAGGGCCCATTTTCCAGACCCACGGCGCGTCATCCGGATCCTTCCTGCAGATCGGTGGCAAGAAAGTGGAAGGGGCCCTGATTCTTGGCCCGCTGGTGGTCGTGCCGGATGAAATTCCGGACAGCGCCCCGACCAAGTCGGTAACGCTGGACCTGATCAGCGGCTACGAGAAGCAGTTCGGCGCCAAGCCGCCGATCTTCGCCGCCGGCACCTACGACGCGGGCCTGCTCTTGATCCGCGCCATACCGATCGCCGCCAAGTCCGGCAAGCCGGGCACGCAGGAGTTTCGCAATGCGCTGCGCGATGCGCTGGAGAGCACCAAGGACCTGCTGGCATCGCAAGGCGTGATCACCATGACGGCGAAAGATCACTCCGGCTATGACCTCCGCGGCCAGGTGATGATCACGGTCAAGGACGGCAAGTTCTCGCGGGTCAAGGACTGACGCTCGTGCCAGCTATAGCCAACCGCTGAAGATGAAACACGCGAAAGGCAAATTGAAGGCCCGCCCCTCCCCTCCGCTGCGCGGCCCACGGCTGGCTTTGCGCAGCCAGCCGGCTGCGGCGGCGCGACGCATGCGTCGCGAATTCCCGCCTCGCCCCCTCGCGGGGAGGCTATCGATTGGCTCGCTGCGCTCGACTATCAGCAGTCGCTCAGAACATGCTGTTTCACGTTCAGCCATCTGCACGAATCTCGTGGAGCCCCGGCCACGCGAATTTTCGCAGCCAGCATGAGCAAGAAGAATCAGCCGCCGTGGGCTCCTTCACCGGAGTACGCGGCGCTGTTGCCTGAAATCTCCGGCTGCACCTTCAATGGATTCGGTGAAATCGAGCCGCGACGCCCACGCCAGATCTTCTGGCTGAAGAAGCCCGGCGACCATCCTTTCGCCCGCCTGCTGGATGCCGTCAAGCAGCGCTTTTCCAGCGTCGAGGCCTACCGCGAGGTGTATGCCAACGCCGATCGCGGGCCGCACAAACTGCCCGACCCGGCCGCCGAGCGCACGGGGGACTCTGCCGAGAAATGGACGCATCGCGTCAAGGCCTTTGCCTTGAACAAGCCCGGCGCCCGCCCCGCCGACTATCCCGGACTAGGCAGCGAGGCCGAACTGGTGGGCGTCGCCAACATCGATCCGACCTGGGTCTATGAGGGCTTCGAGAGCACGCTGCCGCATCTCGTGGTGATCGGCAACGCCATGAACCATGCACGCCTGTCACGCGTGCCTTCCAGCGCCGAGGACCCGGAAGGCCAGCTCGAGGTCTGCGACCAGTACAACCGTGGCGCACGCGTGGCGAATTGGCTGGCCCACTGGATCCGCAGCCAGGGCTTCCAGGCAAAGCCTCACGCCGGCCCCTGGGTCGGCTCCCTCAACCTGCTGCCGGCGGCGATCGCCTGCGGCTTTGGCGAACTGGGCAAGCACGGCTCGCTGATCAACCGCGAATACGGCTCCAGCTTCCGCATCGCTGCCGTGGAAACAGACATGTCGCTGCTGGCCGATGCGCCCGACCGCTTCGGCGCCGACGACTTCTGCCTGAACTGCCAGGTGTGCACCAATGCCTGTCCGCCACAGGCCATCAGCAACGACAAGCAACTGGTGCGCGGCACGGTCAAGTGGGCGGTGAATTTTGACCGCTGCATTCCCTACTTCAACGAAACCTTCGGTTGCGGCATCTGCCTCGCCGTATGCCCCTGGAGCACACCGGGACGCGCGCCGAAACTCGCCCAGCGCTTCAGTCGCCGGGCTGCAGAGAAAGCGGCCCGTTCATGACCGCCTCCTTCCGGATTTCGACGCGTTACCGGACATGGTGGTGCACCACCACGCACAGTTCCCGATCTGCCCGCTTTCGCCAAAGCCATTGAGCCCCGCGATCCGCTGCGGGTCGCACTTGTGACGGATGACGCGCAACCCTTTGCACCAGCATGCGCGAATCAGCACCGAAGGGAATGCAGATGAATCTTGCCAATGTTTCACTCGACGACAAATACCGGCTCGAGCACGGCCGCGTCTTCCTCACCGGCATGCAGGCGCTGGCCCGCCTGCCCATGCTGCAACACGCCATGGACCGCAAGGCCGGCCTGCATACTGCCGGCTATGTCTCCGGCTATCGCGGCTCGCCCCTGGGCGGACTGGATAACGCGCTGCACGCCGCCGGGCCATTTCTCGAGCAGCAGGACATCACCTTTCAGCCCGGCGTCAATGAAGACATTGCTGCCACCGCGATATGGGGTACACAGCAACTGCATTTGTTCCCGCAGCCCAAGTTCGATGGCATCTTCTCCATGTGGTACGGCAAGGGTCCGGGCGTCGACCGTTGCGGCGACGTGTTCAAGCATGCCAACCACGCCGGCACGTCGAAGCATGGCGGCGTGCTGCTGATCGCCGGGGACGATCCGGCGGCGCGTTCCTCGGCCGTCGCACACCAGAGCGAACACATGTTCTCGGCTTGCGGTATCCCGGTGCTGGCCCCGGCCGATCTGCAGGAGTATCTGGACTTCGGCCTGCACGGCTGGGCCATGTCGCGCTATTCCGGCTGCTGGGTGGCACTCAAGCTGACCTCGGATACGGCGGAAAGTTCGGCGACGGTGAATGTCGATCCCGAGCGCCTGAATATAGTCATTCCAACCGATTTCCAGCTGCCGCCCGACGGCGTGCATCTCCGCTGGCCCGACCCGCCGCTGGCACAGGAACACCGCCTGCAGGAATTCAAGGTCTATGCCGCCATCGCCTATGCCCGCGCCAACCAGCTCAACCGCATAATCTTCGACAGCCCGCGACCGCGGCTGGGCATCATCAGTTGCGGCAAGGCCTATCTCGACGTGCGCCAGGCCCTCGATGATCTTGGCATCGACGAGCAGTATGCCGCCGATATCGGCCTGCGCCTGTTCAAGGTCGGCATGCCCTGGCCGTTGGAAGCCGACTCGGTGCGGCATTTCGCCGAGGGACTGGAAGAAATCCTGGTGGTCGAGGAAAAGCGCCAGGTGATCGAATACCAGTTGAAAGAAATGCTCTACAACTGGCGCGATGACGTACGGCCAAAGGTCTTCGGCAAGTATGACGAATCCGGCGAATGGCCGGCTCCGGTCGGCCGCTGGCTGTTGCCTCCCACTTCGGAACTGTCGCCGGCCATCGTCGCCCGCGCCATCGCCGCGCGCATTGCTCGCTTCCACAGCTCGGCGCGCATCGCGAACTACATCGCCTTCCTCGACGACAAGGCCAAGGCGCTGTCCCGCCCGCGCGTGACGCTGATGCGCACCGCCTACTTCTGTCCCGGCTGTCCGCACAACCAATCGACCAAAGTGCCCGAGGGCAGCTGCGCGCTGGGCGGCGTCGGCTGCCACCTGATGGCCGTCATGATGGGCCGCAACACCCTCACCATTTCCCACATGGGCGGCGAAGGCGCGGCCTGGCTGGGTGTTTCGGGGCACAGCGGAACAAAACACATCTTCGCCAACATGGGCGACGGCACCTATTTCCATTCCGGCATGCTGGCAATTCGCGCCGCCGTCGCCGGCAAGATCAATATCACATACAAACTGCTCTACAACGACGCCGTCGCCATGACCGGCGGCCAGCCGCTGGACGGCACCCTGACCGTGCCCCAGCTTACCCGCCAGCTGGCAGCCGAGGATGTCAAGCGCATCATCGTGATGTCCGACGAGCCGGAAAAGTACAAGGGTGTGGCCGACTTTGCACCGGGCATCGAGATTCGCCATCGCGACGAACTCGACGCCACCCAGCGCGAACTGCGCGAAACTCCCGGCGTCACCGCCCTGATCTACGACCAGACCTGCGCTGCGGAAAAGCGCCGCCGGCGCAAGCGCGGCCGTTTTCCGGATCCAGAAACTCGCGTCTTCATCAACGAAATGGTTTGCGAGGGCTGCGGCGATTGCAGCCTCAAGTCCAACTGCCTCGCGGTGATTCCGGTCGAGACCGAGTTTGGCCGCAAGCGCGCCATCGACCAGTATTCCTGCAACAAGGACTACTCCTGCGTCACCGGCTTCTGCCCGAGCATCGTCACCGTGCACGGCGGCGCCGTCCGCCGTGGCCGCGCCCTGGCGTCAGGCCCTGCCGAGTTCGCCGACCTGCCGGAACCCGTGCCGATCGATTTGAGCCACCCCTACGGCATCCTCGTTGCCGGCGTCGGCGGCACCGGCGTGGTGACCATAGGCGCCCTGCTGGGCATGGCGGCACATCTCGAAGGCAAGGGCGTCACTGTGCTCGACATGACGGGACTCGCCCAAAAAGGTGGTGCCGTGATGTCGCATGTACGGATTGCCAATCGCCAGGGCCAGCTCCATGCCTCGCGCATCGCCACCGGAGAAGCAAGGCTGCTGCTGGGCTGCGACATGGTCGTCGCCGCCAGCGACGATGCCCTGTCCAAGACCGCGGCCGGCCTGACCCAGGCCATCGTGAATACCGGCCAGGCGATCACCGGCGAGTTCGTGCGCAATCCGGATCGGGCTTTCCCCTCCGGCGCCATGGAGCAGTCCATCGTCGATGCGGCAGGTGCCGACGCGGTGAGCTTCATCGAGGCCAGCCGCCTTGCCGCGCGCCTGATGGGGCATTCGATCGCCACCAATATTTTCATGCTCGGCTATGCCTTCCAGCGCGGCTTGGTACCGCTGTCTTCGGAGGCACTGCTGCAGGCGATAGAGCTCAACGGCTCCACCGTGGACGAGAACCGGCGCGCCTTCTCCTGGGGGCGGCGCACGGCCCTCGACCCGGAGGGCGTGGACGCCCTGCTTGGCATCGACGAATCCAAGGTACCGGCACACCGGTTGTCCGCCACACTCGATGAAGCCATCCTGCGGCGCCGCGATTTCCTGACGGCCTATCAGGATGCCACCTACGCGGCTCGCTACCTCAAACTGGTCGAAGATACGCGACGGCGCGAAGCACAGAACGCCCCCGACAGCACGGCACTTGCGGACGCCGTTGCCCGCAACTACTTCAAGCTGCTGGCCTACAAGGACGAATACGAAGTGGCGCGACTGTTCGCCGATCCGCAATTCCAGCACAGCTTATCGGCCAGCTTCGAAGGCGACTACCGGCTCAGCTTCCACATCACGCTGCCCTGGAGCCGTGGCGTCAATCCGGGGGCCGAACCGAAAAAGATTCGTTTCGGACCATGGCTGCTGCCGGTGATGAAACTCCTCGCCCGGTTCAAGTTCCTGCGCGGCACGGCCTTCAACCCCTTCGGCCGGATTGCCGAGCGCCGACAGGAACGCGAATTGATCGAAGACTATGAACGCACCGTGGCCCACCTCCTGGACCAGCTCGATCCAGGGAATCTCGACGCGGCGATAGCCCTCGCCTGCATCCCGGAGTACATCCGCGGCTATGGGCCGGTGAAGGAACGCTCCATCGTCCAGGCGCGCGCACAACATCAGAAGGCGATGGCGGCCTTCGATCAAGCGCGAGCGCTGCTGACAAAAGTGGCCTGACAGTTCCAGTCCGGCGGCTATGCCATGTGCGCCGTCCCGGCCAACTTTTCGCCGCTGGCGGTGCCAATTGGGTCTATGATGAAAGTTATAGTCAGAACAGTGACCCCTCTTAGCCTTTCTAAGATCATGGCATGACGACTACCCGCCCAGAGACTCCCCAACAGCAGTTGCTGCGCGAGCACCAACTGATATTCGAGCGGGCCCAGATCGGCATCGTGCTGCTGCGCGATCGACGGATCCAGCGCTGCAATCCCCGCTTCGAGGAGATCATGGGCTATGGGCCGGGCGAACTGATCGATCAACCCACCCGTATTTTCTACTTCAGCGACCAGGCCTGGGAGGAAATCGGGCAGCGCGCCTACTCGGCGATCAGCGGAAGCAAGACCTTTGCCACCGAGGATATCTACCGGCGCAAGGATGGCAGCCCGCTCTGGATCAGCGCCGTCGGCGGTCTGGTCAACCCAGATAGGCCCGAAGAAGGCCATGTCTGGCTCTACGATGACGTCACCGAAAAGCGCCAGTCCGAGAAGGCCCTGCAGGCGCTGGTGCGCGAGCAGACGCTGATTTTCGAGCAAGCCCAAATCGGCATCGTGGTCTTGCGCAACCGCGTCATCCAGCGTTGCAATCGGCGTTTCGAGGAAATCTTCGGCTACGGTCCAGGCGAACTGGCTGGCCAATCGACACGGGTTTACTTCTCCAGCGATGAGGCATGGGAGGAAACGGGCCGCCGCTCCTACTCAATGGTTTCCCGCACCGGCAGCTTCAGTGGTGAAGACCTCTATCAGCGCAAGGATGGCAAGGCGGTCTGGTGCCAGGTCATCGGCAGTCAGATCAATCCCGACAACCCGGACGAAGGTTATGTCGGACTCTACGATGACGTCACCGAGAAGCGGCGGACTGAAGACGCGCTGAAGAACCTGCTCAACGAGCAAATGCTGATTTTCGACCGGGCGCATACCGGGATCATGTTCGTCCGTGACCGGGTGATCGTGCGCTGCAATCCGCGCTTTGAAGAAATATTCGGGCATTCGCACGGTGCGCTGATCGGCCGTTCGACCCGGGTCCTGTTTCCGCATGAGCAAGCATGGGCGAACAACGGCGCCAAGGTTTATTCCATACTCCGCGAGCGCTCGGTCCTCGATGAGGATCTGGACTATGTTCGCGGCGACGGCTCGCCCATCTGCTGCCATGTCGTCGGCAGTCAGGTCGACGCCACGGATCCAGGCGCCGGCACGGTCTGGCTGTACGAAGACATTACCGCCCGTCGCGCGACCGAAGAAGCCTTGCGCCAGAGCAATCTGGAACAGCAGATGATTTTCGACAACGCGCTGATCGGCATTTCCTACCAGCGCGGCCGCACTTTTCTGCGCTGCAATCACCGGCTCGAGGAACTCTTCGGCTGGTCATCGGCAGAACTGGTCGGGCAGTCAACGCGGGTTCTGTTCGCCAGCGATGAGGAATGGGAAGCCGCCGGGCGCCTGGTCTATCTCGCGGGCAATGAAAAGCACGTCTACGACGGCGAGATCCGTTACGTCAGGAAGGATGGCACGCCCATCTGGTGCCATATTGCCGGCCGCCTGATCGATACCACGAGAGATGGCCAAACCTGGATCTGGACCTACGAAGACACGACCGCGCGCCGTTCGGCCGAAGAGGCCTTGTCGAAGAACATCAGGGAGTACGCGCTGATTTTCGACAATGCGATGATTGGCATCGCCCACATGCGGGGTCGGGTCTTCTTGCGTTGCAACCGCCGCTTTGAAGAAATCTTCGGCTTCCCGTCGGGCGGCCTCGCCGGCAAGACCTCCCGCGAACTGTTTGGCAACGACGAAGATTGGGAAGCGGCCAGCCTGCACATGCAAACGGTGGCGAAGAAAACACAGGGCTTCGATGGCGAGCTGCGCTACCGGAAGCAGGACGGCACTCCCATCTGGGCTCGCGTCGTGGGCAGGCCCACGCAGGGCAACGAAGGCCAGGTCTGGACCTGGACCATGGAGGACGTCACCCGTCATCACCAGGCCGAGGAAGCCTTGCGCCAGAGCTATGCCGAGATGGAGCAACGTGTTGCCGAGCGTACGGCGGAACTTACGCAACAGCTGAGTTTCATGGAGCAGTTGATCGAGGCGATTCCCGGCCCGGTGTTCTACAAGGACAGGCAGGGGCGCTATTTGGGCGGCAACCAGCGCTACCTCGACTTGCTCGATCTGCGGCGCGAGACGCTGATCGGTGCGACCGTTCATGACATTGCACCCAGGGAGTTGGCCGATCGCTATCAGGCGGCAGATAGCGAACTGATCGGCAATCCCGGATCGCAGGCCTATGAAACGCAGGTCCAGCCTGCGCACGGAGAGCGCATCGACGTAATGTTTCAAAGGGCCACGTTCATGGACGCGGATGGCAGCGTCGGCGGAATCATCGGCGTCATGTTCGACATCACCGAGCGCAAAAAAGCCGAAGCCGAACTCGACCAGCATCGCCATCACCTTGAGGAATTGGTCGTCGCCCGCACCACCGAACTGGCGCAGGCCCGTGACGATGCCGAAACAGCCAATCGTGCCAAGAGCATGTTCCTGGCCAACATGAGCCACGAGATCCGTACCCCGATGAACGGCATCATGGGCATGGCACATCTTTTGCGCCGCAGTGGGGTAACAGCGCAGCAGGCCGTGCGGCTGGACACCATCGACACCTCGGCCAAGCATCTTTTAGGCGTGATCAACGACATCCTCGACATCTCGAAAATCGAGGCCGGGAAATTCGTGCTGGAGGAAGCACCGGTCGCCATCGACGAGTTGCTGAGCCATGTCAGTTCGATCCTCTCGGATCGCGCCAGGGCAAAGGGCATCCGCTTTCTGATCGAAGCCGGGCATTCGCCGCAGCACCTGGTGGGCGACCCGACGCGATTGCACCAGGCCTTGCTCAACTACGCCACCAATGCCATCAAATTCACCGACGTGGGCAGAGTGACACTGCGTGCCATCACGCAGGAGGAAACCGCTGACGCGGCACGCCTGCGCTTCGAGGTGACGGATACCGGCATCGGCATCGCGCCCGAAGCCATGTCTCGACTCTTCAGCGCCTTCGAGCAGGCCGACAATTCAATGACCCGCAAGTACGGCGGCACCGGTCTTGGCCTGGCGATCACCCGCCGCCTGGCCGAACTGATGGGCGGAGAAGCCGGGGTCGAGAGCACTCCGGGAGTAGGTAGCACCTTCTGGTTTACCGTGACGCTCAAGAAAGGCGACGCGACACGCGCCGCGCCGGCAGTGGCCGTCGCCGATGCCGAGGCGCAGATCCGGCATCGCTGCCATGGCCAGCGCATCCTGGTGGCTGACGACGAGCCGATCAACCGGGAAGTCGTCCTGATGCATCTTGAGGCGGTCGATCTTGTGGTCGACACGGCGCAGGACGGAGCAGAGGCTATTGCGCTGGCGCGCGAGAACAGTTACGCCGCCATTTTCATGGATATGCAGATGCCGAAAGTGAATGGCCTGGAGGCGACCCGACAGATACGGGAACTTCCCGGATACCGGCACACACCGATCATCGCCGTGACTGCCAACGCCTTTGCCGAAGACAAGGCACGCTGCATAGCCGCGGGAATGAACGACTTCCTGATCAAGCCCCTGGAGCCGGATACCTTATTTACGGCGCTGCTGAAGTGGCTGCAGCCCACCGCAGCAGCCGATAATCCGGATGGAACAGGCGGGCAGCCAGGCCCCGCGCTTGCGGCGATGTCCGCCGACGTGGCAACGGCCGCCGCTCTGGCGCGCCTGGCCTGCCTGCCCGGCATGAATCTGGCGATCGGCCTGGCCGTGTTGCGCGGTAATGCCGAGAGGTATCTGGGCCTGCTCGCCCGATTTGTCGAATCGCACGCCGACGAGATGGCCAGGCTCGCCGCGAGCCTTGGCGCCGGTGACCACGCCACGGCGCAGCGGCGTGCGCATAGCATCAAGGGCACCGCAGCCACGCTTGGCGCGGATCACTTGGCGGATATCGCGGAAAGTCTGGAATCCCTGTTAGCTACCGCCCCGCAAGCGAGCATTCCTGGCGAGGCAATCGCCACGGCAATCGGCGCGATCAACCGTGAATACGCCGTGCTGGCCGATGCCCTGCAGCCCTGGGCGGCAACTCCGGCAGAGATCGACCCTGCGCCAACGGACGCCGCAAGCCTGAACGCGGTGCTCGACAATCTCGACCACCTGCTGGGTCAAGGGGCCACTGCCGCCATGCATCTGTTTGCAGCGCACGCGGCATCGCTGCGACTCATTCTCGGGCCGCCCTGCGACGAACTGGAACGGCAAATCAATTGCTTCGACTTCGAATCCGCGCAGGACAACCTGCGCAGGCTTCGCCAGCAGACGCATCTCTAAGGCGCGCACCCTCCCCCCTCGCGCTAACGTATGCACACATCTCCCAACCACCGAATTGAAAAAATTGAATCTAGCAGAGCCAGGCTCCCTCCCCTTCAAGGGGAGGGCTGGGGAGGGGATGGGGGCTACTGGCTAAGTTATGGCTATCTCATTGAAAGTAGCAACATCGTCGGTCCCCCATCCCCCTCCCAACCGCTGGCTTTGCACAGCCAGCCGGCTGCGGCGGCGCGCTATGTGCGAAGTCACTCGGGGCCCCGAACATGGTATTTCGCGTTAAACGTGGTGCTGATTTAGCCACTTCAGCAAAATCGAAAACAGCACATCAGGATTGAAAGGTTTGATCAGAAAGTCATTCATTCCCGCGGCTATGCAGCGGGCCTTGTCTTCGGCAAATGCATTGGCCGTCATGGCGATGATCGGAATTTGCTGCGCCCCGGGAATCTCCCGAATCTGTTGCGTCGCCTCCAGGCCATTGAGGTTCGGCATTTGCATGTCCATCAAGATGGCCGCATAGCTCGTAATTTGCGCCAGGGCAACCGCCATTTCGCCATCTTCGGCCGTGTCGATCACGAGGCCGATGTCTTCCAGCAACATCTTGGCGATTTCCCGATTTATCGGTTCGTCGTCGGCAACGAGGATCCGGCTGCCGACATAACGCTGATGGATCACGGTCTCGGCATCGCAATTCGCCATCGCCTGACTTTCGAGCGCTTCCGCGCCC
>CAMBRI010000137.1 GCA_945870205.1 Sulfuritalea hydrogenivorans sk43H | reverse complement strand
CGCAGTAGTCGGAAAGTGCGGCCTCGAAAGCCTGCACCTTGGGGCCGCTTGTGATCCAGCCCGAGCGCAAAACGTTCGCGACCTCGGCAATTGTTTCCTCGTCGATCGAGGGACGCGTGAACGGCAGGAATGGAACGTTCACGAGCGTGCCACCAGGAACACGCCGACGACGATGAAGCCTATCCCCAGCAGTTTTTGCGCGGCCAGCGCTTCGCCGAACCATTGCCAGGCGACGAAGGCATTGATCACGTAGCCGATCGACAGCATCGGGTAGGCGATTGACACGGGGACACGCGAGAGAGCCATGATCCAGATCACCAGGCTGACCGCGTAGCAGGCCATGCCGCCCATGATGAAAGGTTGAAACGCCAGTTTGAGGCCGACCGGAACAATGTTATCGGCATGGAAGTCGAAATGGCCGACGGCGTTGGTGCCAGCTTTCAGGAACAGTTGAGCAGCGGCGTTGAGCAGCACGCCGGCCAGAACCAGAGAGAAACTGAGGCCGTTCATGTCATGGCTTCTTCACAATGACGCGGCGGGTGTCGCGGACGATTTCGCTCATGGGCAATCCTTTTTCACTCATTTCCTTCCATGTGGCGGGCGACATCAATGCCCAGGCGACGGGGGCGGCGCTCCACGCCCGCTCGAAACCGGCGATGTCGGGAATGAATTTCTGCGGCTCCTGTTCGATGCCGAAGCCCAGTTCGTCGCGGTAGGCGACCATGGTGGTGGTGCGCTTCAGATAGAACTGCAGGCTCTGGTCATAGGTGTTGACGCTGAAGAATGGAGCGTCCGGCGGCACTTGGCCGCGGATCGTCGCGGCAACATCGTGCGCCGAGTTGACCGAGCCGAGGCTGTCGTGCCCCAGCAGGAAACCCTGACCGAAGGCAAAGCCGCCGCAGGCCAGGGCGAATACGGCGGCCACGCTGCGCCCGCGCCGCCCCAGCCAGAAAGCAGCAAGGCCACCGAGCAGCAAGGCCGCCGAGCCGCCGTACAGCCAGGGTTGGTAGGCGGCGTAGAGCGCCGCCGGAACCTGCTCGTTGGCAAAACGGGTGACCTGCGGCACCAGAAAGAGGCAGGCGCCGCCAATGACGATCGCCGGCAGGGCATGCCATTCGATGCGCCGGGAAACGGCATGTCCCGCCAGATGCAGGCCGATCAGGGCGGCGAGCGCGGGGAAGATGGGTAGCACGTAGGAGGCCAGCTTGGAACTGGAGGCGGAAAAAAATACGAAGACCAGTACTGCCCACACCAGCAGGAAACGGCGTGCCTGAAAACGACGCCCGGCCTCGCGCCGGAAACCTGCGGCGAGGCCCGGCAGAAGGCTGCCCAGCCAGGGCAGCATGCCCAGCAGCAGGATGGGGACGAAGTACCACATCGGCTGGTAGCGGCCGTGGGCTTTGGTCAGGAAGCGCTGAAAATGCTCGTGGATGAAAAAGAAATGGGCGAACTCGGGGTTGGCCAGCGATACCGCGATGAACCACGGCGCGGTAATCGCCAGCAGGATCAGCAGGCCGCGTATGGGGCGGATGCGCAGAATGAAGCCCCAGTCGCGTTGCCACAGGGCATACAGGATCACCGTGGCCGCCGGCAGCACCAGCCCGATCAGGCCCTTGGACAGTATCGCCAGCGCCAGCAGCGCCCAGGAGGCATCCTGCCAGCGTCGACTTTCTCGCGAGTCTTCGCGCAAACTCGCTTCGTCACGCTGTCCGAGGCAAAGTGCGAACACGGCCGCTGCCAGAAAGAAGCTGACGCCCATGTCCAGTGTGTTCACGTGGCCGATCACATTCCAGAGCACGCTTCCAGCCAGCACCGCGCCGGCGATCAGGCCGGCCTGCGGACCGAACAGTCTGGCCGTGGCAAAGGCTGTAAACAGCACGCCGAGGAAGCCGGTCAGCGCCGGCCACAATCGTGCCGTCCAGTGATGTTCGCCGAAAACAGTAAACGTGGCCGCGGTAGCCCAGTATTGCAAGGCGGGTTTTTCGAAATACTTGATGCCATTCAGGCGCGGGGTCAGCCAGTCGCCGGTGGTCACCATTTCGCGCGGGATCTCTGAATAGCGTCCCTCGTCGGGGTTGATCAGGCGGCGGTGTTCCAGGGTGCCGAACCAGGCCAGCGTGAATATGATCACCAGGGTCAGCAGCGGCCCGCGCCGCAGTTCGATCAGTTCGCGCATTCGATAATCAGCGCCGCAGCCACGTCGCGCCCTTCAGCCATGAGGATGTTGTAGGTGCGGCAGGCGGCATGGCTGTCCATCACCTCGACGCCGATGCGCCGTTCAGTCAGCGAGCGCAACAAGGCGGGCGCCGGGAAGCGCTGGCGTGGTCCGGTGCCGAGCAGGACAATCGGGCAGCCCAACTCGGCCACCGTGCCCAAGTCGGCTTCGCTCAGGCTATCGAACGAACTCGGCGGCCAGTCTTCGATCAGCCGCCGCGGCGTCAGGAGAAAGCTTTTCGTCAGGCGACGGCCATTCACGGCAATGTGCTCGGTATCGTAGGCCGTGATGGCAAAAAGGCCGGCGGCTGCGGGGGAATGAAGCTTCATCGGAGGCGACTGAAAGGGTGCTTGGCTTGGTGGCGGAATCGACAAACATCGCGCAGGGCGAGAAATGGCCGGAAGCCGCATCAAATCTGGATTTGCGGTGCAGCATGGGCTTGGGTAACATTATACATTTGCCGACCGAGCCTGATCTGGTCGGCGTCACGCAGAAAGGACGGTTGCTTATGCAGCCCGTGAACAAATCCGCCAAGCTCAACAACGTCTGCTACGACATTCGCGGGCCTGTCCTTGCGCGCGCCCGGCAGATGGAAGAGGAAGGCCACAAGATCATCAAGCTGAACATCGGCAATCTTGCCGCCTTCGGTTTCGATTCCCCCGAAGAAATTCAGCAGGACATGATCCGCAACCTGCCCGGGGCGGCCGGCTATGTCGATTCAAAAGGCATTTTCTCGGCGCGCAAGGCTGTGATGCATTACAGCCAGCAGAAGCACATCAAGGGCGTCACGATAGAGGATATCTATATCGGCAACGGCGTCTCGGAGCTGATCGTGATGGCCATGAATGCATTGCTCGATACCGGCGACGAAGTGCTGGTGCCGGCACCGGACTATCCGCTGTGGACTGCTGCCGTGAGCCTTTCCGGCGGCACACCGCGGCACTATCTGTGCGACGAAGGCGCCGGCTGGATGCCCGATATGGCCGATATTCGCGCCAAGATCACACCGCAGACCCGGGCCATCGTCATCATCAACCCCAACAACCCGACCGGGGCGGTGTATCCCGATGAAGTGCTGAAGGAAATCATCGAAATCGCCCGGCAGAACGACCTCATCATCTACGCCGACGAGGTCTATGACAAGGTGCTCTATGACGGCGTGACTCACACCTCGATCGGGGCGCTGTCGGAAGACGTGTTGACCATCACCTTCAATGGCCTGTCGAAGAACTACCGGTCCTGCGGTTATCGTTCGGGCTGGATGATTGTCTCCGGCGAAAAAAAGCATGCGCGCGACTATATCGACGGCCTCGACATGCTCGCCTCGATGCGCCTGTGCGCCAACGTGCCCGGGCAGTGGGGCATTCAGACCGCGCTGGGTGGCTATCAGAGCATCGACGACCTGGTGGCGCCGGGCGGGCGCATGTGCCGCCAGCGCGATGTCGCTCACGAGTTGATCACGGCGATTCCCGGAGTGAGTTGCGTCAAGCCCAAGGCGACGCTTTACATGTTTCCGCGCCTCGATCCAAAAATGTATCCGATCAGCGACGATCAGGATTTCATCGGCGAGTTGCTGATCGCGGAAAAGGTGCTGCTGGTGCAGGGCACGGGCTTCAACTGGCCGCATCCCGACCACTTCCGACTGGTCTTCCTGCCCCACGAGGACGACCTGCGCGAGGCCATTGGCCGTATTGCGCGCTTTCTTGAAAGCTACCGCAAGCGCTATGGCAGCTGAGTTGTTGGTTGTCGATGTAGCGGATAGCGATGGCGGGGTTCTGGAGCCGGTTTGGCTCGGTCGTGCGGAGGCGGTACATCGCCAGTTGCGACCCGGGTTAGCGGCCGATTATGCTGGACGTTTGCATTCCATTTTCGCCAACGGCGCGGGGATGAGCGTCGCGACCGAAGGTTCCGAGGTACGCGGTGTTGCGTTGTGGCGCGTAATCGAGAACACCTATGAAGGTCGTCGGCTCTACGTCGATGATCTTGTCACCGATCAGGCACATCGCTCGCGGGGAATTGGCAGGATAGTGCTGCGTTATCTCGAACAAAAGGCCCAGCAACTCAAGTGCGATGTTCTTGCCTTGGACTCGGGAACCCAGCGCACCGACGCGCATCGTTTTTATTTTCGGGAAGGTCTGGTAATTCCCGCTTTCAGCTTTAGGAAAATCTTGAAATGAAACCTATCAATGTAGGACTCCTCGGCATCGGCACGGTTGGTGGCGGCACATTCAACGTTCTTTGCCGCAATGAGGCCGAGATCACCCGTCGTGCCGGGCGTCCAATCCGCATCACCCGGGTGGCGGACAAGAATCTTGAACTGGCGCGCCAGGTTACCGCCGGGCGGGCCGAGGTAAGCGACGACGCCTTCTCGGTGGTCACCGATCCCGAGATCGACATCGTGGTCGAACTGATTGGGGGCTGCGGCATCGCCAAGGAACTGGTGCTGAAGGCCATTGCCAACGGCAAGCACGTGGTGACGGCGAACAAGGCTCTGCTGGCAATGCATGGCAATGAAATATTCGCCGCCGCGCACGCGAAGGGAGTCATGGTGGCGTTCGAGGCTGCGGTAGCGGGCGGCATCCCCATCATCAAGGCGGTGCGCGAAGGCCTGACCGCCAACCGCATCCAGTGGATCGCCGGAATCATCAACGGCACCACCAACTTCATCCTCTCCGAGATGCGCGACAAGGGCCTGCCCTTCGATGTCGTGCTGAAAGAAGCGCAGCGCCTGGGCTATGCCGAGGCCGATCCGACTTTTGACATCGAGGGTGTCGACGCAGCGCACAAGATCACCATTCTCTCTGCCCTGGCTTTCGGCATCCCGATGCAGTTCGACAAGGCGCACATCGAGGGCATCAGCCAACTCGACGCCGATGACATCAAGTACGCCGAGCAACTCGGTTATCGCATCAAATTGCTGGGCATTACCCGTCGTCGTCAATTGGACGGAAAGGCGGGCGTCGAGCTGCGCGTGCATCCGACCCTGATCCCGGCCAAGCGCCTGATCGCCAATGTCGAGGGCGCGATGAATGCCGTGCTGGTGCAGGGCGATGCTGTCGGCGCCACGCTCTACTATGGCAAGGGAGCCGGTGCCGAACCTACCGCCTCGGCCGTGATTGCCGACCTGGTCGATGTCACGCGAATGCATACGGCCGACCCCGAGCATCGGGTTCCACACCTGGCTTTCCAGCCCGATTCGGTAGAGGACACGCCTATCCTGCCCCTGTCCGAAGTGGAGACCAGCTACTACCTGCGCCTGCGGGTGGAGGACAAGCCGGGCGTGCTGGCCGATATCACGCGCATCCTGGCCGACCAGCAGATTTCCACTGCGGCCATGATCCAGCGCGAACCGGGCGAGGGCGAGTTGCAGACCGACATCATCATGCTGACCCACATCACCCGCGAGAAGAATGTCGATGCCGCTATCGCGAAGATCGAGCGGCTGCCGGTGGTGAAGAAGAAGGTGATCCGGCTGCGCATGGAGGAGCTGGGCTAGACATGAAATACATCTCTACCCGTGGCGGCGCTGAGCCGCAGGAGTTTTCCGACATCCTGCTCGGCGGCCTCGCGCCCGACGGCGGGCTTTATCTGCCGGAGTCCTATCCGCAGGTGGCCGACGAACTCGATTCGTGGCGCGGCCTTTCCTATGCGGAACTGGCTTTCGAGATCCTCTCCCTGTACATCACGGATATCCCCACCAGCGACCTCAAGGCGATTTGCGACAAGACCTACACCGCGCGGACTTACTGCTGGAGTCGTGACCCGGCGAAGGCGCAGGACATCGTGCCGCTCACTTCGCTGGAAGCCGATTTTCACTTGCTGGAACTGTCCAATGGGCCGACGCTGGCCTTCAAGGACATGGCCATGCAACTGCTGGGTAACCTGTTCGAGTATGTGCTGGACAAGCGCGACGAGACGATCAATATTCTCGGCGCAACCTCGGGCGACACCGGGTCGGCCGCCGAGTACGCGATGCGCGGCAAGCACAATGTCCGCGTCTTCATGCTTTCGCCAGAAGGCAGGATGAGCGCCTTTCAGCGTGCGCAGATGTATTCGCTGCAGGATGCGAACATATTCAACATCGCCGTGCGCGGCATGTTCGACGATGCTCAGGACATCGTCAAGGCCGTATCCAATGACGCCGAGTTCAAGGCCAGATACAAGATCGGTGCGGTGAATTCGATCAACTGGGCGCGGGTAATGGCCCAGGTCGTGTATTACTTCAAGGGCTACTTCGAGGCGACCCGGTCCGGTCAGGAGGAAGTGGCTTTCGCGGTACCGTCGGGAAATTTTGGCAACATTTGCGCCGGCCACATCGCCCGCATGATGGGCCTTCCCATTTCCCGCCTGGTACTGGCCACCAACGAGAACGACGTGCTCGACGAGTTCTTCCGCACGGGCATCTATCGTCCCAGAAACACGGCGGAAACGCATGTGACTTCAAGCCCGTCGATGGATATTTCCAAGGCGTCGAACTTCGAGCGTTTCATTTTCGATCTGGTCGGCCGTGATGCGGCCATCGTGCGTCAGTTGTGGCGCGAGGTAGATGCCGGCGGCAGTTTCAGTCTTGCGGACGGTCCGTTTGCTGCCCGGTTGCCGTCTTATGGCTTTGTGTCCGGGTCCAGTTCACACGCGGATCGCCTGGCCACGATCCGCGATGTCTGGCAGCACCACGGGATCATGATCGACACCCATACGGCTGATGGTGTCAAGGTGGCACGGGAACATCGTGTCGCGGATGTGCCGATGATCATTCTGGAAACGGCGCAGCCGGTCAAGTTTGCCGAAACCATACGGGAAGCACTGGGGCGTGATCCCCTGCGGCCGGCAGGTTTCGATGGGATCGAGAATTTGCCGCAGAAGGTCGAGGTGGTCGACGCGACGGTGGATCAGGTGAAGGACATCATCGTCCGCCACTGTTGAACCCGGGTTTCGGCAGTCAAGGCTGGCACCGGGTTCGTCGGTGTAAAGCACCCTATCCAAAACGGAACCAGCGCCGACTATTGATCAGTCGGCGCTGGCGGTGCGACGATTCGGACGCTACAGGTAGATGACCGCCGGGAATACCGTCACGGCGAGTACCAGTATCAGCCATTCGATGTTGTAGCGGGCCAGCATTCCGGTGAAATGCATGACCAGCACAACGATGGCAACGATGTAGTAAAGAATGAAAAGCATTTTTTATTCTCCGTGGGCGGCAGGCATCCCAGAAAACTACAAGCGGATACGGACAGGCCGATTTCTCGGTAATTCTAGCATCAATGTTTGGCCGTCAAGGCGAGGGTCGCGGGTTTTAGTTTGAAGGGGATTTCCTGTCCGCGCCTCGCCCGCGTGCCGCGGAAGGCCTCCTGGGCACGGACATCGAGCGACTGCTGGACGGGCTTTCCGCCGCGACCACTACCACCGATCAGCAGCGCCTGTCCGCTCGTGACCGCGACGGCAACGACCTCATCATTCTTGGTCAGATCGATCAGCATCAGCCCTTTCCCCTTGGCCATTTCCTTGAGTTCGGCCAGAGGAAACAGCAACAGTCTGCCTTCCTGCGTGAGCACGGCAGCGGTGTCACCGGCGACCGGCGCCGGGGGCAACGGCTTCTCGCTCTTGTCCAGTGTCAGGAATGCCTTGCCGGCCTTGTTGCGTGCAACCATGTCGGCCACGCCGGAAACAAAGCCATAGCCTCCCGAACCTGCGACCAGATACTTGCATTCCGGGGCCGCCGTGAGCGCCAATGCCAGCTTGCCACCCTCCTGGAAGTCGATCATGGTATTCAGCGGGGCGCCATCGCCACGGCCACCCGGAAGATCGGAGACCCTGACGCTGTAGCTGCGGCCGTTACTGTCGATCACGATCAGCGGCCAGACCGTGCGCGTTTCCGCCAGCAGCCAGGGGAAGTCGCCGGTCTTGTAGGTAATGCCGGCCGGGTCGATGCCGTGACCCTGGCGCGAGCGGACCCAGCCGTTCTTCGAAATGATCACCGTTACGGGTTCGTCCGGCGCAGACATTTCGCCTTGCGATATTGGGGTCACCGCTTCCATCAGGGTGCGCCGATCATCGCCGAAACGTTTGCTGTCCTCGTTGATCTCTTTCAGGATCAGCCTGGTCATCTCGCTGCGCGAGTCGAGCAGGTTCGACAGCTGGCCGTGCTCGGTGCGCAACTCGCCCAGTTCCTTCTCGATGCGGATGCCTTCGAGGCGTGCCAATTGGCGCAGGCGGATTTCGAGTATGTCCTCGGCCTGAATGTCGGTCAGACCGAAGCGCGCGATCAGGTCAGGCTTGGGTTCGTCGGATTCGCGGATGCAGCGGATCACTTCGTCGATGCGCAGGAATACCGTCATGCGCCCTTCGAGGATATGCACGCGGCGCAGCACCTCGGCTAGCCGATGCCGGGTGCGGCGCTCGACGGTGGCGAAGCGGAAGGCGATCCATTCGTGGAGAATGTTGAGCAGGTTCTTCTGCTGCGGCCGCCCGTCGCGGCCGACCATGGTCAGATTCACCGAAACGCTGGATTCCAGGCTGGTGTGCGCCAGCAGTACGGCCATGAACTCCTCCTGCGCCATGCGCGAACTCTTGGGCTCGAGCATGATGCGCACCGCCTGCTGGTCGCTCGATTCGTCGCGCACGCTGTCGAGCACGCCCAGCACCAGGGCCTTGAGGTTCTTCTGTTCCTGGCTGACATCCTTCTTGCCGGCCCTGGGCTGCGGATTGGTCAGGCCCTCGATTTCCGACAACACCTGCGCCACCGAAACACCGTGGGGCAGTTCATAGACGATCACTCGCCACTGGCCGCGCGCGAGTTCCTCGATGCGCCACCGCGCACGCATGCGCAGCGAGCCGCGGCCGCCGGCATAGGCGTCGCGGATGTCGGCCGGGGTCGAGATGAGCTGGCCGCCACCGGGGAAGTCCGGACCCGGCAATACCGCCAGGACTTCTTCCAGCATCGCCTCCGGCTTCTTGATCAGCAGGCGCGCCGCTTCGGCCACTTCGCGCAGATTGTGCGGTGGGATTTCCGTGGCCATGCCGACGGCGATGCCCGAGGCGCCGTTCAGAAGAACAACCGGCAGACGTGCCGGCATGAGTTGCGGCTCGGTCATCGAGCCGTCATAGTTGGCGGTGAAATCGACCGTGCCGCGATCGATTTCAGCCAGCAAGAGTTCGGCGAAGGGCGTCAGGCGGCATTCGGTGTAACGCATGGCCGCGGCGCCGTCGCCGTCGCGCGAGCCAAAGTTGCCCTGGCCGTCGACCAGTGGGTAGCGCAGCGTGAAATCCTGTGCCACGCGTACCATGGCGTCATAGACGCTGGTGTCGCCGTGAGGGTGGTACTTGCCGATCACGTCGCCGACCACGCGCGCGCTCTTGACGTGCTTGGCACTGGCCGCCAGCCGCATCTCGTTCATGGCGTGGAGGATCCGGCGCTGCACCGGCTTGAGGCCGTCTTCGACCTGCGGCAGGGCGCGCGCGCGCACCACGCTCATGGCATAGGAGAGATAGGCGCGCTCGGCGTATCCGGCCAGCGGCAGCGAACTGTTGTCGCCGCTTTCGGCGAACAGAGTGGGCGGGGGCGGCACGGTGGGCGGCGGCGGCGCGTCGGGGGGGGTGACGACGGCGGGCTCGTCGAACATGTCGGGGGTGTCGTTGTTCATGGTTCCTGCAAAAACAGGTTCTCAGATATCGGCTTCAATCAGGTGCCCCTTCTCTTCCATCCAGGCACGGCGCGAGGAAGCTTCGCCCTTGCGCATCAGCAGGTTGAAAAGTTTCAGGGTTGCTTCACGTGCCTCGGCCACATCGCTGATAGGCAGCACGCGGCGGGTGGCCAGCGCCATGGCGGTTTCGCGTAACTGGTCCGGATTCATCTCGCCAAGACCCTTGAAGCGGCCCACTTCGACGGCTTCGGCGCGAATGCCTTCCTTGATCAGGCGGTCCTTGATGGCGATCAGTTCGCCATCGTCCAGCGCGTAGAGGCGGCGTGCCGGGCGCTTCTTGCCCGAGGCGGGAACATCGATACGATACAGCGGCGGCTGCGCGATGTAGATGTGGCCATGGGCGATCAGTGCCGGAAAATGGCGGTAGAACAGCGTCAGCAGCAAGGTCTGGATGTGCGCGCCATCGACGTCGGCATCCGACATGATGATCAACTTGCCGTAGCGCAGGCCGGACAGATCGGGCGTGTCCTCAGGTCGGTGCGGATCGACGCCGAGGGCCACGGCGATGTCGTGAATTTCCGCATTGGCAAATAGCCGCCCGGCTTCCACCTCCCAGGAGTTGAGCACCTTGCCGCGCAGCGGCAGGATGGCCTGGGTTTCCTTGTTTCGCGCCATCTTGGCCGAGCCGCCGGCCGAATCGCCCTCGACCAGAAACAGTTCGTTTTCGGTGATGTCGGTCGACTCGCAATCGGAAAGCTTGCCCGGCAGCACGGCGACACCGGACTGTTTGCGTTTTTCCACCTTCTGCGAATTCTTCTGGCGTGCCAGAGCCTGCTTGATCGAGAGTTCCGCAATGGCTTTGCCCGCCTCGACATGCTGGTTTAGCCAGATTTCGAAGGGATCGCGGATCATGCTGGAAACCAGTTTTACGGCCTCGCGCGAATTGAGCTTTTCTTTTACCTGGCCCTGGAACTGCGGATCTAGGATGCGCGCCGACAGCACATAGGCC
>CAMBRI010000136.1 GCA_945870205.1 Sulfuritalea hydrogenivorans sk43H | reverse complement strand
TTTGGCCATGTCGCGCTGGCGGTCGACGATGCCTACGCGGCCTGCGACGCCATTCGCCAGCGCGGTGGCAAAGTGACCCGCGAAGCCGGCCCGATGAAGGGCGGCAGCAGCGTGATTGCCTTCATTGAAGACCCCGACGGCTACAAGATTGAACTGATTCAGCGCAAGTAGAAGTACCGCGCTGCCTCAGGCGCCGGTCCGCTTTCCGGGGGCTGGTACCAGGTCGAGCTGCCGCAGCAGGGCCAACTGGCGCTGCATCACTTCGCGCCGATAACTGGGGGCATCCACCTGCGACCAGTCGAAGAAACCGCGGCCGGCGCGCAGCCCGGCGCGGCCCTCGGCCATGTAGCGGTCGATGATGGCGGGCGGCGCATGGCGCGGATCGTCGAGCGCCTTGGCCAGGTAATGGCTGGCGTAGTAGAGGATGTCCAGCCCACCGAAATCGATGAACTCGACCACCCCCATGCTGGCGAAGCGCGGACCGAAACCATAGCGCACAGCGCGGTCGATGTCCTCGGGCGTGGCCACGCCCTGCTCAACCATGCGCGCCGCCTCGTTCATCACCAGCGCCTGCAGGCGCGGCACGATGTAGCCAGGCGCGGCCTGGCACAGCACTGGCTTCTTGCAGATGGCGGTGAGCAGATCACATAGCCGCTGCGTTGCGGCCGGATCGGTGCCCGGATGCGGTGAGACCTCGACCAGCGGAATCAGGTAGGCGGGGTTGAGCCAGTGCGCGTTGAGGAAGCGTTGCGGATGCGTGACCAATCCGGCCAACTCGGTGGACAACATGGTCGAGGTGGTCGAGGCGAGCAGTGCTTCGGGCCGCAAGTGTTGGCAGGCGAAAGCAAAGGCTTCCTGCTTCGCCGCCAGTACCTCGGGCACGCCTTCGAACAGCACATCGACTTGTGCCAGCACCGCGGGGGCCTCCTCGCGGTCGGCGAAATGCACGCGCGCCAACATGGCCGGAATCAGCGCGGCATCGAACACCCCGAGCTCGGCCAGCGTGGCGAGGCTGGCTTCGATCTCGCGCCGCGCATCGGCTTCGAGTTGCTTCGCGGCCTTCGGCTCGCGCGGCTTGGCGTCGATCAGCCAGACCTCGTGGCCGGCATAGGCGAAGGCGTGGGCGATGCCGCGCCCCATGCGCCCGGCGCCGAGCGCGGCGACGCGCATCGTCATCAGGCGTGGCCCGTGGCCAGCATCCGCCGCATGCCGGCGCGATCGAGCGCGGCCAGGCCCAGGGCTTCCAGGCTGCGCGGCCCGGCGCGCAGGTCGCGGCCGCAGACCGCCGAAGCCAGCGCCAGCAAGCCGCTCGCCAGCGGCACGGCGACGCCGGCCCACTCGGCCACCGAAACCAGGAAGGCAAGGCCGTAGTGGATGTCCTCGGTCATGTAGCGGTGCTCGGTGAGCACGATGTGCTCGCGCCAATCACCGCTGTCGGTCAGGCGTTTATGGGCATCGCCGTACATCCAGCGGTCGTTCTCGTAATGGTCGCGCAGCGGGAAGTGCTCGCCGGTGTAGCCTAGGCCGATGCGCACGGCAATGCGCTCGGCATCGAGTGCGTTAGTGACGCGGCGGATGGCGGGCTGGGTGCCTTCATTGTGGATGTCCCAGTGTTCGAAGTGCTCCAGCGGGCCGGCGTTCATCAGGATCAGCGGCGGATGGATGATCGGTCCCGCATTCATCAGCGCGCCGGCCAGCGCATCCTCGATCGGCTCGACCGAGGGAAAGGCGGCGCGCAGCACGGCAAAGGCCGCCAACGATTTTTCCGTCGGAAACACGCCGGTCGGCAGGCGCGTGGCGCGCATGGTGATGGCGACTTCGGCAGGGCCGTGCTTGCGCGTCAGCCAGGGCAGGGTGCCGGTCTCGGCGAAGGCGACGTCGGCCGTGCAGCCGGCACGGCGCAGGGTCTGCATCATGGCCACGCTGCCGAAGGTTCCAGGCGGCAGAAAGATCACCTGGCCGTCGGCCAGATGCGGCGTCAGGGCGCGGGCGATGTCCTCCTGGGCGAAGGCCGGCGTCGGGATCAGGATCAGCTCGGCGCCGCGCAGCGCGGCACCGAGGCCAGCCGTGACGAGGGCGACTTCCACCTCGCGCCTGCCGGCAATATCCTTCAGCATCAGCCGCCGCGTCGCCACCAGTTCGCCAAACTGCTTCGCATCCCTGCGCCAGAAGCGGACCTCATGACCGCACAGCGAAAGGTCGGCGGCGGCGGCGTAGGAGCCGTTGCCGCCGCCCAGCACAGCTATGCGCATGCGCCTGCCTCCGCAATCGCCGTCGTACCAGCGCCGACTTTCATCCTGGCCCCAGCATCCAGTTCGGCAGCCCGGTCACGGTCGCCGGGAAGACCCACATCAGTACGATGCACAAGACATAGGCGAGCATGAAGTACATCACGCCGCGGAAAATCGTGTGGATCGGTATCTCCGGCGCGAGGCCATGCACGATGAAGACATTGACCCCTACCGGCGGCGTCACCGCGCCCATGGTGGTGATGATGGTGAGGATCACCGTGTACCAGACCGGGTCGTAACCGAGCGCGACGCCGAGCGGGAAGAAGATCGGGATGGTGACGACGAGGAAGCCCAGCGCATCCATCAGCATGCCGCCGACGATGTAGATGCCCAGCACCACCAGCAGGATGACGAAGGGCGCCACCGGCAGCGCCGCCGCCCATTCCGCGAGTTCGAAGGGCAGGCGCGACACCGTCAGGAAGCGGCCGAAGAGCACGGCGCCGGCGATCAGCAGCACCACCATGGCCGAGATACGCACGCTTTCCACAATGGACTGGACGATGCCCTTGAGGCTCAGGCTGCGCTGCACGAGGCCGATCACCAGCGCGCCGAAGGCGCCCGCGGCACCGGCCTCGGTGGGCGTGAACCAGCCCATGTAGAGGCCGCCGATGACCAGGCTGAAAAGCAGCAGCGCCTCAATCACGCCGGTCAGCGCCTTGAACTTCTGGCGCCAGGTGGTCTGCGGTCCGAGCGGCCCCAGCGCCGGGTTGCGCACGCACATCCAGACGATGGTCGCCAGGAACAGTGCGGTGAGGATCAGGCCGGGCACCACAGCGGCGACGAATAGGCGCAGCAGCGATTGTTCGGTTTGCACCGCGATCACGATCAGCACCACGCTGGGCGGAATCACCACGCCCAGCGTGCCGCCGACGGCAATGGCGCCGGTGGACAGCGCGGGGTCGTAACCATAGCGGCGCATCTCGGGCATCGCGATGGTGCCCATGGTGGCGGTAGTCGCCGAGTTGGAGCCGCAGATTGCCGAGAAACCGGCGCTGGCTGCGATCGTCGTTGCTGCCAGGCCGCCGGGCATACGCCCGACCCAGGTATAGGCGGCGTTGTAAAGCCGCTCCGTGGTGCCGGCGCGATAGGCGAACTGGCCCATCAGCACAAACAGCGGAATCACCGACAGGCCATAGGAGGAAAACTGCTCCCAGACATTGGTTGCCGCCAGATGGGTGGCGGCGGGGACTGAAAGCAGGAAGGCATTGCCGAGCAGACCGGCGGCCAGCATGGTGAATGCAATGGGCATGCCGAGCAGCATCAGTACCGACATCAGCACCAAGCCGACCACGGCCACGATCAGGGGATCCATGGTCCCTCCCCTTTCAGTGGCGCAGCGCGGCCAGCAAGGCCGTCACCGAGCGCAGGAAATCCACCAGCAGCGCCAGCGTCAGTCCGGCGCAACCCAGTGCAACGACATAGACCCAAGGATAGACGATGACACGCAGCGTTTCGGAAAGCGAGCCGGTTTCGTGCAGCACGCGACCATAGCGCGCCACATGGAAGGCCACGATCGCGAACAGCGCCAGCGAAATCAGCGCCATGACCGTTTCAGTCAGCGCCCGGCTGCGGCGGCCCATCTTGACCACCGCCAGTTCCATCGCGACATGGCCCTTGTGGCGCTGCACCGTGCCCAAGGCCAGCGCCATCGCCGCCGCGGAGAGCCAGCCGATGACCTCGTAGGAACCAGCGACGGTGACGCCCAAGCCGCGCATCACCATGTCGGTCACCGAGAACAGCATCATGGCGCCGAGCAGCGCCGCAGCCGCCCAAGCCAGACCCTCGTTGAGGAAGAAACTGGCACGGTCGAGCAGGTGGATCACACCGCCGGGCGCGGCGCCGGCGCCCGGCTGAACGGCGGAACTCATTACTTCTTGTACTGGTCGCGCAACTCGTGCAAGCGCTTGAGGTAGGCGGCGGCGGGCAGGCCCTTGCCGCTCATTTCCTTGACCCACTCGTCTTCCATCGGCTTCAACTTGGCATCCCAGCGGCCGCGCTCGTCGGCGGCCAGCGACACCACCTGCAGCTTGTGATCTTTCTGCGCCCAGGCCATGGCCGCGCCGACGTTTTCGTTGTCGTGGTAGTTGCCGGTCCAGCCGGGCATTTCTTCGGCCAGCTCGTCGATCACCTTTTTCACGTCGGCCGGCAGCTTGTCCCACTTCTTCTGGTCCATCACGGCGGCGAAGGCCACCACCACGGTCGGGTAGTCGGTGACGAACTTCAGCGATTCGGCCAGCTTGAAATCCTGCAGCACTTCGCGCGAGGTCATGGTGCCATTGATGACGCCGGTCGATACCGACTGCGGCACCTCGGGCATCGGCATGCCGATCGGCGCCGCGCCCAGCGCCTTCAATACAGGCACGCCGGTACCTGCGGCACGCAACTTCATGCCGGCGAGGTCGGCGGCGTTCCTGACGGCCGTCTTGGTCTGGATGAAACCCGGTTCGGTGGTGAACATCGCGATCACCTTGAAGCCTTCGTATTCCTTGGGCTTGAACTCCTTGGTCACCGCCCACAGCGCGCGACTGGCCTGGGTGGCAGTGGTGAAGCCGACCGGCAGCGCTACGCCCGAGGTCAGCGGGAAGCGGCCCGGATCGTAGGACGGCGAACCGAGGCCGATGTCGGCCACACCCTTGTTGACGCCGTCATACATGTCCTTGGCGCCGAGCAGCGTGCCGCCCGGGAAGGTCTTGACATCGACCTTGCCGTTGGTGCGCTTGGCGAGCTGCTCCGCCCAGTGCGTCATCTGCCGCGCGGGGAAGGTCTTGGCCGGGGCGAAGAAGGCATAGGTCAGGGTGACCTCGGCGGCGGATGCGATTGGCGGCAGGCCGAACAATCCGGCGGCGAGCGCGACGGCGATGGCGGAAAGTGTGGTGCGACGTTTCATGTTGTCTCCTCCTGTTCTTGTCTGCGCGTGCATCCGGCCGCGCGGCGGGTAAGGCGCTTTTTACCTGATTTCCGGCACCTCGATGTCGATCCCGTCGAGCGATGCCGGCTTGACTCGGGCGCGGGTGAAGTTCGGCGTGTGCGGGAAAGGGCGCGTGGCGTCGAAACCGACCTTGCTGCCCAGATAGTCGGGAAAGGTCGGATTGAGGCCGTGGCCGAAGACGTTGTCGATCACCATGATGCCGCGCTTCGGATCGAGGCGCGTCGCCATCGCCCATTCGACATCGGCCGAATTGCGGATGTCCACGTCATCATCGACCACGGTGACCATCTTCAGCGGCGGGAAGGCGGCGAAGGCCGCCATCAGCGCCTGCTTGGCCCAGCCGGCGCGCTTCTGCGCGATTTGCACCACGGCGTGATAGAAGCCACAGCCGCCGTGCGAGAAGTACACGTCCCTAACGCCCGGCACCTGCTTTTGCAGCAGGGCGAGCACATTGGCCTCGCCGAGCAGGCCGACCGAATTGAATACCTCGCCGCCGGAGATAATGGTCTGGAACACCGGATGGCGGCGGCGGTGAATGCGCCGCACCCGAACCAGCGGCCGCGGCGCCACCGTGGCGTAGTAGCCGGTGACTTCGGCGAAGGGCCCTTCCGCATGGACTTCGCCCGGC
Source organism: Sulfuritalea hydrogenivorans sk43H (assembly GCA_945870205.1). Classification (GTDB taxonomy): domain Bacteria; phylum Pseudomonadota; class Gammaproteobacteria; order Burkholderiales; family Rhodocyclaceae; genus Sulfuritalea; species Sulfuritalea hydrogenivorans_A. Next base: position 5,114 of record CAMBRI010000136.1, on the reverse strand, counting down.
ATCATCTCGCACTCGAGGGCGAACATGGCGTCGGCCACCATTTCGACATGGGTCAGCGAACTGCCGACCAGTTCCAGCGGCCGGCCGTGGAAGCGACTGGCGATGCCGAGTTCGTCGGTGCCGAAGGGCGCCGCCTCGGCCGGTGTCGCCGCGGCGAAGTGCAGTCCGGGGCCGACGCCGATATTGAGCGTGAAGGGTAGCACCTGGTTGCGCGCCGCCGCCTTGGCCAGGCACAGTTCGAGGTGCCGCCCGGCATCGATGTTGATCGCCAGTCGGTCCCGGCCGACCACCTGGAAGCGCTGGATCGAGGTATTGCGGATGCCGGTCTCGGGGTCCTTGGCGATCACCACGCCGGCATCGAAGTAGGGGCCGCCGTCGAGTTCGGCGTGGGTCGGCACGGGAAGGATGGAGAGGTCCACGCTGTCCTCGGTGATCTCGCGCACCGGGCCGTTGCGCACCACTACCGCGGCGACGGGCTTCGTCTGCCAGTCGCGTATGCACTCGGCGACGTACTGCGGCAGGTTCAACACAGGCTTGTCGAGGAGCTCGCCGAGTAGTTCGCGCGACCAGTAGAGGCCGGTGAATACCGGGAAGGACGAGCCCTTCACCTTTTCGAAGAGCACCGCACGCGGTCCACGCTCGAACTTGGCGGCAATGCCCGCGAGCTGATGGGCCGGGTCGACCTCGGAGCGGACGCGCACCAGCCGACCTCGCGCGTCAAGCCACTGGATGATCGAACCGAGATCGGAAATATCGGCTGCCACTTGCGCCATGCCCTCCCTCCGTGCGCTGTCGCCGTTCCGCGAGCCGCGGGGCAACTTGGGGATACTGTATACAATTTAAACCCTCATGGGAATAGCTGGCATCGTGTTGCGCCACCGGTAACAGTCTTTTCCTCCTGTGCCCCTCGGTGGAGCAGGACCCCGCCGCTAGACTGTGGCCATGGACTTCATCCCGCCCATCTTCATTTCGCACGGCTCGCCGATGCTGATGCTGCAACCCGGACGCGCCGGGCCGGCGTGGCAAGCCTTGGCGCAAACCCTGCCACGACCGCGGGCGATCCTGGCCGTATCGGCGCACTGGAACACGCGCTTGCCGGCCGTGAGCGCTGCCGCGCAGCCGGAAACCATTCACGACTTCTCCGGCTTTCCGGCCCCCCTCTACCGGCTGACCTATCCGGCGCCAGGCTCGCCCGAACTCGCTGCCCAAGTTGCTGCGCTGGTTCCCGGAATCGCAATCGACCGCCAGCGTGGGCTCGATCACGGCGCCTGGTCGCCGCTACGCACCCTGTATCCGGACGCCGACATTCCGGTGATACAGCTCGCGGTGATGCCGCAGGCGAGCGCCGAAGCCCACTACCGGCTTGGACAACAGTTGCAGGCGCTGCCCGGGGATGGCGTGTTGATCCTGGCATCGGGCGGGCTCACCCACAATCTGGGTGACGTCGTGTTCGACGCGGGGGATGGCGCGGCCCTGCCCTACGCCATGGAGTTTCGCGACTGGTTCGTCGCGACGCTGGAAAATAATGATCTGCCGGCGCTGCTCGACTGGCGCCGGCGCGCGCCGCACGCGGCGCGGGCGCACCCTTCGCCCGAGCATTTGCTTCCGCTATTCGTCGCCCTGGGCGCCGCCGGCGCAAACGCCGCAGTCAGAATCGCACACCGCGATTACCAGCTTGCTGCCCTGTCGCTCGACGCCTTCGTATTCGACCCGGTAACGACCTGAGACCAACAAACCCGCCGGCATCCACCCTTGGCGCACGCACCACCGTGCAGCAGGACCGCACCGCTATGGTGCAGAGGGTTCCTGGGTAACTTTCCATCCATATGATTTAACAGTAAAACAACGCAGGCATGGTTTCTGCAGGTAGTAAGGCAATCTATTTCCGGCATCTGCACCGACATGAAGCCCGCCTACGACGAAATGCTCGATCCCGCCGGGCAGGTGCGTCCCAGTTATCAGGGCTTCGCCTCCTGGCTGGATTCGACGACACCTGAATTCATCGCCCGCAAGCGCGAAGAAGCCGACCTCGCCTTCCATCGCGTGGGCATCACCTTCGCCGTCTATGGCGAAGAGGCCGGCAAGGAACGCCTGATCCCCTTCGACATCGTGCCGCGCATCATTCCCGCCGTTGAGTGGAAGCGGGTCGAGGCGGGCCTGCGCCAGCGCGTCAAGGCGCTCAACGCCTTCCTGCACGACATCTACCACGGCCAGGAAATCCTCAAGGCCGGGCGCATCCCGGCCGCCCAGGTGCTGAACAACTCGCAGTACCGGGCCGAGATGGCGGGCGTCGATGTGCCGGGCCAGACCTACGCCCACATCGCCGGCGTGGACCTGGTGCGCGCCGACCATGGCGACAAATCCGGCGAATACTTCGTGCTGGAGGACAATCTGCGCACACCCTCGGGCGTGTCCTACATGCTCGAAGACCGCAAGATGATGATGCGGCTCTTTCCCGATCTCTTCGCCCGCATGGCCGTCGCCCCGGTCGAGCATTATCCCGACCTGCTGCTCGACAACCTGCGCTCGGTGGCACCGGCGGGAGTGCTCAATCCCAACGTCGTGCTGCTGACACCGGGCCAGTTCAACAGCGCCTATTTCGAGCACGCCTTCCTCGCCCAGCAGATGGGCATCGAACTGGTCGAGGGCAACGACCTCTTCGTGCGCGACAACACCGTGTTCATGCGCACCACCCAGGGCCCGCAGCGGGTCGACGTGATCTACCGCCGCATCGACGACGATTTCCTCGATCCGCTGGCCTTCCGCAAGGATTCTGTGCTCGGCGTACCCGGCATTTTCAGCGCCTATCGCGCCGGCCGGGTGACGCTGGCCAATGCCATCGGCACCGGCATCGCCGACGACAAGGCAATGTACATCCACGTTCCGGAAATGATCCGCTTCTACTGCGGCGAGGAACCGATCCTCTCCAACGTGCCGACCTGGGAACTGGCGAAACCAGATGACCGCAAGTACGTGCTCGAACACCTGGCCGAACTGGTGGTCAAGGAAGTTCACGGCTCGGGCGGCTACGGCATGCTGGTCGGTCCCACCTCCAGCAAGGAAGAGATCGAAGCCTTTCGCGCAAAGATCCTCGCCGCGCCTGAAACCTACATTGCGCAACCGACACTGGCCTTGTCCACCTGCCCGACCTACGTCGACAGCGGCGTGGCGCCGCGCCACATCGACCTGCGGCCCTATGTGCTGTCGGGCAAGGAAATCACCATGGTGCCCGGCGGCCTGACGCGCGTCGCGCTGAAGGAAGGTTCGCTGGTGGTCAACTCGTCGCAGGGCGGCGGCACCAAGGACACCTGGGTTCTCGAAAACTAAGGCGGAACAATCATGCTCTCTTCCACCGCAGATCACCTCTACTGGATGGCCCGAAGCATGGAGCGGGCCGAAAACACGGCACGCATGCTCGACGTCACCTACCGCATGTCGCTGCTCAAGCAGACCGTCGCCGAACCGCACCACGAATGGCGCGCCATGCTCTCGATCAGCGGCCTGCACGAAGATTTCGAAGCCCGCTACGACGAACCCAGCGCCGACAATGTGATGCACTTCATGGCGCTGGACGAGAAGAATCCGGGCAGCATCTACAACAGCATTTTCAGCGCACGCGAGAACGCCCGCGCCATTCGCGGCGCGATCACCTCGGAAATGTGGGAGGCGCTCAACCATACCTGGCTGGAAATGCGCCAGATCCATGCCGAAGGCATTGCCGAGGACGGCGTCTCGCCCTTCTTCGAATGGGTCAAGGAGCGCTCGCACCTGTCGCGCGGCATCGCCCATGGCACCCTGCTGCGCGACGACACCTTCCGCTTCCTGCGCCTGGGCACCTTCCTCGAACGTGCAGACAACACCGCGCGCATCCTCGACGTGAAATACCACATCCTGTTGCCCAGCCTGAGCGACGTCGGCGGCGCCGCGGATTACTACCAGTGGGGCGCCTTGCTGCGCTCGGTCTCCGGCTTCGAGTCCTACCGCAAGGTGTATCGCGACCTGATCACGCCGACCCGGGTCGCCGAACTGCTGATCCTGCGTCCCGACATGCCGCGTTCGCTGACGGCCTGCATGAACGAAGTCAATCGCCTGGTGCAGGAAATCAACGGCCCGCGTTCCAGCGAACTGGTCAGGCGTTGCGGCCTGCTCAGCGGCGAATTGCGCTACGGCAGCATCGACGGCATCTTCGCCCGCGGCCTGCACGAGTACCTGTCCGACTTCCTTGAACGCATTTACGAACTGGGCGACCTGATCAATACCACCTACTTCTGGTCGACCGATGAATTGCCTCCCGCCCTGTTCGGCGCCTTGCCGCCCGCCGCACTATCCTTCAATATGCCCTCCTCCAGCCAGTTGATGGCCTGATCAAGGCAGAGGGAAGAGAACCATGACATATTGCGTTGCAACCATGATCGATGCCGGCATTGTCTTTGCGTCGGATTCGCGCACCAATGCAGGGGTGGACAACATTTCCACCTTCCGCAAGATGAAGACCTTCGAGCGTCCCGGCGACCGGGCGCTGGTGCTGGTCAACTCGGGAAACCTGGCCATTACCCAGGCGACCATCAATCACCTCGAACAGGCGATCCGGCACAGCAACGAGCCCAACCTGATGAGCGTGTTTTCGATGTACGACGTCGCCGAACTGGTCGGCAGCGCGCTGCGCGAAGTGCGTCATCGTGACGGGCCCTATCTGATGGAGAACAACGTCGATGGCGGTGCCAATTTCCTCATCGGCGGCCAGATCGCGGGTGAGCACCAGCGCCTGTTCATGGTCTATGCGGAAGGCAATTTCATCGAGGCCACGCCGGAGACGCCCTATTTCCAGATAGGCGAGACCAAGTACGGCAAGCCCATCATCGACCGCGTGATCAGTGCCGGTACCTGCATGGACGACGCCATCAAGTGCGTGCTGGTGTCCTTCGATTCGACCATGCGCTCCAACCTGTCGGTCGGCATGCCGATCGACCTCGTCTGCTACAACCGGGAATCCCTGCGTCTGGGCAACTGCCATCACTACGACGAACATGATTCCTACTTCGAGCGACTGCGCCTTAGCTGGGGCGAAGGCGTGCGCCGCGCCTTTGCTGAATTGCCCAATCCCGAATGGTAGC
>CAMBRI010000135.1 GCA_945870205.1 Sulfuritalea hydrogenivorans sk43H | reverse complement strand
AAGATCCCCGTTTCAAGCAGGCTGCCGACCATTTTCTCCGCGATCATTTGCAGGTCGGAGGAGCCGAACTCGTTGGTCACCAACTCGACAGCCTTGGCGTCACCGTAGTTCACTTGCCGGTCAAAGCGAACCACCGGCGACTGAACGCCGGTTGCACACGCCGAGAGGGCGAGGGAGGCGACAAGCGCAGGAATCATGGGGTACTTGGTCATTTGATGTCTCCCGTTACTTTGTCGCTGTGTTCAACCCGCCACTTCGTTCCGCTATCGTTTGCTTGTCAACGGAACCGGGCGTCCTGTCCACCGAGTCAAGAACTTTGGCGTCGCCATAGCTTACCTGCCTGTCGAAACGAACCACGGGAGACTGGACACCCGTCGCACACGCCGAAAGTGCAAGGGTTGCGATGAGTACGGGAATCATGGTGTGCTTGCTCATGTGAGGCCTCTCCTTATGGTGTCTCTACGTTCATTTCCAGTCGGAAATCAACGGCCGATGAATGGTGGGCAACGGTTTTTAGCGTCTGTGTCTGATAGCCCAGGACTGTCACCTGCTTCCAGGATTCGCCATCACCAACCTGATTGCCCACGCTGTCCAGCCAGCGGAAACGATAAAAGGCGGTGCGATTGGAATCCTTGTTGTTGTACAAGTCGGCCTGAATCACCATCACATCGTTGCGCCGCACGATGCGTATTTCGGGCACCACCACATCGTTGGCATCACCACGTAACTGCAGCTTCGCCGCAACGCTCGCAGGGGTAACTGCCTGTGTCTGTGCCAGCGCCGCATTTCCGGCCAAAGCGAATGCGCCGATCAGCAGGAGGTCCTTGAAATTCATGATTTGCTCCCTGTTCAGTTTGGCTACTTGGCTTGCGACTGCGGAGCAGTCGTGTTCGTCTGCGATTTCTTCTTCACAACCTTCGCCTTGCTCTTGACCGGGGGTTCGACTTTGGGTGGCGGCGGCTCCTGGTCCGGCAATTTGCCAAGGATACCGACCTCCCCGACGAGGGCAACAGTCTCGTAGACCCGCAAGGGCACCACAGCATACTGACCGTCGATCTTTACCGTCCCGAAATCACGGCCGTCGACGCTCACCTTGTGCTCGCCGGGAGGCAAATGGGCGCGGGCGACAAACACGCGCTCCGGAAGCATCCGCCACATCCGGTCATCGGCCTGCTCGGTAACCGCGGACGCAACGCTTCCGATGATCGAACCAAAGATTCCGGCATTCTTCGAAAGCTGATCCTGCATTATTCCCTTGGCAATGGCGCGCGTCACACCACGCAGGACCATTCCGGGCATCTCATCCTTTAGTACCCGACGAGACATCACATTCAGGTCGACAACGCTGCTCAGCGCCACCTCGCGGTCGCCCACTTTAAGTGTGGTGACCGGTGTCGACGTCGACGCCTCGATCACGGGGTAGGAAATGCTTACCGTGCGGAAACCGCCCCCGACCGGAATAGGTATCGTAAAACCCTTTGGCACCCGGGCTGGCGCGGTGCCGGTTTCGACCAGGAACAGCACGTCAGTTTGACGCTGGCGCCGTTTCCAGGTAATCCCGCTACGTGCATCGAGCCCACGCAAACCCTCTTCAAGGATGGCACTGCCCGGCCTCAACTCGATTGCCTTGCGATAACCTGGCGCCGCAAGACCGCTCTCGTTGAGCGACTCATACAGAAAGCCCGCAAGATAATGACTCAAGGCGTTCTGATATCCATTCTTCAGGGCCAGCACTTCGGGATCGTTGAGCGACTCGACCGGATAGCCATTCAATTCGGTGCTGGTTGTTTGCGCCCCCTTGGACTTGGCTTCCTCCTCTGCCTCGGATGTTTCCTTGGCACGGAACTCGGCGATGACAGCTTCGCGTTCATGGGTACGTTTGACATCGACGCGCGCCTGGTCAAAATTTGATTGACTGATCCGGTTCAGCGCCAACCGGGTGGTCAGCCAGACCTTCTCGTAGTCCTGGCCTTCGTAGACCTTCATGCGCTCGCTGATCACCGAAGCGCCGAGCATGCCCAACAGACGCTGCGGATCCGTCTTGGCCGCCTCTTCCCATTCATTGACCTTGGCATCCGCAAGCAGGAACGCAGCTGTACTCGGCTCATACTGCCGATCAAGGCGCAGCAATTCGCCGCGCTCCATGTTGTAGAGAAGCTCCTTCTTGGCATCCGCCGAATCGTGCCGTTGATCGAGTTGCACCAGCGACGCCTTGAAGTCGCCTGTCGTACTTGAGGCCTTAACCAGGGTAGCTGTCTCGTTGTGACTCTGCATGGTCACACAGCCGGCAAGAATCACAGGCGCCAGGAGCGCGAGCCAAGACAGGTATCCTTTTTTCATGGTCGGTTCCATTCGCGTACGGCGTTCGAGGAGTGGCGGAAGAACTGCGCCAGCATTTCTGATGCACAGGCGCAGCATCCTGCCTTGAATCCATCCGGATTTCAAGGTCTTTGATGAACTTGCCCAAGCAATTCCCAGCCCTTTGATCGCGGCGCAGTGACTGCCTTACCCCGTCCTAACTTTCATGCAGCAGTACTATGGCACCCCTGATGATGGATCATGGGAAAGTGAAGCGAAGGCCCACGCCTTCCATCCCCCAATCGCGAACGTCAAATGCGACCATCCCCTCGCGGGAATGCTTCTCGTCGGCTCCCGCATCGAATCGACGCTCAAGCGCAAGTATTGCCTTTGGACTCGGGTACGCCCAGCCTCTTGAGGATCGAGTCCAGGGGACAGAACTTCGTGAAGCCGCTCTGGAACAGGTTGGCGCCGACGAAGGCGGTGAACCACAGCCAGGACAGCTTGCTCATGTCGACCTGGCCCATGACATGGGCGAGGACGAGCGAGGTCATGATGAAAAATCCGGCTACGATGCGTACGATTTGATTGACGGTCATGTGAAGTTCCTTATAGGGGTTTGACAGATTTGACGATGCGACCTTGCATCGCCGCGTAATACAGAACCGGGATCACCACCAACGTCAGCATGGTGGAAACCAGGATGCCGAAGATCAGCGACAGCGCCAGGCCTGCAAAGATCGGGTCATCAACGATGAACAGCGCACCGAGCATGGCGGCGAGGCCGGTCAGCACGATCGGCTTGGCGCGCACCGCGGCGGCCTGGATCACGGCCTCGGCGAAGTCCATGCCGCCGGCCACCTGTTCGTTGATGAAGTCCACCAGCAGGATGGAGTTGCGCACGATGATGCCGGCCAGCGCAATCATGCCGATCATCGAGGTCGCCGTGTATTGCGCACCGAACAGGGCGTGGCCGGGCATGACGCCGATGATGGTCAGCGGGATCGGCGCCATGATGATCAGCGGCACGAGATATGACTTGAACTGCGCCACCACCAGCAGGTAGATCAGGATCAGCCCGACGGCATAGGCCGCACCCATGTCGCGGAAGGTTTCGAAGGTCACCTGCCATTCGCCGTCCCACTTGATCGAGTACTGGGCGTAGGGGTCCTTCGGCGGCTTGAAGAAATACTCGCCCAACGTGCCGCCCTGCGGCAATGAAATTCCGGCCAGCTTGCTGCGGATGTCAAACATGCCGTACAGCGGCGAGTCGAGCTTGCCGCCCATGTCGCCGGTAACGAAGACCACCGGCAGCAGATCCTTGTGATAGATCAGCTTTTCGCGCAACTGGCGCCTGACCTCGACCACTTCCGACACAGGCACCAGCGCGCCATCGCGACCCCGAACCTTAAGCTTGAGCAGCTGGTCGATGCTGTTCTGGCGCTCGGCGGGCAGTACGATGCGCACCGGGATTTCGTATTTGGCGTCGCCGTCATGGACCGGGGTCACGTCCTCGCCGGACAGCCCCATGCGCACCACCTCGACAATATCCTTCTGCGCCACGCCGAGCAGCGCCGCCTTGGCCTGGGCCACTCGCAGCACCAGCTTTTCGGCATCTTCATCGACCGTATCGTCGACGCCGATGATGTCGGCCGTGCTCTCGAAGGCTGCGCGCACCTGCTTGGCCACTGCGATCTGTCCGGCATATTCCGGACCGTAGATTTCGGCGACGATAGGCGACATTACCGGCGGCCCGGGGGGCACTTCGACCACCTTGACGTTGCCGCCATGCTTCTTCGCCACTGCCACGACGCGGTCACGCATCGACACCGCGATCTCGTGGCTTTGGCGGTGGCGATGCTTGGCACCGACCAGATTGACCTGTATGTCACCCATTTCCGGCGCGCTGCGCAGGTAGTACTGGCGCACCAGACCATTGAAGTTGATCGGCGCGGCTGTGCCGGCATAGGCCTGATAGTCGGCGACTTCCTCGACCTGGGCGATCTCGGCGGAAATCTCGCGCAAGACTTTCGCGGTTTCTTCGAGCGGCGTGCCGACCGGCATGTCGAGCACGATCTGGAATTCGCTCTTGTTGTCGAAGGGCAGCATCTTCAGGACAACGAGCTTGAAGAACCCCAGGCTCACCGACGCCAGAATCGCGATCAGGATGCCAAGCCAAAGCTTGCGTCGCGCCGCCTTGCCGGTTTGCGGATCAAGCAGCGGCGTCATGAGCCGACGGAAGAAGCGGTCGAGCTTACCCGTCAGCGGATCCGCGTGGCCGGCATCGCTGCCGTGATCGACAGGCTTCATCAGCTTCAGCGCCAACCAGGGTGTGATGACGAAGGCTATGGCCAGCGAGATGAACATGCCCATCGAGGCGTTTATTGGGATCGGGCTCATGTAGGGGCCCATCAGGCCTGTGACGAAGGCCATCGGCAGCAGCGCCGCGATCACCGTGAAGGTGGCAAGAATCGTTGGCCCGCCGACTTCATCAACCGCCGGCGGGATGATCTGCCACAGAGGCTTGCCGGGATGCAGCAGGGTCCAGCGGTGGATATTCTCCACCACCACGATGGCGTCATCGACCAGTATGCCGATGGAGAAGATCAGCGCGAACAGCGAGACGCGATTCAGGGTGAAGCCATACGCCCATGACGCGAACAGTGTGGCAGCGAGGGTCAGGGTCACGGCGGCACCGACGATGACGGCCTCGCGCCGCCCCAGGGCGAACAGCACCAGCAGCACAACGAAGGCTGTGGCGAATATCAGCTTGCCTATCAGCTTCTGCGCCTTGTCGGTGGCCGTGGCGCCATAGTTGCGCGTCACGCTGAATTCGACGCCTTCGGGAATCACCGTGCCTTTGAGTGCATCGGCTCGTGCGATCACGGCTTCGGCGACGTCAGCGGCATTGACGCCGGGTTTTTTCGACACGGACAGGGTGACGGCCGGGAATTCGGATTTGCGATCACCGTGCCACACGTACCGGCTCGGCTGATCCGGACCATCGACCACCTGCGCGACATCGCCCAGATACACCGGTTTGCGTTCGAAAACACCCACCACTAGGCGCTTCACGTCGGCGGCAGACTCGATGTAGGTGCCGGTCTGCACCAGCAGTTCCTTGTTGCCGGCAACCAGCGCACCCGCCGGCTGCGAGGCGTTCGATACCTGCAGCGCGGCCTTCAGGTCCTGCGCCGTGATGCCGTGCGCGTTCATGCGGTCGGCATCCATGACGACGCGGATCACGTGGCCGGGACCGCCGATGGTGGCGACGTCGCGCGTGCCGGGTATGCGCTTCAAGTCGATCTCGGTGGCGCGCGCCACCTGCTGCATCTCGAAGGCCGATTTGGCGGGATCGGTGCTGTGGAAGGTCAAGGTCACGATGGGCACGTCGTCGATGCCCTTGGGCTTGACGATGGGATCTAGCACGCCGAGGTTGGGCGAGAGCCAGTCGCGGTGCGAGTTGATGGTGTCGTAGAGTCGCACCAGCGCCTGGATCGGATCTTCGCCGACCTTGTATTGCACGGTGATCACGGCCATGCCCGGCCGGGACACCGAATACACGTGCTCGATGCCGGCGATGCGCGATAGCACCTGCTCGGCCGGTCGCGCCACCAGCGCCTCGACGTCCCGCACCGACGCACCCGGAAATGGTACGAAGACGTTGGCCATGGTGACGTTGATCTGGGGCTCTTCTTCGCGCGGCGTGATCAGCGTCGCGCCGATGCCCAGCAACAGCGCGATCAGGGCGATCAGGGGCGTCAGGGAATTCCTGAGGAAGTACTCTGCAATGCGACCGGAAATGCCCATCCCTGGCTCCGGCTTCAGCGTGCTGCAGCGGCAGGCGCCGCCTTGAGTTCGATCCCTGTTTTCACGGGCGCTAGGCTGACCCGCTCACCGGGATTCAGCCCCGCCAGCACGTCCAGTTCGCCGCCGGATACGGCCTCGCCCAGACGCACCTGGCGCAGGCGTGCCCCACCCTTGTCGTCGAGCACATACACCGCGGTGACTTCTCCACGCCGCAGCACCGCTGCTGGCGGAACGGTGAGTTTTTTTGCCTGGCCAATGATGAAATGAGCGCGAACATACGCGCCGGGAACCGCAGCCTCGATGTTGTCCGGCAGATAGAGCCGCGCCGTCGCGGTATGGCTGCGCGCATCAACCGTGGGCAGTATCTCCACGCGCAGCGCGTCAATCCATTGCCCGGTTTCGGGAAACTCGATGCGGGCACGGCCGGCTTTCTTGAGTTCGGCCAGTTTGTATTGGGGCAGGCTGGCGATGACTCGCAGGCCCTTCGGATCGAAAATCGTGACCAGAGGTTTGCCGGGGGTCGCCATTTCGCCGGCTTCGACATGGCGCTGTGCCACCACGCCGGCAAGCGGCGCCGTCACCGTGCCATGGGACGCACCGGCGCCGGAAGAGCTTGCAGCTCCCTGGGCGGCCTTGAAGGCGGCTGCAGCCTGGTCAAGTGCGGCCTGGCTGACGAACTTCTGCGCATGCAGGTTCCTGGTCCTTTCATAGGCTGCCGCGGCCTGCGCCAAATTCGCCTTTGCCGCCGAGTCGGACCCGGCCGCCTCGCGCGAGTCGATTCGCATCAACAACTCGCCCTGCTTCACGCGCTGGCCGGCATCGACGCGAACCTCGAGGACGCGGCCGGCGATCTGCGCCGCCACCGTCGCCTGATGTACCGCCTCGACCGTGGCCTCTACCGGAAAGCCGAGGTCGACCTCGCGCAGTTGCACCACGACACTGGCCGGCGCCGTTTCGGCCGCAAAAGAAATGCTCGCCGGCACTAAGCCGGCGAGCATTGAAACAAGGGCAGTCAGGGGGAGGAGAAAGCCCTTGCGGAGGAGACTCGTCGATGTCGTCATGTATATTAGTATATTCTTATATTAGAAAAATTCAAGTCCCTGCCACAAAAAAATTGCAACGAATGCTCCCGGGGCGCCCACCGCGCATGGCTTTGGGTTGAACGCATCAGCCCAGAACCTTTTACACATAAACAATCAAGGACTTGCTGCGCGTGCACAGGTTTCAGTCGGCACCAGATTAACTTGATTCGTATCAAGGAAGCAAAACCGGTTCTCCCTCACCTTCCTTCCCCTAACAATAAATACTATTGATTCACATATAAATTAAATAAAAGGGGGAGTTATGGAGAAAATCAATTTCGCAGCCTGGCGCAAAGCCGGACTGATCGTTGCACTGACGTTGCCGCTAGGGGTGTCCACGGTTACCGCCCAGGTAAAGACCCAGGAACAACGAAGCCCGTCCGAGAAAAGCTACCAGGCAGGCGACGCCTCGCCCGTCGGCGCGGCGATAGCGCATCAGAACACCAATCCCAAGGCGCCGCCGATGACCGAGGCGGAGTTCCAGAAGGGCGCGAACATCTACTTCCAGCGCTGCGCAGGCTGCCACGGCGTGCTGCGCAAGGGCGCCACCGGCAAGCCGCTGACCACGGACAAAACGATTCCCAGCGGCACCGAATACCTCAAGGTCTTCATCAAGTACGGCTCGCCCGGCGGCATGCCGAACTGGGGCACTTCGGGCGAACTGACCGACGACGAAGTCGACCTGATGGCGCGCTACATCCAGCAGGAGCCGCCGACGCCGCCGGAATGGGGCATGAAGGAAATGATGGCCTCGCTGAAGGTTACCGTGCCGCCGAGCCAGCGCCCAAAGAAGAAGATGAACAAGCTCGACTTGGGCAACCTGTTCTCGGTCACCCTGCGCGACGCCGGCGAGATTGCCCTGATCGACGGCAAGACCAAGAAGATCGTCAAGATCCTCAAGACCGGCTACGCGGTGCACATCTCGCGCATGTCGCAGTCCGGACGCTACCTTTTTGTCATCGGCCGCGACGCGCGCATCAACCTGATCGACCTGTGGATGGAAGAACCGTCCAACGTGGCGGAGATCAAGGTCGGCCTCGAGGCGCGCTCGGTGGAAACCTCCAAGTTCAAGGGCTATGAAGACAAGTACGCGATTGCCGGCACCTACTGGCCGCCGCAGTTCGTCATCATGGAAGGCGACACCCTGAAGCCGCTGCGCATCGAGTCGACGCGCGGCATGGTGGTCGGCAGCCAGGAATACCATCCGGAGCCCCGCGTCGCGGCGATCGTCTCCTCGCACTACAACCCCGAGTTCATCGTCAACGCCAAGGAAACCGGCAAGATCCTGGTGGTGAACTACAAGGACCTGACCAACCTGAAGATCACCAGCATCAACGCCGCGCAGTTCCTCCACGACGGGGGCATGGATTCGACCGGGCGCTATTTCCTGGTCGCGGCCAACGCCTCGAACAAGATCGCCGTGGTCGACACCAAGGAAGACAAGTTGGCCGCCCTGGTCGACGTCGGCAAGGTACCGCACCCCGGTCGCGGCGCCAACTTCATCCACCCCAAGTTCGGCCCGGTCTGGGCCACCAGCCACCTCGGCGACGAGACGATCAGCCTGATCGGCACCGATCCGGTCAAGCACAAGGATCAGGCCTGGCGCGTGGTGCAAACCTTGAAGGCACAGGGCGGCGGATCGCTGTTCATCAAGACCCATCCGAAGTCGACGAATCTTTGGGTGGATACGCCGCTCAATCCCGAAGCCGTCAACAGCCAGTCGATCGCCGTGTTCGACATCAGGAATCTCGACAAGGGCTATGAAGTGCTGCCGATCGGCGAATGGGCGGACATCAAGGATGACGGCGCCAAGCGCATCGTGCAGCCGGAGTACAACATGGCCGGCGATGAAGTCTGGTTCTCGGTATGGAGCGCGAAAGACAAGATCTCCGCACTGGTTATCGTCGATGACAAGACACGCAAACTGAAGGCCGTGATCAAGGATCCGAAACTGATTACGCCGACCGGCAAGTTCAATATCAACAACACCCAGCACGACGTGTATTGAGTCGGATCATCTGCTGCAATAGAAACGGGGGCCTCGGGCCCCCGTTTCTAATTGCGACCCTTGCAGCGAACTACTCGCCGGGCTGCGCCATGAGCGCATAGTCGGCCATCGCCGCCAGCACTGACTCCGCCTCGCCCACCGGAGCCGCCAGTTCGATGATCAGTCCCTCGTGGCGGTCCATGGCATCCGCCGCGAGGCGCGGCAGGTCCTTCTTCACGTGGCTGCCCGCCGCCATGAAGATGGGGACCACGATGATTTCACTGGCGCCCTGCTCCATCAGGCAGGCCACGCCTTCATCGAAGGTCGGGCGCATCAGCTCGAGGAAACCGGGTTCCACGAGGGCGCGCGGGTCGCGCGCCTTGATCGCATCGCGGATGCGGTGGAAGGGCTGGGCCCATTCCGGGTTGCGGGCGCCATGGCCGTAGAGCAGGATTCCCTTCACTTGCTTTCCTTTGCAGTCCAGATATTTCGGCAGCTGGTTTCCTTGACGAACAAGGTGGCGACCCAGCCGGCGACGGCTGCAGCGGTCAGCAGCATCATGCCGTTGCGCCAGTCGCCGGCCGAATAGATACGCACGCCGGCCTCCATTCTGCCATCCCAGGTACGTTCCATGAGCCAACCCACGGTCGGCTGCAGGATGGCCGGACCAAGGAAGATGCCTACATTCACCACGCTGGTGGCCATGCCGGAAAGCTGCGGCGGATTGACTTCCTTGGCGCTGGCCCAGGAGAGCGTGAAGCCGGCCGTGGCCAGGCCCATCAGCACACACAAGCCATAGGTCGCCGCCAGCGGCAAGGCGCCGTCGGCCCGCCAGGTGGCCCAGAGCCAGACGCCCCAGCCGACTACATGCACGCCGGAGACGGCCAGCGCCACTGACTTGCGCTTGCCGACGCTGTCCGACACACGACCCCACAATGCCGAGCCAAGGGCAAAGCCGAGAAAGTAAATACTCACATGATTGGAGGCGACGGCGCGCGACATGGCATGCATCTGGGTCAGATAGGGCACCGCCCAGAGCCCGGCGAAGGTGAAGAAGGCCCCGGAAAGCCCGGCGTTGGCGAAGAATCCGGGCCAGGTGGCGCGATTCTTCAGCACCGAGACCAGGCCGGAGAGCCAGGCGGCGCGATCGACTTTGCCCGCCGGCGTTTCGATCACCCAGGCGCGACTGGCGAAGGCCAGTGCAAAAGAGAGCAAGCCGACCACGACGAAGACCTGGCGCCAGCCGGCCGCCTGGGTCGCCCACGCCAGCGGCGCGCCGGCAAGTATCGAGCCCAGGTTGCCGATCAGCATGCACAGACCGGTAAGGGTTGCAAAGCGCCGCTCGTCGAAGCCGATCGCCAGCAGTTTCAGCATGGCGATGAAGGTCACCGAAACGCCAAGGCCGACCAGGGTGCGGCCGACAAAGGCCAGTTCGAAGCTTGGTGCCAACCCGAACAGGATGGCGCCGACACCAGCCACCAGCCCGCCCCAGAACAGGATGCGGCGCGGCCCGAGGGTATCGGCCAGTACTCCGGTCGGGATCTGCATCAGGGTATAAACGTAGAAATAGGTCGCCGCCAGCGTGCCAAGCTGGGCGCCGCCAATGGCAAAGGTCGCTTGCAGATCGCCCGAGATCGCCGCCGGCGCGACGCGGTGGAAGAAGGACAGCAGGTAGGCGGCAATCGCCACGCCGAGCCCGAGCAGCACCGCCGGGCGGGGGGACGCCGTCATTTCAGGACTTCGGGATTGAGCAGGTTCGGCGGCCTCTGCCCGGACAGCGCGTCAATCAGGTTGTCGGCCGCCGTCATCGCCATGGCCAT
>CAMBRI010000134.1 GCA_945870205.1 Sulfuritalea hydrogenivorans sk43H | reverse complement strand
GCGCCGATGTTCTCGGTCTTTTCATTGACCTGGAATGCGATTTCGGCCAGGCGCCTGATGCCGTCGGCGGCGAACTCCAGCGTCACCTCTTCGGTCGCCAGCAGTGCCTGGTACTGGCGCGTCAGGCAGGCATCGGTCTGGGTCAGGATGCGCTCGAAATCGTCCACCGAGAGCGAATCGAGTTCGACCCGAATCGGAAAGCGGCCCTGCAGTTCGGGGATCAGGTCGGAAGGCTTTGCCAGGTGAAAAGCGCCGCTGGCGATGAACAGGATGTGATCGGTCTTGATCATGCCGTATTTGGTCGACACCGTAGTGCCCTCGACCAGCGGCAGCAGATCCCTCTGCACGCCCTGGCGCGAGACCTCGGCGCCCTGCGCCTCGGAGCGCGAAGCGATCTTGTCGATTTCATCAAGGAAGACGATGCCGTTTTGCTCGACGTTCTTCAGCGCATCGGCCTTGACCTCCTCGTCGTTGATCAGGCGCGCCGCCTCTTCGTCGGCCAGGGATTTCAGCGCGTCCTGGATTTTCATTTTGCGCTGCCGCTTCTTGCCGCCGCCGATGTTCTGGAACATGCCCTGGATCTGCTGGGTCAGGTCTTCCATGCCGGGCGGCGCGAAGATCTCCATGCTGGCTTGCGGTGCGGCGACTTCGATCTCGATTTCCTTGTCGTCGAGATCGCCCTCGCGCAGCTTCTTGCGGAACTTCTGTCGCGTACCGCTTTCTTCCGGGGTATCGCCAGCGCCGCCCCTGGCGGGCGGCAGCAGCACGTCCAGCACCCGATCCTCGGCGGCATCCATGGCGCGGTCGCGCACCACGCGCATGGCTTCTTCGCGAGCATCCTTGATCGCGGTCTCGACCAGATCGCGGATGATGGTGTCCACATCGCGTCCGACATAGCCGACTTCAGTGAACTTGGTCGCCTCGATCTTGATGAAGGGCGCATTGGCAAGCCTCGCCAGGCGCCGCGCGATCTCGGTCTTGCCGACCCCGGTGGGGCCGATCATCAGGATGTTCTTCGGTGTGATCTCGGTGCGCAGGGGCTCTGCGACCTGCATGCGCCGCCAGCGGTTGCGCAGGGCGATCGCCACGGCGCGCTTCGCGCGCGACTGGCCGACGATGTTCTTGTCGAGCTCGGAAACGATTTCTGCGGGAGTCATGGCGGACATTGCAAGGCCTTTCGACGCGGCGCTGGCGGGCCGGCGCAAGCCATGCCGCGGCGCGCGCGCATGATCAATCCAGAGTTTCGATCAGATGATTCTGGTTGGTATAGATGCAAAGATCGCCGGCGATTTCCAGCGACTTCTTGACGATCTCCGCGGGGGAAAGCGTGGTGTTCTCCAGCAGGGCTCGCGCGGCGGACTGCGCGTAGGCGCCGCCGCTGCCGATGGCGACGATGCCATGTTCCGGCTCGAGTACATCGCCGTTGCCGGTGATGATCAGCGAATGCTCGCGATCAGCCACCGAGAGCATGGCTTCCAGCCGGCGCAGCATGCGGTCGGTGCGCCAGTCCTTGGCCAGTTCCACGGCAGCGCGCAAGAGGTTGCCCTGGTACTGCTCCAGCTTGGCCTCGAAGCGCTCGAAAAGGGTAAAGGCATCCGCCGTACCGCCGGCGAATCCGGCCACAATCTGCTCGTTATAGAGCCGCCGCACTTTGCGCGCGGTGGCCTTGACCACTATGTTGCCGAGCGTCACCTGCCCGTCGCCGCCGAGGGCGACGCTCCCGCCGCGACGCACGGAGAGGATGGTGGTACCGTGATATTGCTCCATGGATATCCTTGCTCAACCGGTTCAGATAACGCGCGCGCGCAGTTCTGCCACATCCTGGAAACCCAGCGTTTCCAGGTAGGCCGCCACCAGCGTGGTCAAACCGATGAGGCGCAGTTTCTTGCCGGCGGCGTGGAGCCGCGTCAGCACTTCCAGCAAATGACCGGCACTGGCGGCGTCGATGCGCACCAGTTTGCGCGCATCGATATCGAATTCGTCGCGGCCGGCCAGCGCCGCGTCCAGCGGCGCGAAGTCGGCGGTGGAGACACCCAGCATCTGCCCGCGCAATGCAAAGCCTTCGGCCTTGGGCGGCGGCGAAGCCGGAGACTGAGGTGGCTCCGCAGCCCTTTCCGGAAGGGCTTCCCACGAAGGTGGCGAAACCTCGAAAGTGACTGCGTAGTTAACCGCCGCATCCTCGAACGCTTCCTGGCGGAACGACTGCTGATGGAGTTCCAGCAACAACAGCCACATTTCCTGGTTGCTGCGCTCTCCCGGCACGACTTTCGCAGCCAATATTTCGGCCAGGTGCTCGGGGCTGCCGAACACCAGTTCCTTTTTTGCCCGCTTCAATGCCGCCATCGCGCGCATCAGCAGCGTCGCGCCGTTGTTGTCGGCATCCACCAGTTTGGCCAGATCCATGCGCACCATGGTACTGGTAGCTGCAAGTTTCATGGTCTGCTTCAGGACTTCGCCCACACCGGCATTCAGCACGCCGCTGAGGGATACATGCGCGCGCCCACCTGTGGTCTCGGCGGCGGTGTTGCCGTCTTCGACGGCGGCACTCCACGCTGGAGGAGACTTTTCGAAGCGACGCGCGAAGGTCAGGGCCAGTGCGTCAAAGGCGGGCCTCCGCCCAAGAACCTGCAGCAGTTCGAACAGGCAGCCCCAAGCGCGTACCGCCGAATCGCCGAGGTCTTCACCGCTCTTGATCGCCGACTCGAGTCGGCGCATGGCTTCAAGTTCATGGCCCGCGGCGTACATCGCTGCTGCCTCCTCCAGCGCCGGCGGCAAGTGCGGGCGCACTGGTGGTGACGCTGGAGCAGCATTCTCGGGCGCTGCAGAAATTTCGGGCGCAACGGGCTCCTCCGGCGGCGCTTCGAACGCGCCGGGTACCGTGAAATCGAGGGACATCAGATCGTCGTCGTCTTCTACCACTGATCCGGATCTATAACTTTTGGTTAGGATTAAAGCAGTATAACCTGCCCGCCCTTCACCGGCCGGAAGAAGCTGAGCCCTGCGAGAGCCGCCATGCACAGGCAGCAAACCACCGTCGCACCAGCGGGCAGATCCGCAATCAAGGAAAATCCCAAGCCTCCAGCATAAGCTCCCGCGCCCACCAGATAGGCCATCGCGATACGTTTTCCGCCGCCAAAGGCACGCGTCGCCACTGCGGGGGCGATCAGGCTGGTAAACACCAGCAGCACGCCCACCAACTGCACCGACGCCGTCACCGTGATGGCGAACAACAGGTAGAAGCCGATCCTTGGCCAGCGCTGTGCCGGCCCGATCCACAAGGCCAGCACCCCGACATAGAGCACAGCCGCAGGCAACAATTGCTGCCAATTCACCCACAGTAGCTGACCGGCCAGCAGGTCGCGCAGGTGTTCTCCACCATGCGGGTGGTGCGCCAACAGCAGGATGCCTGCGGCGGCGGCAAAGACGAACACCAGACCGATCAGGGCTTCCTGGATGTCCGGCCAGCGGCGCTCGGTCCAGGTCAGCACCAGCGCACCAACCCCCGCCGCCAGGCCGGCGGCCAACTGGGAGCCGAGACCGTGCGGCCCAAATCCATGAAACAGCTCATCGATATCGGTCAGGCTGGCGGCGACGGCGCCGAGGCCCGCCAACTGCGCTATCGCCAGATCGATGAAAATAATCCCCCGGCGCAGGACCTCAATCCCGAGCGGCACATGCGTGGCGAGCACCAGCAGTCCGGCGGCGAAAGGCGCCAGCAGCAGGCCTGGATCGAGTCCTTGCAGTTCAGCACTCATTTCAGGGGCTTCAGCAGTCGCGCCACGGTATCGTCGAACAGCGCCGTCAGGTCCTTCGCTTCCGGCGTACCACCGACCGTGAAGGGGAGGACGACGATCGGCAATTTGGCCTCGGCCGACAACCACTCGGCGGGACGCGCCGAGTTGTAGGTAGCGCGGATCACCATGCGCGGACGACTGCGGGTGGTCTGGTCCCGCACCTGTGAAAGATGGGCCACGGTTGGCTCGACGCCCGGCTTGGGTTCCAGGGTGCCGACTTCGCGCATGCCGAGCCAATCGAAGAGATAGGCCCACGCCTTGTGCTGGGTGATGACCGGGACGCCCTTAAGCGGCGCGCCGGCTTTCTCCCAGCGCGCCAGGCTGGCGCGCCAGCGTTCGCTGAACGCACGCCAGCGGCTGTCATAACCGACCGCGGCAGCAGGATCGATCTGCTTCATGCGTTGTACCAGCGCCTCACCGACTTTGAGAATGTTGCGCGGATCGGTCTGGATATGAGGGTTGCCGCCGGCATGCACATCGCCGTCGGCGCGATCCAGCCGCGCCGGAATGTCGAGCATCGCAACATATTGCGCGGCTTCGAAATAACCGGCCTGCCCCGACTGGATGCGGCTGTTGCCGGATTCGCGCTGAACCGGTGGCAGCCAGCCGACCTCCAGTTCGGCACCGGTGGCGATCAGCAGATCGGCACTGCGGGCACGGGCAATCAGCGAGGGCCTTGCGTCGATCCGGTGCGGATCCTGCAGCGCCGTGGTGGCGGTGAAGACCTGCACCTGATCGCCGCCGATCTCCTGTGCCAGCGCGCCCCATTCGGGCACGGTGGCGAAGACCTTGAGGGCTGCGGCGGCGGGAATGGCGAACACGGCGAGTAGAACGAGCAATAGACGTTTCATGATGCACCGCTCCTAGAACTTGTGGGCGCCGTGGGCACCCAGGCTCATCACGTACTGCAGCCAGACCTGGCTGTCCGCAAGACCCGGTCCGCGTGATGTATCGCGGGCAAACTGGAAGCGCAGCCGAGCAAACTCGGACGTCGCGTAGTCCAACATCACCGTATTGCGTGTCGGCTTCCAGCTTGCCAGTTGCGGCAGGTCGGTCGCCACCAGGGTCGGGCCGAAACTTGGCGTGCCGGAATCGAGACGGTCGTATCGGTAGCCTGCGCGCCAGTGCGGCATGAACTGGTACACGCCTTGCAGGTAATAGCCCGATTGCGCCGAACGATAGCTGTCCGTGATGCCCGCCGCCGCGCCGCAGGCGCCGCTGGTATCGCGCTCCGCGCACTTCAGGCTGCCGTCTTCGGTGCGACGGAAGTATTCACCCTGCAGCTTGAAGTTGCGCTCCGTCGCGTTGCCGCTGGGCGCCCACTTCCAGACAAAATCGGCGACCACGGTACGGCTGTTTCCCGCAAAACTGACAGTGGTCGCCTGGCCTGCCGCGTCGACGCCGTCGTAGCTCCGCGCACCAGGGCGAGTGGCGATGTAGGAAAGCCCGGCCCGCCAAGTATTCGAGGCGCCGACATCGCCACCTATGTGTGCAAACGCCGTTCCTATCCCGGTGCCGCTCTTGTTCCGCGCGCCACCGGGGAAGCTGTTGTCGCGGCCACCCTCGAACCCGAGTTCAAGGAAGGTCTCGGTCGGCGCGACCCACTTCACCTGCATGCCCTCGGTGGTCAGTTTGTTGCCGACAAAGGCGGTATAGGCCAGCGGCGCGTCGGCGAAGTCCCAGGCGTGGGGATGGATTTCATTCTGGTAGCCGATACCGGAAAGGAAGCGACCCCCTTTCATGGTGAACCCCGCCCCCAGACCCAAGGTCTGGAAATAGGCTTCCTCGAGTTCGACGGCATTGCCCGGCGTCAATGCAAGGTTCAGGTAGCCGCGAAAGTTCGGATCGACGTTGGCGGAAACGGTCAGCTCCGTTTCCTGCGCGGTAAACCCGCGCCGCCGCGGCGGACCGATCTCGTCGGGTTCGCCGGGCGGGACGAAGCCCTGCATCGTCCATGTCGCCGGATCGCGGGTGGTCCGGGTTAGCGCGCCTTGCAGGTTGAGACCGATCTCCGGATTGAAGGCATTGGCCTTGCCCTCACCGGCGCGGGCCGTCTGGGTGGCCGCCTTGTCGGCTGCGGCCTTGGCTTGGGTCGAGGTGGACTCGGCCTGCACCAGGCGCTTTTCCAGCGCGCCAATGCGCTGCTCGTAGGCATTTTTCATTTGCGCGATTTCCTCGCGCAGGGTTTTCAGGTCGGCATCGCCGGCCGACACGGGGAAACTGGCCAGCACACCAAGCGCGGCCAATGCTGCAACAGATGCATTCTTCATTATTCACTCCAGAACGATGGTAAGGACGCTCGCCACTTGCGGCGGGCGTGCTGAATCCGGCTCAGTTCCGAAGCGAGGGTGGGGCGCGACTCATGAAGGCCAGCGGCTGCCTGAAAGTCGGCGCCGGCGGGACGGCGGCGGCGGCGGCGGGAAGCTGTGCCATGCACTTCGTGACGGGAATACATCCTGCGGCAACAACGGCATCGAAGCCGAGGCAACTGACGCAGGTGGTGCAGACATGCGAAAGCGAGTGAGCCGCGCCACGCTCCTCGTCACCGTCGTTGGCAGCAGTGTGCAGCTGTACTGATTGATCACGCAGGCTCTCGCCGACGTGGCCGATCATGTGCGCCAATGCCAACTGCTGCCCGGCCAGCAACTGAACCAGCAGCCAGATTGTCAGCGGCAAGCGGTGGCGGAATCTCATGAGCGGTCCGGTAGCGAACACCCGGCACAGGTGCCGCGCACGTCGAACTCCACCTCGCCGAGGCGGAACCCGCGCGGCAACTTTGGTGGCGGCGGCGGTTCGGCCTTGAGGCAGAACACGCCGCCGCAATCGGTGCAGCGAAAATGGATGTGTTTGGCATGCTGGCGTTGCGCGCCACTGGCCGAGAAACGAAACACGCCGCGCGTATCCACCGCCTTCAGCGCCAGGCCGCAGGCCACCAGCGAATCGAGGATGCGGTACAGCGTGACGCGGTCGATCGCGGCAAGCTGGTCACCGCCGAGCCGCCCTTCCATCTCGGCGTGGCACAGCGGTTGGCTTGCGGCGTGCAGGACGTCAAGCACGCGTACCCGACCCTGCGTTACCTTGATGCCGGCAGCACGGATAAGCTCGGAGGAAACCGAAATCGACGGGGAGGGGAGGGCACGGGCCATCGGCGCATGAAACCATAGTCCGCCCGCAAATGCAACATTGTTGCGTTTGCGGGCGGACTGTGATTGAATTGCGCCTCCCGCCTCCACGCTGCTCCGAGATCCACCCCCGATGCAAGCCCCCCTGCTCACTCAAATCATCCTTGCCTGCCTGCTCGGCGGCCTGCTCAGCGTGGCTGCGGCGGCGCTGGTGATGTTCGGCCTGCCGCGCAAGTGGCTGAGCTTCACCGTGAGCTTCTCCACCGGTCTGCTGCTGGCCACGGCGACCTTGCACCTGCTGCCCGAGGCGCTGGAAAGCGGCCTCACGCCGCGCGAAGTCTTTCCGCTGCTGCTGGGCGGGATCCTGACCTTTTTCATGCTGGAGAAGTTCGCGCTGTGGCGTCACGCCCATGCCAGCGCCAATGAAACCGACATGCATCAGGGCGGGCAACAGTGCGACGACCATACCCACAGCCATCACCACCTCCACGGCCCGACTGGTAGCGAAGGCGAAACTCTGTCAATCCTGGTTGGCGACGGCTTCCACAATTTCACCGATGGCCTGCTGATCGCGGCGGCTTTTCTTGCCGATCCCTTGCTGGGCTGGAGTACGACGCTCGCCATCATCGCCCATGAGGTGCCGCAGGAAGCGGGCGATTTCGCCATCCTGCTGGCGGCCGGCTGGAAGCGCGGCCGCGCCCTGTTCTGGAACGGCGTGTCCAGCCTGACGGCGGTGGCGGGGGGCATTCTTGGCTACTTCGCATTGGACAGCACCCGTGACTGGATTCCCTACATCATCACCATCGCCGCCGCGAGCTTCCTGTACATCGCCATTGCCGACCTGATGCCACGCCTCAAGCGGGAAACCAAGTCTGTAGGCTGGCATGGCCTGCTGCTGGCCGCCGGCATCGCCGTGGTGGTGTTCGGCAACACTCACTCGCACTGACATTCATCCGGAGACCAGCCATGCGCCAGTTCATCCTGCTTGCCAGCCTCATCACCCTTGCCCTGCCCGTCCATGCGCAAAAGGCCCATGTTCATGGCGAGGGCAAGCTGGAGATCGTGATCGACAAGGGCAACATCAGCATCAATCTCGAACTGCCGCTCGATGTCGCGGTCGGCTTCGAGCGCGCGCCGAAGAACGACAAGGAGAAGGCCGCGCTGGCGGCGGCACAAAAGGCGCTCGGCGAAAGCGCCCTGTTCATGCCGACCCCGGCTGCCAACTGCAAGGCAGATCCGCCCAAGCTGACCCTGCCCACATTCAGCGGCAAGCACGATCATGACGCGCACGCCGACATCGATGCGAGTTATGTGTTTCGCTGTGCCAATCCCGCCGCGCTGAAATCCATCGAAACCGGCATCTTCAAGAGCTTTGGCCGCCTGTACCGACTGGAAACGCAGCGGGCCGGACCCGGTGGCCAGGGTGCGACCCGCCTGACGCCGAAGAATCCCATGATCAGTTGGTAGGCAGATGACGGCACTGCGAATCACCGATCTGGTCTTTCGCTGGCCCCGGCAGGCGGCCGTCTGCCTCGACATTCCGAGCTTCGAGCTTGCCGCTGGCGAGCGCATCTTCCTGCATGGCCCCAGCGGCAGCGGCAAGAGCACCCTGCTCGGATTGCTGGGCGGCGTCGCGCTACCGCAGCGGGGCAACATCGAACTCCTCGGCACCGACATCACACGGCTTTCCGGCCGCGCGCGCGACCGCTTCCGCGCCGATCACATCGGCTTCCTGTTCCAGCAGTTCAACCTGCTGCCCTGGCTATCGGCCATGGACAACGTGCTGTTGCCCTGCACCTTTTCCACACGCCGCCGCGAGCGCGCCGGAAGCGCGCCGCGCGCAGAGGCCGAACGCATGCTGCGTCATCTCGATCTCGACGCGGCTAGCTGGGACAAACCGGCCGGCGAACTTTCGGTCGGCCAGCAGCAACGCGTTGCCGCCGCGCGGGCGCTGATCGGACGGCCCGAAATCCTGATTGCCGACGAACCGACCTCGGCACTGGATGCCGAACGACAGCAGGTTTTCATCGACCTGCTGCTGCAGGAATCGGCTGCGGTCGGCGCGGCCCTGGTTTTTGTCAGCCACGACTGGCGCCTTGCCGCGCATTTCGATCGCAGCATCGCCTTGCAGGAGATCAACGCAGCGGCAAGGGAAGTGCCAGCATGAAGGCCGTACTGCGCCTGGCCGCACTCTCGGCCTGGAGCCGGCGCCTGACGCTGGGGTTGGCGCTGGTCGCCATCGCGCTGGCCGTCACGCTGCTGCTCGCCGTCGAGCGACTGCGCGTCGACGCGCGGCAGAGTTTCACGCAGTCCGTGTCGGGGGTGGACCTCGTGGTGGGCGCACGCACCGGCAGCGTGCAGCTGATGCTCTATGCCGTGTTCCATGCCGGTGCCGCGAGCAACAACATCGGCTGGGACAGCTATCGCACCATCGCCACGCATCCGGCGGTGGATTGGGCCGTGCCGCTTTCGCTGGGCGACTCGCATCGTGGCTATCCGGTACTCGGCACCAGCGCCGACTATTTCCGCCTGTTCCGCTACGGCACCGCTGAAGGGCTGCGCTTTGTCGAAGGCAAGCCGTTTGCCGGCGTGTTCGAGGCAGTGCTCGGCAGCGAGGTCGCACGGCGTCTTGGCTATCGCCAGGGCGACACGATCACGCTCAACCACGGTCTCGGCGAACTCGGCCCCGCGCACGGTGACAAACCCTTCCACGTGGTCGGCATCCTGGCGCCGACCGGCACCCCGGTAGATCGCACGGTACACGTCGGCCTCGAAGCCATCACGGCGCTGCATCTCGACTGGGTCGGCGGCGCACCGATGCCGGGGGTCACCATCCCGGCAGAATTCGTCGCCAAGTTCGATCTGCAGCCGAAGGAAATCACCGCGGCCCTGGTCGGCCTCAAGCAGCGCGGCGACGTGTTCCGCATGCAGCGCTTCGTCAATCAGTTTCGCGGTGAACCCCTGCTCGCGGTGCTGCCCGGCGTGGCGCTGGACGAACTGTGGCAAAGCGTGGGCATGATCGAGCGCACCCTGCTCGCGATTTCCGCCCTGGTGGTCCTGATCGGGCTGTCCGGCCTTGCCGCGACCCTGCTCGCGGGGCTCAATGAACGCCGCCGCGAACTTGCCATCCTCCGTGCACTGGGCGCCGGACCGGCGCAGATCTTCCTGATGCTGGTGGCGGAAGGCGCACTGGTGACCACGACTGGCGCCCTGCTCGGCCTTGCCCTGCTCACTCTGGGCAGCATGCCCGCGGCGCCCTGGCTACTGGAGCGCTTTGGCGTGGTACTCGGCACGCGGCTCCCCGGCGGCGAGGAACTTGCGCTGCTGGGTGCGGTCATTGCCACCGGCCTGATCGCCAGCCTGGTTCCTGGCTGGCGCGCGTGGCGCATGTCGTTGGCCGACGGCCTGACACCGAAGAACTGAGGATCCCATGCGAAAACTGCTGCTCCTGCTCACCCTCAGCCTTGCGCTGCCGCTGCATGCCGCCGACGAATTCAGGGAAATCAAATGGGAAGCCCTGGTGCCCAAGGACTGGGATCCGGCGAAGGATTTCAAGGCCCTGAACCTCGGCAAGCTGCAGGACAACGATCCGCGTGCGATGGAAGCGCTCGAAAAGATGAAAGCCTTGTGGGATGCCGCTCCCACCGAGCCAACGCTGGCCGGGGCCAGGATCAAAATGCCCGGCTTTGCCATACCTCTCGAAAACAAGGGCGGCAAGGTTTCCGAGTTCCTGCTGGTGCCCTACTTCGGCGCCTGCATCCACAGCCCGCCGCCGCCGGCCAACCAGATCATCCACGTGGTCAGCAAAAAGCCGCTCGCCAATCTGCACAGCATGGATACGGTCTGGGTCAGCGGCACGCTGAGCCTGCAATACGCCAATACGCCCTGGGGTTCCGCCGGCTACCGGCTGACGCTGGACAAGATGGAGAACTACTCGCCCGCGCCGCCCAAGGACGGGGTGCGCAAGCGGTAATCAACCTTAAAACCTCAGTTGAACCACAGAGGCACAGAGGACACAGAGGAAAAACAAGTGCTTCCCGTGTTTCATGCACTCACCCGTGGGGTGATTGGTATCGAATCGGCAAGCCATTGATTCTTTGACTTTCTCTGTGCCTCTGTGTC
>CAMBRI010000133.1 GCA_945870205.1 Sulfuritalea hydrogenivorans sk43H | reverse complement strand
AAAGGCTGGAGCCTGGAACAACTGAACAACACCAACCGCGAGCGCTTCGAAGATCTGATTTCGGCGTCGTGGGATTTGGTGATCATCGACGAGTCACACCGCATGGGTGGCAGCACCGACCAGGTGGCGCGCTACAAGCTGGGTGCGGCACTGGCCGAAGCGGCCCCCTACTTGCTGCTGTTGTCGGCCACACCGCACCAGGGCAAGACCGACCAGTTTTTGCGCCTGATGCAGTTGATCGACCGCGAATCCTTTCCCGATGAAGGCAGCGTCAGTAGAGATCGCGTTCGGCCATTCGTCATTCGCACCGAAAAGCGCAATTCGATCGATGCAGAAGGTCAGCCACTGTTCAAGCCCCGCGTCACCCGACTCCAGGCCGTGGCGTGGCAAGACCGGCACGGTGCCCAGCAGCGTTTGTATGAGGCGGTTACCAACTATGTGCGCCATGGCTACAACCAGGCATTGGTCGCCAAGCAAAGGCACATTGGGTTCTTGATGATCCTGATGCAGCGGCTGGTGACGTCCAGCACGGCGGCCATTCGTACCACGCTGGAGAAGCGGCAAGCGTTACTCAACGAGCCCCAACCGCAGGCATCGCTGTTCGACTCCACCGAGATGGACGAGTGGGCCGAGCTGGACGGTCAGAGCCAAGTGGACATCGCGGTGCAGACCTCGGGCTGGGCGCAAGAGAAAGCAGAGGTTGACCTGCTGCTGAACCTGGCCCGGGAAACCGAGGCTCAGGGCACTGACGCAAAGGCCGAGGCTCTGTTGGAGCTGGTCTACAAGCTGCAGCAGGAAGAGAACGACCCGAACATGAAGGTCTTGATCTTCACGGAGTTCGTGCCAACACAGGCCATGCTGGCGGGTTTTCTGGAAAGCCGTGGTTTCTCGGTGGCCCTGCTTAACGGCAGCATGGATCTGGATACGCGCGCCAAGGCGCAACAGGCCTTCTCGAGCGCCGTTCGAATTCTGGTCTCGACCGATGCTGGCGGCGAGGGCCTGAACCTGCAGTTCTGCCACGTCGTCGTCAACTTCGACATGCCGTGGAACCCGATGCGAATCGAGCAGCGCATTGGCCGCGTGGACCGTATCGGCCAGCGCCATGTGGTGCGTGCCATCAATTTCGTGCTTGAAGACACGGTGGAGCATCGGGTCCGCCAAGTGCTGGAGACCAAGCTCGAAGTCATCGCCAAGGAATTCGGCGTGGACAAGGCCTCCGATGTGATGGACTCGGTCGAGGCAGAGGCAATGTTCGACGAGGTGTTTGTGCAGGGTCTGCAAGACCCAACCTCAATCGAAAAGGCGTGTGACGCCGTGATCAATCAGGTCCGCGACAAGGTGGCTGACGAACAAAAGAACAGCGACCTGCTGGCGGATGCCCATGCGCTGGATGCCGACGACGCCCGCAAATGGCGCGACCACCCGGCGCAGTTTTGGCTGGAGCGCGCCATCACCTCCGGTTTGCCGGCACGTGGCGGCAGTGCCGCGAAAACGGGAGACGCGTGGCGCGTGAAATGGGCGGACGGCAGCGAGTCGACCAAGGTTTGCTTTGACGCCAGGACGGCGGAGCAGCACCCGGATCTGGAATGGGTCACGCTGGAGGATCCCCGTGCCCGAGCAGTAATCGGCGAGCTGTCCCGCTGTGTTGATGGGCAGATCTTACCGGTGGTCAAGATTGCCGGTCTGCCTGAGGCTGT
Source organism: Sulfuritalea hydrogenivorans sk43H (assembly GCA_945870205.1). Taxonomy (GTDB): domain Bacteria; phylum Pseudomonadota; class Gammaproteobacteria; order Burkholderiales; family Rhodocyclaceae; genus Sulfuritalea; species Sulfuritalea hydrogenivorans_A. The sequence continues at coordinate 9,390 of CAMBRI010000133.1, read as the reverse complement.
GCTGGGTGTCTGGTCACTGTGGGAGATCAGACTCTCCGCTGAAGGTCTCAGCCGAAAGCGCTTTCTGCCCGTCTTTGCAACGGACGATGGACGAACCTTTGTGCCCACAGCCAAGCGCATCTGGGACCTGCTGTTGACTGAGACGGTCGAGATCACTGGTGCCACCACCACCGAGCAGTCTGTGGAATGGTTCGAGGCCTCTATGACGGCGGCCAAGACTCAAGGTGAGCGCCTGTTCGCAGAACTGCTCGGGGAACACCGCTCAAGGTTGAAGGAAGAGCGGGAGCGCGCCAAGTACGCCTATGACGCCCGCTATCAAGCCATTGGCCGGATTGGTCTGCCGGCAGTGCGCGAACATCGCCGCAAACGGCTGGACGCCGAACACCAGGTGCGAATGGCAACGCTGGATGACGCAGAGGCCAGCGTGCCGGATCTCAACGCAGTGATGATGCTTCGGGTGGGGCCAGTATGACCCCGTGGATTGACCGCATCCTCAATGAGTTTCCGGCAGACCTTGCCCGTGTGTGGATTGCCGCCGACCCCGACGATGTGCTGTTGGATGAGCAGGTGCTGTCCGGCCTGCGAGAGCGTGGCTTCGAACTGATGCCCTTTGAGGACTCGGTTGCGTTCCGTGCCGAGTATGAAGACCGATACCGCAACGCTTGGGACCGTGGCGAAGATGCGCCGGCCAAGGCCCTAGTGCTGCACCTACGCGGCACCAACATCAGTGATCTACCCTGGGACTACCTGAGGCAGGCACGCCGCGTCAGCTTGAGTCTTGCCAACCTGTTCCCGAAGCTCAGCTATCCCGTCGTTCGACAGATCGGCGCAGAGCACCACGAGGAGCTGTTCGCGGCACAGGCGAAGCATGCATCGCAGGCCCTGGGCGAGTCTGCGACCAAAGAGTTCGTCCTGACCCACATTTTCAAGATCAGCCCGCACCTGATCTCGCGGCCTGAGGACCTGTGGCGCGAGTTGTTGCGCTTGCACTACCGTGATTCCGCTCTTCCATTGGTACTGGCCGAACATGTAGCGCATGTGCTGGACGACCATGCAGCATTCAAGGGACTGCCGATCAGTGAGCTTTTCGCATCGAAGGGCACCTTGCTTCGCGTCGTGCAGGACGCTTGGTACCGTTACCTGTCGCGTCTTGGTTTGACGGGGACGCGTGCCGGTGAGCCCACGCCAGTGGACTTCTATGCCAAAGCCGACGTGCCGTTTGAGCACCCTGATGTTCGGGTGCTTGTCGACTCCATGTTCCTGGACGGCCTGCTTCACCCGCTCGCTGTTCAAGGGGCTGCTGTCAGCATCCCTGAGTGGGCGAAGGTGGGTATCGTCCAAGATCCGCTCGCACTGAGGAACCTAGTCGCCGAGGGCATCAAAGGTATTCTTCAGTCGCTGCCAACGCTGGAATCTTCCTACCGCGACTGGGCCAACTTGTCCCGCCGGTTCGGTGAGGTGCTTGCCCGATTTCATTCCTTGGACACGGTTCGCGCAGAAGGTTTGAAAGCATCCATCGCAGAACTGCAAATCGCCACCGACGAGCGTCTACGAGAATGGGTGACCAAGCACTATGCCGACTTGCCATCGCTGCCAGTCGCCAAGGGGCCGGTCGTGGTGCACCACGTTCCGCGCTTTCTTTCGATGCGGCGCGGTGCTGGCGAGGCCAAGATTGCCTTGCTGGTGTTTGATGGTCTTGCCATCGATCAGTGGGTTCAGATTCGCGAGGCCCTGGCCAAACGAGCCCCAAAACTCGGATTCGAGGAAAGTGCGTGTTTTGCTTGGCTCCCAACGCTGACGTCGGTATCCCGGCAGGCGCTGTTCTCCGGACTTAAACCAAGAGAGTTCGCCGACACAATCGAGTCCACTTCTCCCGAGCCGACGCAGTGGTCGCGGTTTTGGCAAGACCAGGGGTTGCGCGCCAATGAGGTCATGTATCGCAAGGGCATCAAGCGAACGGACCAGTTGGCGGAACTGGGTGCGGCTATTTCAGCGCCATCGATCAGGGTTGCGGGCATTGTGGTGGACACGATCGATGAGATCGTGCACGGCGCCGTGTTGGGAAAACGCGGCATCGCCGCCCAAATCGAGAGCTGGTGTGAGAGCGGCTTCGTCGATCAACTGTTCTCGCTGCTGCTCGACAATGGCTTCCATGTCTACCTGACCGCCGACCACGGCAATGTAGAAGCGGTTGGCCAGGGCCGGCCCAATCAAGGTGTGGCATCCGAGCTACGAGGTGAGCGCGTTCGTACCTACCGCAGTGAGACCTTGGTGGCCGAGTCGGCTGCCGCGAATCCGAACACCTACCGTCTTGATGTCGCTGGACTGCCGGCGAACTTCATGACCTTATTCGCAGGCGGACGCGCTGCCTTCATGCAACAAGGAGAACCTGCCGTCGTCCACGGCGGCATCTCGGTCGAAGAGCTGTTGGTGCCTTTCGTCAAGATTAGTTATGTGAGTAGAACTGAATGATTCCGACAGCCCCTCAAATTGGCTTCGACCGGTTCATCCAGCTGGATTGGGTGGCTGCTGCGCTGAAGGTGCGCGCAGGCATGGCCAGTCTCGATGCGCTGAATGAACTGCTGGATGCCGCCGGTCTTGGGAAAGAGGCCAAAGCCAAGACGCGCACAAAGTTGAACGCGCTTGCACTTGAACCGAGATCCGATCTGGTTGGCCTCATCGACCGAGGAGTCAACATTTTCAATCGCACCGACAATGCCGGAGAACTGGCCGCTTTTGCATGGGGTGCGGCAATCGCCACCTACCCCTATTTTGGAAAGGTTGCCGAGTTCACCGGGCGCTTGACGTCGATCCAGGGCGATTGCGCAGTGTCTGAAATTCACCGCCGCATCAGCGAGGTGTACGGTGACCGCGAGGTGACGAAGCGCGCCACACAGGCCGTGATTCAGACGCAAGCAAACTGGGGCACGATCGAGCGCGTGGGGAATGGCAAGCGACTGATCCGTTTGCCGGCACGAAGCCTGACGAATGACAAAATGGTCGCGTGGCTGGTCGAAGCAGCTCTGCGCTACCAGAGGAAGGCGATCTCGTTGGCGACGCTGCAATCCCTGGCAGTCATCTATCCGTTCGTGCTCGATCAGCCTCTCGGCTATTTGCTGGCAAACAGCCCGATGCTGGAGGTGCGATCGGAAGGCCCTAGTAACCAGTTTGTCGCTTTGCGCAGCGTGATTTGAGCAAAAGAAAACTCGGTTAACGAAAAACCCCGCCGATCCTGCTGGCGGGGTTTTTTTAGATCAGGCCCCTTTCAGCAAAGGACATGGTCGAGGTGTCGGTCACGATGAAGTGATCGAGTACCTTGATATCGACCAGCGCCAGCGCCTGGCGTAGCTGGTTGGTCAGCATCTCGTCGGCGCGTGATGGCTCTACGCTGCCACTCGGGTGGTTATGAGCGAAGATTACGGCCGACGCATTCAGCTTCAGGCCGGTACGGACCACTTCGCGGGGATACACCGAGGTTTGCGTTGTCGTGCCGCGAAACATCTCCAATCCGGAAATGAGCCGGTTCTGAGCATCGAGCCATATAGCAACGAAGCTTTCGTATTCCTGACCTGCCAGAAACAATCTCAAGTAGCTTTTCACAGCGTCAGGGGATGCCAAAGAATCCCCAGGTTCCCTGAAGGTTTCCTCCAGGGCACGTCGTAATAGCTCCCGGGCCGCAAGCAGCCGGTCCGACACGGCATACCCCGACATCTCCTCGGCAACACCGGGAAGGGTTGTCAAGCAATTCCGCCGCAAGCCGAAGAGCTCAGCCAGCGAATGATCGAGACTATTGGCTACTGACGATCCGAGTAGGATAGCCAGCAGTTCATGGTTGGTTGAATGAATCATCTTGGGTGCCTCCAAAGAATTGCAGGACGGCCCCTCCCCCTGCGGGCGATGAGTCGCCCCGCGGGGTGTAATGAATGGATTCGGATTACTGCAATACGCCCGCTTCGTCAGCGGCTTTCCCGGCATCAAGGATCTTCTGGCTTGCGCTGAAAATCTTCTGCGCCGATTTCTCCGGCAAGGGTTCGCCGTCGAGCCACGACTGGATGTAGCCTCGCGACTCATCGCGTCCGGGCAGATCGAGAATGGAGCACAACAGGAAAGCCACGCCTTCCGCCTCGACCTCCTGAATGCTTCTGGGAATCGTCGCGGCATCGTGGCAATCGCCTTCCTCGGTATGACCGAGCACTACATGCGCCATTTCATGAAAACGCGTCTTGTGCGGATACTCGGCGATCGGACTCACGGCAATTCGCCGTTTCACCGCATAGCCCTGCACATTCCCGTCCATGAATTCGAATGCCTCCTGCGTAATGCCAAGCCCCGTCAAGGCAACATCGGCATTCCACTGGGGCGACTCGATCGGTTCGAGGTAGTCCTCGCCTTCGGTCTGTTCCAGACTGAACCAGCGCGGCGCCAACTTGAACAGCGTCAGGAGACGGATGTTGTCGTTGGACAAATCACCGTCTGATTCCGTGTCTCTGTGCTTGACCGTGATCGGCATCCAGAGCGACAGGGCTTTCTGTCCCTTGGATACCGAACGTCCCAGTTCCTTCCAGCGGTTGAAACTGGCGATCGGCGACAGAGGCAGATTCCGCTCCTGCAACTGAATGGCTGCCAGGATCTGGTTGCCGAGACTGAAGCGATGAAACCGGCCATAGGCCGCGCTGACGATGCCAGGCTCCGTCAGTGCCTGTTTGAGCAGGGGTGAAAATTTGTCGTGCATGGTGCCTCCTATGAAAAATGGGGAGGCACCGCCCCTGTCGGGGAGCAATGCGTTCCCCGTGGGATGAAATTTCCGGCCGAAGCCAGGTGGTGAGTGGAAGGACTGGATAGCCCTTCGCGTTGCTGCTGGGTTACTTCCGTTTCGCAGACCAGACCGACAGCGCGAACTCCTTCGCTTCGACCGCATGCGGCCCGAGAAACTCGCTGGGCTTGCCTTCGATCTTGATGAAGAGTCGCCGACCAACCACGGCAATGTGCTGACGCGCGCCACAATCCGACTGAAAGCGCGCGCGCAGGAATTGCTGGTAGTCGCCTTGCCATCCGGCGGGAGGTGCAAATGCCCCCTGACCACCCGGCATGGTGTCGATCAGACTGAAATCGATTACGCCGTACATGAACGGTCTCCTAAGCGGCTTGGTGCAGCGCCTGTTCGACGCAGCCCAGCGCGGGAAACCCCGCCTTGCCCAGATGGACGAACACATCCAGCCAGTCGATTCCCTTCTTGCCGTCGGGAATATCGAGCGCCGGCGCAATCGCTCCTGCCCGAATGCCCATGGCCCAAAGCCGCGTAACCAGTTCGCGTGCTGCTTCCTGTCCGTGGCCGGATGGATGCTGCCGCGATGGCCGGTCCTTGTCAGCGAAGACCAACACCTGCTCGATACCGGCCGGCGGTTGAAACGTCGCCAGCAGATGAGCGTTGCCGGTCGCCCAGGTCGGAATTCCAACCGCCTCGGTGACGGCAAGTGCCGTCTCGATACCCTCGGTCACTGCCAAACGATTTCCCGCCGGCACCAGCCGAATGGCGCCCCCGGTCATCTGTCGCGCCAAAGGATGGCGCATCAGTTTCTTGGGTGCATCGACCGGTGCCTTGCGACCGTCGGAGGTCAGATAGGTACGATGGATCGTCACCGCATCACCCCCTTGCCCGGTCACTTGCGCGATCAGGGTCGGGTAGTCGGCGAGCAGCCGGTTGTCCTCGAAGTAACCGAGCGCCGCATGAAACCGCAGCGTCACGGGCACCTTGACCGACAATCCACGCCGGGCCAGATACAAACGGGCAGGCTCGGCGCTGGGATGCGACAAGGGAACAGACTCCCGCCAGGTTCGATTCAACTGCTCCCGGCGAATCTCGTCTTCGGATTTCGCCGTTCCCGACTTGGCGTGGCGAGAGCGGCTGCCGACCTGTTCGGCTACCTCGCGGATGGCGCGGCCAAAATCCCAGCCGTTGATCCACATCAGCAGCGCAAAGCCGTTGGCAAAACTGCCGCAGGTATTGCAGATGCCTCCGCCTGTTTCCGCGACATCCGGAAAAATGCGAAAGCCATCCCGACCGCCATGAACCGGACAAGGCACATGCTTGCCTTTACGGTCCAGTGCGGCTTTCAACGGTGGCGCCAGAGTGAACAGCACTCGCTCCCAGCGACCACGCGCATCTTCCTTGACTTGCTGCGTCTCGTACTCGTGCTTCATTGCCGATGCCTCCATGTAAAACTCCGTGTGGAAATCTCCGCGCGGCATGGAGCAATCCCGACCGGGAAAGGCTCCCCGGCGGGGTTAGTGAATGCTGTTTGTTTTCTCGTGGCCAGCTACCACACGTCCGTCCGATGCCTTACGGCGTCAGACTGAATCCCATGTTCAGGCTTTGCACAGCGGGCTCACACAGCCCGTTAAACCCGCTCTGAAAAACCCCGGCACACAGTGCGTGCGCCGGGAAAGACACAGGGGAGGAAACAGGAGCGATGCTACGCAGCCCTGATCCCGCCTGGAATTTGAAATGTGACCTTTTTGGATCGATTTCGAGGTTCCTGAAATACAGCCAGCATGGCCCGCGTCAGCGCGCCACGTCGGTAGCGGAAACCGTTGCCCTGTTGGGCAACGGCCTCCTACCGAGTGCAGGTTTCCACGTCAGGCAGCTTCGGCTTCCGCCTCCATCGCCCCGGCGTTACCTTTGTCGAGATCGAGTGCCGCATTGATCTCGCGTTGGCGTACCAGCAACTGCGTCAGCCTCTCCTCCTTGTCGAAGGGTTTGGCCAACTCCATGAGAATGTCTGCCAGGCGCTTTTCTGCCCGAGCCAGATCCTCATGCACTTCTGACAACCGACCTTCCAGACCGTTGGCGACGTTCTCGATCACCCTGACCATCCCTTGCGGGTTGTCGGAATGATGCGCAGCATAGGCGCGACGGCCTTTCAGAACGAAACACGGGCCATCAGACGCACCCGTCGGTATCAGCACCGAGACAGCGAAGCCGGCGTACTGCCCGACCGCAATCTCCCCCGCCGCGGACTTCCAGTTCCCGATCTTCCGGGTTCTGGCCTTGGCTTCGATATAGAACCGCACCAGCGCCTCTCCCGCCGCCGATCGTTCGACATACTGCTTGCCGTCGATCTGCATGCAAAAGCGCACACCCCGTACATCCGCTCGATCACCAATATCGGCTTCGATCGAGGCGATCCGTTGCCGGATTTTCTCGATCTGGCCGGGCAATGTCGCTGACTCCCGCTGGTTCGACCATCGCTGGTTGTCCCATTGGGATTTCAGCAGGGACAGCTTCGCGACATCAGCATCGATGCCCGCCTTTTCCATCACCAACGGATTTCCCGATGCCAGGGCTTTCACCTCGGCATAGGACAGGGCCGCCAACTCCACGTCTTCCGCACTCCGCATGCCGGTATCCCCTCGCATCACCTGGGCAATGAAGCGCGCCTTGGTTTCGAGGGTCTGCCAGATGTAGGCATCGAACGAAGCTTCGGTCACGTAGCGAATGATGCGCACCTCTTCGTTCAGGTTGCCCTGTCGAATAATGCGTCCCTCTCGCTGTTCGACATCCGCCGGTCGCCACGGGGCGTCCAGATGGTGCAACGCCGCCAGTCGGGTCTGGATATTGGTGCCCACCCCCATTTTCAGGGTGCTGCCCAACAGGACACGAATCCGCCCTTCCCTTACCGACTTGAACAGTTCTGCCTTGGCGGTATCACTGTCGTAATCGTGGATGAAGGCAATCTCGGTTCCAGGAACGCCCATTTCCACGAGCTTGGCTCGAACGACGTGATAGACACTGAACCGTCCATCGTCCGTCGGTGTGCTCAGATCGCAGAACACGGCCTGGGTGCCACGAAACGCTGTGGTATCCCGCCAGATTCCGTAGATCCTGTCCGCACACAAACTGACCTTGCCATCCCGCGCCTCTTGCCCCAATGGATCGACCAGCCGCATATCCAACGCCGCCTTGCGGCCATCGTTGGTGACAGCGAGCATGTTGTCCTCATTGGGCGACACATCCCCATTGCGTATGGCTTCCGCACGGGCAACCAGGGTTGCCACAAAGGCCTTCAGTTCCAACGTAGGCTTGGCGGCGACCGTCTCCAAATGGAAGCGAGGCACGGGCAGCTTCAGCATCTCCGCGGTACGAATATCGGCCACTTCCCGGAACATGGTCATCAGTTCCGGCAAATTGACGAAGCGAGCGAACCGCGTGTTCATGCGATAGCCCCCACCGTCCGGCGATAACTCCAGCGCCGTGACCGATTCCCCGAAGTTCCCTGCCCATGTATCAAATTGCGCTACATGGTTGGCACGCAGCGTAGTCGGCTGCAGGAAACGTTGCATGGTCCACATTTCGGCCATCGAGTTCGAAACCGGTGTTCCGGTCGCGAATACCACACCCGAGGAGCCCCCCTGCTTTTCCATCACATGACGCGTCTTCACAAACATATCGAAGGCGCGTTCCGAGTTGGAATTCGGCAAACCTGCCACCCGCGTCATTTTGGTGAAGCGGTACAGGTTCTTGAAGTAGTGCGCCTCATCAATGAACAGAAAATCGATGCCCAGTTCCTCGAACGTGAGCATGTCATCCTTTTTCGATTTGGCTGACAGTTTCTCCAGCCTGGCGAGCCAGATCTTTTTGGCCCGCTCCAACTCCTTGACGATCCGATTTCCCCGCTTGTTCGTCGTCGAGGCCCGGATGGCGCACTCGATTTCGTAAACTCGCTCTTTGATGAACGACGCCATTGCGTCATCGCTCATCTTGATCCTCTCGAAAGAGGCATGGGTAATCAGTACGCCATCCCAGTCACCGGTGGCAATCCGTGACAACAGCGTCCGGCGTTTATCTCCCACCAGATCGTCCTTGCTGGCCATCAGGATGTTGGCACCTGGATAGGCTCGCAAAAACTCGGCGGCAAACTGCTCCAGCATGTGGTTGGGCACGACATAGCAGGGCTTGCCCGCGATGCCAAAACGCCGCAACTCCATGCCGCCGCAAATCATCGTCAGGGTTTTACCGGCGCCGACCACATGGGCCAGCAAGGTATTCACCCCACCGGAGACGATTCGCCAGATAGCGTCTTTCTGATGCCGATGGAGGTTGTACACCTCCGAAAATCCCGGCAAGGAAAGCCTTGACCCATCGAACTCCCTGAGCCTGACGGCATTGAACTGGTCGTTGTACATCCTGACCAGCCGCTCACACCGTTCGGGGTCGGCGAACACCCAGGAGTGAAATGCCTCCTTGAGTGCCTGCTGCTTTTCCCGTGCGGCAATGGTTTCCTCCGTGTTCACGAAATACCGGTCAGTGACCGGATCGCGATCCCGTATCGTTGGCACCATCTGATTGAGCGTAACCACAAACAGCTCGCCCGCCGTCATGCGACCCGTACC
>CAMBRI010000132.1 GCA_945870205.1 Sulfuritalea hydrogenivorans sk43H | reverse complement strand
AAGCTTTATGTCTCGCTATCGTTCCCCGATTTCGTCAGTGCCTTCGCCTTCATGACTGCGGTGGCCATCCTCGCCGAGAAGGCTGACCATCATCCGGAATGGTCGAATGTCTATAACCGCGTCGATATCTCCCTGACCACCCATGACGCAGGCGGACTAACCCACCGCGACATCGGCCTGGCCCGACAGATCGCGGGAACCTACGCTCGACATGGCGGTTAGCCAAGTATGAAACTGTGGACATTCGTCGGACCTACGTCGCCAGTCGCCAGCGACAGCAATCCGCGTAACTGCTGACGTAAAGGGTGGGACGGCCCAAGGGCCGCAGTGGCCGATCTTGAGACAGCCGATGACCTTCCGGATATCGGCCAGAACTGCCCTTGGTGAAGGCCGCAGTCAGAGGCAGCAATGTGCTGGTCACGCGTCGTAGCTCAGCTTGCGGATTCCAATGAAAGCTTGTAGATGTGATGTCACTGAAATTACCAGAAATCGGGACTATCGAATTCCTGAACGCACGCAGGACGGCTTTTCAGGATTGGAATTGCCTCACCTGACAAGGACTGACCAAACCAACCTTCCGGCATTGCGAGGGGGGAGTGGAGCCTGGATGATATCTTCCGATAGCGCCTTAAATCCCACCTTGGCGTAGAGGGCAGGATCGCCATAGGTGACAGCCACGGCAACGGCGCGGTTCTTCAGCTCCTGAAGCCCAAAATTGATCAATGCCTGTCCAACGCCCTTTCCCTGATGCGCAGTACTGATTGCCACCGGGGCAAGCATGTGAGCCTCGAAAGGCTCATCGAACCGAAGGGTAAAGAAGATCGCTCCAATCATTGATCCATCTTCATAAGCACCAATGCAGATGATTTCCTGGTTGTCGATACGTGCAGCCAGCGCGGACGCGAGGCTACCGATCAGCTTCCCTTCTTGTTCCCCTTCAGATGACGAGAATGCCGAAGTGAAAAGGCTGGCCACTTCTTCCTTGCTCTCTTGATTGAGAACCCTGAAGTTCATGCTGCGCGCTGTAATGCGGTCCACTATGGAAGCAAGTCTTTCGCTGTCGATCTTTTGTCCGGACCACGCTCGAGAAAATAGGAATAACCGTATTCCGCTTCGGCCACGGCCAGAAGCTTCGCACCTGTGGATTGACATAAGACGGCAATGTCGTTGACGGCGCCCGGATCGATCGTAACGATTTCGAGTACTTCTCCGACTGCCAATCGACGGAGCGAGCGGGCCGTATGGAGTAGCGGAAGCGGGCACCCCAGACGCCTGGCATCCAGCGAATCGGCGACCTGCGGATGCCTTGGCGCGGCGGGTAGCGGTTTCCCTAAACGGTGATTTGGCAGTATTGACGACGCCTTGTGACTGGCGGCAAGCTGCGCCGCATCCATGGTCGAGATCACCCAACTTGGTGCGGGCGTATTGCCGTAGATGTTGCACATCGAGGTGACGAGTTTGGGGTCGAAGATTCGGATGAATGTCGGCTCCGTGAACGAATCGGTAAAGACGAGCCCGCAATAGCGCTGCGGATGTGACTGTCGCAGGTAGTCTTTGAGTGCATTCAGGGAAGAAGCGAGGTCGCCATGGAAATCGACAATAGCTGGTCGACTAACACCTGGTAGTGGTTTGTCATTCTCCACGACGTTCCACTTTGGATCCTCAGCATGCTGGATGAAATGCCAAATCTGGTCGAGGACATGCCAGTCAATCACGCCCGCACGTGTGCCGGGCATTAAGTGGACAGGCTGATTGGATGTGCTGATCTCTTCTAACTTGGCAATCGTCATGGTGTTTGTCATTCTGCTTTCAGAGCTTGCTTCAGTGTGTCTAGGGCATGGCCCAGATCACCAAGCAAGCCTTCCAGTTCTCCCGCCCCATGCGGCAAGTCTTCTGCCTTCACTCGGTTTTCGATATCGGCGGCTAGGGTGCGAATAGTCTCCGCCCCCAGCATGGCCGACGCGCCTTTGAGCGAATGTGCGATGCGGCGCGCTTCGACGTACTTGCCCGAATGGATGTTTTCATGCAGGGCGACCGGATCGTGGATATGGTCATGTACCAACCGCTCCAGCAGCTGGCGGTAGATAGTTCGCTTGCCGCGCAGATAGCCCAGTCCTGCGGCGATATCCAGTCCGTCAATTTCTGGCAAGACCACGTCCACCTCGTCGGTCGGCACAGGCGTCACAGCCGCAGCGATGTTCGGTCGCAGGGGTTCTCCGGCACCCGGCACCGGCAGCCAGCGTCGCAGCGCGGCGTACAAAACATCGGGCACGACCGGCTTGGCGATGTGATCGTTCATGCCGGCCAAGAGACATTCCTGACGATCCGACTCGAAGGCATTTGCCGTCATCGCCAGGATCGGGGTTTTCCCGTATGCCGCCAGCCGGCGGATCGCCCGCGTCGCCTCCACCCCGCCCATCACCGGCATCTGCATGTCCATCAGGATCAGGTCGTAGCGGCGCTCAGAAACCATCGCCAGCGCCTCCTGACCGTTGTCCGCCACATCGGCCCGCAGGCCGGCAGACGCCAGAATATCGAGCATCACCTCCTGGTTGATCGGGTTGTCTTCGACCAGCAGCAGTTTCCGCTGGGTGTAGGCATACAGGTTGTCGGACGCCTCCCGGGGCGGGACGGTACCTTGGTCGCCGGCGATGTCGACCGATTGACTGACTTGGTCGTCCATTACCTGGTTGCTGGCTTCCGGCAAGCTCACTTCCAGCCAGAAGGTGCTGCCTTGTCCGGGCTGACTTATGGCTCCCACCTCGCCGCCCATCAGATGGGCGAGCTGGCGGCAAATCGCTAATCCAAGTCCGGTGCCGCCGTGCTTGCGCGTCGTCGAGCCGTCTTCTTGCTCGAAGGGCTGGAAGATTGCCTCGGCCTTGGCGGAATCGAAACCGCAGCCGCTATCGCGCATCTCGAAACGCAGGCGTAAACCATCCTCGTTGCGACCGATGAGGCGCACGTTCAGATCGATACCCCCTTGTGTGGTGAACTTGACCGCATTGCTAGCGAAATTGATGAGGATCTGGCCTAAGCGTAAAGGGTCGCCGGTCATCTTGGCAGGAATGGCAGGGGGACAGTCGATCCGCCACGCCAGCCCCTTTGCGTGCAGTTTCTCCTCGATCTGGCTTTCAACCGTGTCGAGCACCCTGGCCAGGTCGAAATCTACCTGCTCGAGCGCGATCTTGCCGGCCTCGATCTTGGCCAGGTCGAGAATATCGTTGATCAACGACAGCAGTTGCTGCGACGACCCGGTGATGCGCTGCAGGCGGTCGCGCTGCTTCGGCTCGCGGATGTCCTGCAGCATCAGCATGGACGAGGCGATCACGGCATTCAGCGGCGTACGGATCTCGTGGCTCATATTGGAGAGAAACGCACTCTTGGCCTGCGTTGCCTGTTCCGCCGCCGTTGTGGCGTCGGCGAGTTGCCGCAGCATCATGATGCGCTCGGTGACATCGCGATTGGTGGCGCGCCGGCCGAGATACTTGCCCGCCGCATCGACGACAGGCCGGCAAAGGTGTTCCAGCCAGCGCCACTCGCCAGCGGCATGCTGGATGCCAAAGACGATCTCGTGGTGTTGGTCGTTCGCATCGTGAGCGACGAAATGCTCGACCACCGCAACGGCATCTTCCGGATGCACAATCTTCAGCAGCAGATCCGGATCGTCGATGAAGTCTTGCACCGCATAGCCGGTTATCCCTTGGCAGGCCGGGGAGCAATACTGATAACTACCTGAAGGATCGACCCAGGTTTCCCAGTCGACGGTGTAATCCGCGATGATCTTGTACCGGGACTCAAATTCGCTGGCGATGGTTTCGTGATGCTCCGACATTTCGCTGAAGTGCGCGTACATGTCGATCAGCGCCTGGCTCAGCGCCTGCCGCGCCGGGTCAATCACGCTGCTGCCGGCCGCTTCGAAGGCGGCTTCCGGCGCCATGCCGGCGCCGATGCTGTGTAACTGCCGGGCCAGCGCCTGGTCCTCGCCGAGAATATGGAACACCACCCAGTTGGTGATGAACCCCAGCAATTCGCCTCCGCTCACGCCGGTTCCGTTCAAATAGGCTGCTGCCATTTCCCCAACCTCGGCGATGAAACGACGATGCGACGCATGGTGCTCCGTGATATGGCGCGGATCGACGTCCCAGTAGCTCATCAGGCGTTCTTCGGTGGCGAAACGCCAATCGGCATAGTCGAGCAACTGGTCGAACAGATCGGCGATGCCGTCCGGCATGTGGTCACCGGCCTTGGCCAATAACGGTGCAACTGCGTTAACCCGGTCGATCAGATAGCGATGCTGACGGTCAACCTCCTCGTGTCCGGTTTCGAAGTAACTGTTCCAGGTCAGCAGGGGCATGATGTTCCGATAACTGTGAAAGCTTGAGCGGGCGTCAATCGAGCGCTGCGCGAGACAGCCACGCCAGCAGCAGTTCGTACAACTTCTCGGGCAGCACCGGCTTGGCAAAATGGTCGTTCATGCCGGCCGCGATACAAGCATCCCGGTCCTCGTCGAAGGCATTGGCGGTCATGGCGAGAATCGGCGTTTGCGCGTAGCCGGCCAGCGTCCGGATTGCCTGAGTGGCTTCCACACCGTTCATCACCGGCAACTGCATGTCCATCAGGATCAGGGCGTAGGCGGTACGCCGCGCCCGTTCAACCGCCTGCTGGCCATCCTCGGCCAGGTCAACCACCAGCCCCACATCTTCCAGCAAGTAGCGCGAGATTTCCTGACTAACAGGTTCATCTTCCGCCAGCAGGATGCGTGTGCCGGCGTATTCGGTCTGCAGGCGCTGCTCTGCCGTCAGGGTCGAAAAAGTCGGCGCTGGCGGGACGGCGCCGGCTTCCCGTTTTCCGAGAGTCACGACAAACCAGAACGTGCTGCCTTTTCCGGGGGTGCTCTCGACGCCGATTTCGCCGCCCATCATCTGCACCAGCCGCTTGCTGATGGCCAGCCCGAGACCGCTGCCGCCGTATTTGCGGGTCATGCTGTTGTCGGCCTGCTCGAAGGTCTGGAATAGTCGCGCCTGCGCTTCCGGCTCGATGCCGATGCCGGTATCGACGACTTCGAAGCGCACCTGCAGCGCATCGGCGGTTTTGCCGACCACCCGGGCGTGCAGGGTCACCGACCCTTGCTCGGTGAATTTGATGGCATTGCCGACGAGGTTGAAGAGAATCTGGCCGAGCCGCAGCGGGTCGCCCTTGAGCGGCGGGCGGATAAGGTCGGCGGGCAGATCGGTCGCCAGTTGCAGGCCTTTCTCGTTGGCTTTGTGGCCGAGTAGGCCAGTGAGATTACCGACAATATCGTCGAGTTGCAGGGGCGCATCCTCCAGCACCATGCGATCGGCCTCGATCTTGGAAATGTCGAGGATGTCGTTGAGAACGCCGAGCAGGCGTTCGGCCGAGAGCTTGGCCTTGTCGAGCTGATCCAGCCCCTTGGGATCGGCCATGCGCCGCCGGGCCATGTCGACCATGCCCAACACGCCGTTCATCGGCGTTCGGAGTTCGTGGCTCATGTTGGCCAGGAAGGCGCTCTTGGCAATATTGGCGGCTTCGGCGGCCACCTTGGCCTCGACCAGTTCCACCGTGCGCTCCATGATCGCCTCTTCCAGATGTTCGCGATGCCGCTTGAGTTCGGCCTCGGCCACCCGCTGCTGGCTGATGTCGTCAACCACCCAGACCACACCCAGATTGAGGTCCGCCGGCTGGTTGCGGTCCACCGCCTGACCGCTCAGGCGGCACCAGATGGGACTGCCGTCCCGCCGGCGGACCTCATAGTCCACGTGAAGCATCTCGCGGTTGTGCAGGACATCGTAATACTGGCGACCGAAGTCGATGAAATGTGCCTCGCTGAGGTGCAACTGGCGCATGCTGAAGCCCAGCATCTGTGACGGCGAGTCGTAGCCGAGAATGTCCGCCATACGCTGGTTGGTGCGGGCCAGGACACGGTAGCCGGTGATCAGCATGATGCCCACCTGGGAGTTATCGACGATGGCCGCCAGCTGCATCTCGCTCTCGCGCAGACGTTGCTCCGCCAATTTGAGTTCGGAATCGGTTTCCAAACGCGCGGTGATGTCGGCGCCGACCGCGACCATCGCTACCGGTCGACCATCCTTGTCCTTGACCAAAGTGGTGCGCAAGTCCAACAGGATCTGGCTGCCATCCGCAAGGGGATTCACGACCGTGCCTTGCCAGTGCCCCTCCCGCAAGGTGGCTGCGGCAATTTCGTCTTGCGTGGCATCTGCGGCCGGCCCATCGCCGAAGCTGGAGTGATGTAGCCCGGTATGGTCGGACTGGAGCGTCTGCTTTTGCGCCTGATTGACGTAAGTGACGATGCCGTCGAGATCGGTAATCGTCACGTGGTCCTCGATCTGGTCGAGCACCAGCGCGTGGAGCTCAAGCGCCTGCCGTTGCTCTTCCAGTTCGGTGATGTCGCGCGAGATGCCGATCAGCGCCGGCTGGCCGTTCCATTCCCCCCGCACGATGCGCGTATCGACCATGATGCGGCTGCCGTCGGCTTTTTCGATGGGCAGGGGGGAATGCCTGCGCTGGCCGGCGAGCATCTCGCCGACGACGCGCATGGCTTCGTCGCGCACTTCGGGGGGATGCACGATGGCGACCGACTGACCGATGAGTCGCTGCCCGTAGCCCAGCCCCTCCTCGACCGCCCGGTTGACGTGAATGACCTTGCCCTGCATGTCCAGCACGAACAGATAGTCTTCCAGCGCGTCTAGTAGATGGTTGAGGTTGTCGCGCTGGTGCCGGGTTTCCTCGGCATCCAGATGGTGTTGCAGCGCCAGTCCGAATTGCCGCGCCAGCGTTTGCATCCCGGCCACGGCCACGGGGTCGAGCTGATCGAGATGCTTGCTGGCGAGGTTGAGGCAGGCGATCGGCCGGCCGTCGCGCAGGATGGGCAGCACGACGAAGCTCTGGATGCCCTCGGCGACGACCGCCGGTAAGTCAAGCAGCTCGGGATGGGTGCAGGCGGGACTCGGTCGGCTGCAGGCGCATTGATATTCGCCGCGCTCCACCAGCTGCGCCTGGAGGGTGTCGGCCGCATGATGTTCGGTTGCCGCGATGAAACCGGCAGACAGGCCGCGATGGCGGATCAGTCGGTAGCCGCCGTCGGCCTCGCGCAGGTACAGGCCGCCGCCGTCCAGGTCCGGCAGGGCGAGCGCCGTGGCGAGAATGCCGTCGTAGAGCGTTTCGCGGTCGGGCGCCTCACTGGCCAGGCGCGCAAATTCGCCTTGCAGGCGCAGCAAATCCTCATGGTGCCCATGGTGCGCATAGTTCGTTTGCGCCGTGATGCCGCTGCTGATAGTCATGTCAACCCCTCCCGCAATTCCGCAAGCGCCTGAGTCAATCCGTCGAGCAAGCCGTCCATTGCCTCCGTGGCGCTTGGCAGGTCCTCGGCCTTCACGCGGCTTTCGATCTCGGTGGCCAGGGCGCGGATCGTCTCCGCGCCCAGCATCGACGCCGCCCCCTTCAGCGAATGGGCGATGCGGCGCGCGTCGACATAGTAGCCGGAACGGAGGTTTTCGCGCAGGGTGACGGGATCGTGAATGTGGTCTTGCACCAGCCGCTCGAGCAGCTGCCGGTAGAGCCCCCGCTTGCCACGCAGATAGCGCAGCCCGGTGGCGATGTCGAGGCCGGATATTTTGGGCAAGGCCACGCTAGCGTCATCAAAAGTCGGCGCTGGCGGGACGGCGCCAGATGTATCGAGTGCACCAGATGTACCAGGTGCGCTGCCGGATTGTGGCGCCATGGCCGCCGGCAGCCAGCGGCGCAAGGCTGCATAGAGGATATCGGGCACCACCGGCTTGGCGATGTGGTCGTTCATGCCGGCATCGAGGCAGGCTTGCCGGTCGGACTCGAAGGCATTCGCCGTCATCGCCAGGATCGGGGTTTTGCCGTAGGCCGCCAGCCGGCGGATCGCCCGCGTGGCTTCCACCCCGCCCATCACCGGCATCTGCATGTCCATCAGGATCAGGTCGTAGCGCCGTGCGGAAACCTTCGCCAAGGCTTCCTGCCCGTTGTCGGCCACATCGGCACGCAGGCCGACGGACGCGAGAATATCGAGCATCACTTCCTGGTTGATCGGATTGTCTTCGACCAGCAACAGCTTGCACTGGGCGTAGGCGGACAGATCCCCGGAAACCGGTTCTGCCGGGACTTCGCCATCAGCGCAGTCGTGGTGTGCCGCTTCCTTACCCACGTCCTCCGCGACGCGACTGCCCGCCGTCGGCAAGGGTAGGCTCAGTTCCAGCCAGAAGGTGCTGCCTTGCCCGGGTTGACTCTCGGCTCCGACACGCCCGCCCATCAGCTGGGCCAGCTGGCGGCAGATTGCCAGGCCAAGGCCGGTGCCGCCGTGCTTGCGCGTCGTCGAGCCGTCTTCCTGCTCGAAGGGCTGAAAGATCGCATCGGCCTTGGCGGAATCGAAACCGCAGCCGGTATCGCGCATTTCTAAGCGCAGGCGCAGATTGTCAGGTTCCCGACCCAGCTGACGCACGACCAGCGAGATGCTGCCGCTCACGGTGAACTTGACGGCGTTGCTGGCGAAGTTGATCAGGATCTGTCCGAGACGCAAGGGGTCGCCCATCAGTCGTGTCGGCAAGGCGGGATCAAGCTCGATGCACCACGCCAGCCCTTTGGCGTGGAGTTTTTCCTCGATCTGGCTATGGACCGTATCGACCACCCTGGCCAACTCGAAAGCGACACTCTCGATCTCGATCTTGCCGGCTTCGATCTTGGCGAGGTCGAGGATGTCGTTGATCAGCACCAGCAAATGCTGCGACGACCCGGCGATGCGATGCAGGCGCTTGCGCTGCTTCGGCTCGTGAATATCCTGCAACATCAGCGCCGCCGAACCGATCACGGCATTCAGCGGCGTGCGGATCTCGTGGCTCATGTTGGAGAGAAACTCGCTCTTGGCCTGCGTCGCTTTTTCCGCCTTCGACACGGCGTCGGCGAGCTGCTGCCAGAGCATGACGCGGTCGGTCACCTCACGATTGGAGGCGCGCCGTCCCAGGTAGTTTCCAGCCGCATCGATCACCGGCTGGCAGTGATGTTCCAGCCAGTGCCAGTCGCCGTGGGCATGACGGATGCGGAAAACGAGCTCGAGTTGTTCGTCTTCGACGGAGTGCCCGGAGAAATGCGCGGCCACTGCGGCAGCATCGTCCGGATGCACGAGCCCGAGCAGCCGATCGGGATCGTCGATGAAGTCTTGCGCGGGATAGCCGGTCAGGCGCTTGCAGGCGGGCGAACAATACAGATAGCGACCGGCGGGATCGATCCAGGTTTCCCAGTCGACGGTGTAGTCGGCCACGATCTGGTTGCGGAAGTTCAGGTTGTAGATATCCGCGTCGCGGCGGGCGGCGAGATCGATATTCTGCTCGGTCAGCAGCGCATACATATCCACCAGTGCATGGGTCAGCGCCTGCTGGGCGGGGTTGATGTCACTGCCGCCATTGGCATCAAAAGCTTCTGTTGCCGGCATGCCGCCGCCGATGTGCCGCAGTTGCCGCGCCATGGCCTGGTCTTCGCCGAGAATGTGGAAGACCAGCCAGTTGGCGACAAAGCCAAGCAGGCGCCGGCCACTGACGTCCTGCCGGTCAAGATAGGCCGCCGCAAGCTGCTGAACATTGTCGATGAAGCTGTGGTGGGAACCGAGATGGTGCTCGAAATGGCGCGGGTCGATGCCCTGGGCCTGCATCAGGCGTTCTTCGGTGGCGAAATGCCAGTGGGTGTAGTCGAGCAACTGCCGGAACAGATCGCCGATGTTCTCGGGAATGGCTTGATTGGCAGCGGCCAGCACCGGCGCAACGTCATTGACCAGATCGACCAGATAGCGATGCTGCTTGTCGACCTCTTCCAGGCCGGTTTCGAAGTAGCTGTTCCAAACGAGGAGAGACATGATGTTCCGAGAACTGTGAATGCTTGAGTGGGCGTCAATCGAGCGCTGCGCGCGACAAGCACGCCAGCAAGGTCTCGTACAACGTGTCGATACGGACCGGCTTGGCGATGAGGCCGTTCATGCCGGTGTCGATGCAGAATTGCCAATCTTCGTCGATAGCAGTCGCCGTCATTGCCAGGATCGGGGTACGGCGGTTCTGCGAGTTGGCGCCCGTGTTACGAATGGCACGGGTTGCCGCTATGCCATCGAGCTCCGGCATCTGCAAGTCCATCAGGATCAGGTCGTATTCGTTGTGGCGTGCCAGTTCAACTGCCTGCTGACCATTCGAGGCCATCTCTACCACCAGTCCCACATCCTCGAGAAAGTAGCACATGATCTCCCGGGCAATCGGATCGTCATCCGTCAGCAGCACGCGGGTGCCCGCGTAGCGTAAGCGCAACTGAGTTGCGGTGTTGCCCCCTGTAAAAGTCGGCGCTGGCGGGACGGCAACGCAGAGGGTATTCATCATGGCGGGCCGACCGCTTCTGCACTAGGGCTCATGGCCGGGTTCGCGCCGCCTTGGCCGATATCGGCGAGCACCGCCAGCTCATCGACCGACAGAACCCGGTCAATTTGCAGGATGATGACGAACTTGCCGCCGACCTTGCCCATGCCGGCGATAAAGTCGGCGCGAATGCGGGCGCCGAAAGAGGGCGGCGGTTCGATTTCACCGGCCTGGATTTCCAGCACTTCGGAAACCGCATCGACCATGATGCCGATATCGTGCTTGGCGTCTTCCTGTGTCACCTCAACGATGACGATGCAGGTACGACGCTGCACATCGCTGATCTTGCCGCCGAAACGGGCGGCGAGATCGACGACGGGAACGACCGCGCCGCGCAGGTTGATCACGCCACGGATGAAGGCCGGCATCATCGGGATTTCGGTGAGATTGCCGTATTCGATGATTTCCTTCACGTTAAGAATGCCGACGGCGAACATCTCGCTGCCGAGCGTGAAGGTCAGGTATTGATGGGTATCGCCGCCACCGGTGTTGCCACCAGTTTTTGCGGCTGCTGCACTATTGGGGGCTTTGACGAGTTGGCTCATGGCAAGCTCCTCAGAAGCGTTCGAAATCCTGCTCGTCAGCGGATGCCTTGAAGGACTTGGCACTGGCGCGGGGGGCAGAAGATGCAGCCGGCCGGGGGGCTTTCGCCGTCCCGCCAGAACCGACTTTTC
>CAMBRI010000131.1 GCA_945870205.1 Sulfuritalea hydrogenivorans sk43H | reverse complement strand
TTAACTGCAGCGGCATCCACCCCTCGCTTGCGAAGGCATGCGGGGGACAGTCATTGGAACAGTGCTGCCTACTCAAGAGACTTACCTAACCAGGCCGATGGAACGTGCGCCCCCCTTTCGTCAGATGAAAGGGGGGCAATGTGACCAATACAGGTTTTTGGATGGCGAAACGGTGAAGCCAGGCGCCTCGGATCTGAATGGCCGGATTACGGCGGAAAACTTGGCTTGGCCAGCGGTCGAGATCGGCCACAAGGAGGCACTGGGCATCAGCCTCCAATCTGAAGTCATTGTACGGCGATTGAACACACGCTATACTGCGCTTCAGTTAACTTCAGGGGTGACGTCATGCTAGCTTCCTCGAAGACCCAACGGGTCGATTTGCGTATCTCGCCTGCCGCGAAGGAAATGATCCAGGCGGCTGCTCAAGCCCAAGACAAAACAGTCAGCGAATTTCTGCTGGACAGTGGCTTGACGTCTGCCGCCGAGACATTGGCGGACCGGCGTTTGTTCATTCTCGATGACGCCCAATGGCAGGCATTTCAGGCCGCGCTTGACGCGCCGCCCCGCGCGCGGCAACGTCTTTCCCGCCTTATGAAAACGGGCAGGTAGTGGTGGCAAGGAATGCTGGTTGGCTCATTCAGAAGCTCGATCGCACTCACATAGTCGAGGATTTTGACTGTGGCTATGATGATCTCAATCGTTTCATTTCCCGATTTGCTCTGAACAGCCAGTCGGCTGGCAGCGCGCAGACCTATGTGGCGCTAGCTGACGAAAAGGTCGTCGGATATTACAGCCTGGCAGTGGGAGCCGTTGCCCACTCGCAGGCGCCCATCCGAATGGTGAAAGGTTTGGCCCGTCACCCTGTTCCCGTGATGTTGCTCGCCAGACTCGCTGTCGACAACGGGGCCAAACGGAAAGGACTGGGAGTGGCGCTGCTGCATGATGCTCTTGCCAGAACTCTTCAGGCTGCCGATATTGCCGGTATTCGCGCGGTCATTGTTCATGCCAAGGACAACGAGGCTCGGCGCTTCTATGAGCATTTCGATTTTGATCCAAGCCCGACCGACCCGTATCACCTTCACTTGTTGATCAAAGATCTACGAAATGCAACTAAAGGGGCGTGACACTGATTTCCACGACAACATGAATCGCCGTATCTCCAGCGCCAGCTTTCTGAAAGCGGCCTATGCTCGGCATCTACAGCTATGTCGGTGGGGAACCGGTTGAGATTTGCTGATTACCTACGGTTATGATCTGGTTTTGAACGGCCGCTTCGGAACACCCGCCATGTCCGCAATGGGCACGTAAGAGTCGGTGAGTTTTTTGGTAGCGGACGATCAGAAGCGAAAACGCGAGATTTTTCCTCGACCAACCCTGATGGTCCGCTCCACCTCCAATTCCGGACGCTGGCGGCAACAGTGCCGTGGGCATGAGGAAAGTGGAAAGCAGCCGTTCAAAAGCTCATCGATTTGGGGGTGTCAATGACGGCTCCTGGCCGGTCACCGCCAACCACGTAATCAGATTCCTCGCCGCAAAGCTGTCGTCAAAATCTGAGCCATTTGAACCTACAAGCTCCCTACTCTCGGTCGATCACGCCGCGCCGCGAATTGGCTTGACCACTGCATCGGTCGGCACCGTCGCGCAATACACGGCCCACTCCGCCATCAATGCAGCACGCTTGGCGAACTGAGAGCCGCGCTGGTAGGCGCGCTCGACGGCATCGGGCAACTGGTGCGCCAGCGCGTGTTCGGCAACCTCACGCGGGTAACTAGTGGTCTCGGCCGCCCACATACGGAAAGTGCTGCGGAAGCCATGAACGGTGATGCCTTCGCCATTGGCGTCCGCCCAGACGGGCTTTTTGTCGCCGTTCATGCGCCGAATCACGGCAGTCAGCGACATGTCCGACAAGGGCTGGCCTTTCGTGCCGGCAAACACCACATCAGCATCGTCGCCTTTAGTCATCGACTCCAGCAAGGCAAGCGCGGCGTCGCTCAAAGGCACCTGATGTTCGCGTTTGGCCTTCAAGAGCTCGGCCGGGATCGTCCAGAGCTTGCCGGCCGTATCGAACTCGGACCATCGAGCGCCACGTACCTCGCCCGACCGGCAGGCGGTCAGGATGGCGAGCTCGACCGCTCGGGCAGACACACCCTCGCGCGTCCGCAGAGCCGACATGAACGCACCGATACGCTGCCACGGTAGTGAAGGATGGTTCTTCGTCCGGCTGGACTTGCTGATGGTGGCCAGCAGGTTTTCGAGGTGGCCTTTCCAGCGGGCAGGATTCTCGCCGGTGCGGTAGCCGCTGGTGGTTGCCCAGCCCAGCACGGACTCAATACGACCGCGCACGCGACTAGCCGTTTCGGTCTTGCTCTCCCATATCGGCGCAAGACATTTCACGACCAGGCCAGTGTCGATCTCGGCCACCGGCAAATGACCGAACACCGGACTGGCGTAGGTGTTGAGCGTGTTGGTCCATTGGTCGCCATGTTTGGCATTTTTCCAACCCGCCTTGTGCGCAAGGATGTACGCCTCGGCACACTGGTCGAAGCTCATCATCTTGGCGTCGGCCAGCGCAGCAGCGATCTGGTTCTGCTTCTTGGCCGCCAGAGGATTGACACCATCGAGCAGCAGTTTCCGCGCATCCAGCGCCTTCTGCCGCGCCTCGGCCAAGCTCACGGTATGCGTCGGACCCAGTCCCATCCCAAACGGTTTTCCGGCGACCATGTAGCGCAACAGCCAGGACTTCGCGCCTGTGGCAGTGATCTGGAGCGTTAAACCACCGCCGTCACCATACAGACCCGGCTTGGTAAGCTTGCTGACTTGCAGTGCTGAAAGTCGTTGTTGTTGGCGGGCCATCTATCCGCTCCACTATCAAATTGACTATCAAACTATAGCCGGATTTGACAGGATCGTAAAGAACTATCTTGGATGCTGATGTTTTATATCTTGTTGTTATGTATGGTACTTTATGGACTCTACGGGATTCTATCGGACTACTATCAGGCGGACTCCCTCTCCGCCAGACACCCAATAAAGACGCGCCTTCCGGCGCGTTTTGTTTTTGTGTATGCCATTCTGTAGATCATTAACGGGTTGATGGCCGACACGCCTCGGCATCGTAGCCATCCGCTTGACCGCAGGTAAGCGGCGGCGGGCCACGGAGTGTAGGAGGTAGAGCACCGCCACGGTGTAGCCGCTGAAGCCGTGACGCAGCGTTATCGCGTGACGGCGTGGCTTACCTTGTTGATCTGTATAGCCAGCTGAAAACTGAGCCGGCGGAATTCCCAGTTGTTCCAGCCGGTCGATCACCTTGGCGCGACGGACCACGTCATATCCGGTGATGAGGATTTTCACCTCGCGCGGGGGCAAGGAGAAGCAAGGGAGTCTTCTCCCGGTGCTGTCTTTGTACTGAGCCGAAAACTCGGCTGAGTCAAGTTCCAATGCTTTCAACATCTTTACCGCATCTGCCATGACGTGTTTATGCTGCTTCCCCGTCAATTCTGCGATTTCTACAGAAGTCAGGTTGTTGGTGCCGCTTGAGTTGACTGCCGCTACTTCGTTCATTTGAAACTCCAAAAGAAGAAGGCTTCACCTGCACCGTCATCCCCGAAGAGAAGTTGGACGAGCGGATCAGCGCCGTCTTTTGCCAAGGATCGAGCTCAAGCAGTATTGACGGAGCAGAGCATCCGGATCGAACTACTCTGTTTGTGATCCGCCTAACAAACACACGCCCGCCAGCACCGCATCCCTGCTGCCTGCCTCCGGTGAATTGGGGTTGAACCCCACCGCAGGGGGGGGGAGGCCAAACGCCTTCCGACGCACTGGGTGGAACCTGGCACAAACAAGCGGACCATCGCACCCAAAAACCAATATGCCTATCGCATGTCCGTATGCGCCGCTTGCCGCCTATTACTTTCAGTCAATTGCCTTGATTGCCGAACGGGTATCTAATCCGTACCGTGCTGCGTTTCCCCCGTGTAGAGAAACTCCAACCATCAACGGATTGTGCTTCAACCTATGTCGTTCTATCCCTATTTACCGTATTGTCGGTCACGCTTTTCGAGAAGATGCCCTTGCAGCAAGCCTTTCCGAGCAGCGACTCCAGTTCCGACAGCACCACCATCAACAACCAATTGAATTTATTCGCGTTTTAACCGGACAGCAGTGATTGGGGCCATTGAGCAAGTCGCCCCCTTCCTGCTGGTTTTCAGAGTTCCGATACCCCATCGCCCGATAACCGCGCTGCCGTTTGTCCCACATCCGAAGTAGCGCCGGGTGTCCGGTATCCACGAAATCAATAATCCGGACATCGGTCTTGGTGGCATGCTCGCGGTGGAGTCGGCCGGCATATTGCTGCAGGGTTCCCTTCCACGAGATTGGCATCGCCAGTACCAAGGTATCGAGGGCCGGGTGGTCGAACCCCTCTCCGACCAGCTTTCCGGTCGCGATCAGGACGCGCGGCGCCTCGGGCGGTAGTTGATCAAGCTCAGCGATCATGGTGGCCCGTTGTTTCTTCGACATCCGGCCGTGCAGCACAAACGGCGACGGCACCTGTCCATCCAGGGCGGCCAGAATTGCGTCAAGGTGCTCCGTGCGTTCGGTCAGAACGAGAACTTTCCGGCCTTGCCGGTAGGCATCCCGGACTTCGGCTGCAATGGCGTCGGTCCGCGCCCGGTCATTGGCAAGATGTCGGAACACATCCTGAATGCCAGCCTCGGGCGGTAAATCAATAAGCGTAAAGAGTGATCGCGGCTCCACGACCAGATCGTGTGGGGCGTTGACCGACTTGGCCGCCGTGTAGCGGATTGGTCCGCACTGCATGAAGATGATCGGCTGCTGGCCGTCGCGACGAATCGGCGTAGCGGTCAGGCCAAGCACGTATTTGGCCTTCACCACTTTAAGAATTGCGTCGAATGAGGTAGCGCCAATATGGTGGCACTCGTCGATGATGACGTGGCCGTAGTTCTCGACGACAGGGTTGATCTCGCCCTGCCGTGACAACGACTGCATCACGGCGATATCTATCTTGCCGGTCGGCTTGGCCTTGCCGCCGCCAATGGTGCCAACAACGCCCTTGCCAACACCCAGGAAGGATTGCAGGCGTTCCTGCCATTGTTTGAGTAGTTCGGTGCGATGCACCAGAACCAGCGTATTGACACCGCGCCTGGCAATCATCGCCGCCGCCGTTACCGTCTTGCCAAAAGCAGTCGGAGCGCAGAACACGCCGGCATCATGATCGAGCATGGCCGTTACGGCGGCCTCCTGATCCGGACGCAGGGTGCCGGCGAAACCGACATCCAAAGCGACACCGGCGTACCGCTCATCAATCAAATTGCAAGCAGTCCCGTTGTCCCGCAACAGATCCCGAGCCGCATCGAGGCAGCCTCGCGGAAGGGCAATGTGATTGGGGTAGTTCTCGGCGCAACCGATCACGCGCGGTTCGTCCCAAACCGAGAAGCGCATCGCCTGTTTCTTGTAGAACTCCGGGTTCTGAAACGCCGCCAAGCGGATCAGTCGATTGGCCAGTGCCTGCGGCAGTTGCGCTTTCTCGAAATAGACGAGATTGGCGAGTGTTACTGTCAGCGACTTCGGCATCGGGCCGGCCAGTTTCTTGAGGGCTGATCGCTTCCACGGCTCCTTCAAGTCCTCATCGTCGATGAATGTCACATCGAGTGGATGAGCATGGCCCGTCGCCCTGAATATAGTTGGTTCAATGTCGTGTGCCGCCATCGGCTCGATGGTCGACAGAAATCCCCATTGATCCTGGTAGGGGCGCAGATCGGCATCGACGAATACGCTGCACCGGTTCTCGCGCGGATACTTCTGCAAGGGCAGCGCGATCAGATTGCCGAAGCCACCTTTGGGCAAGGAATCCTGGTTTGGGAATAGCCGATCATAGGATTCGAGCTTCAGTTGCCGGGTGCGGGCACAGGTGTGGCTGATGATCGCGGTGCCGAGGCGACGGGCATCGCGGGCTGAAACCTTGCTGGCGAAAAACACCCAGGCGTGTGCGCCCTTGCCTGACCGAGAAATTTCCAATACCGCCGGTACCCCCAGTTCTTCGCAGGACTGCGTGAATGCACGCGCATCGTCACGCCACTCTGCCTCGTCGAAATCGACCGCCAAGAAGTAGCAACTGTCGTCCTCCAGCAAGGGATACACCCCGACCGTGTGCTCGCCGGCCAGGTGGTCGTAGATCACCGCATCCGACAGCGGTATCAGCAGGCGTTTGCCGCAGTCGCCGCATTTGATGCGGGGCTTTTCGCAGACACCGGCAAGCCATTCGTTGGCGCAGGCCGGCGAATATCCGGTCTTGCTAGTGGTTTTGCTTTCCCAACGGACCGGATACACGTCGGCACGTCCCCGAAACAGGCGGCGGAACAGTGCGACCTTCTCGCCGGTTGTGAGTCGCGAGGGCTCAGGTTCTGGAACCAGCACTGCCGGCGAGTGCGGTAAGCGCCATTCGATGCCGTGGGATTCCAGCAGCGAGATCAGGCGGGCATTCTCCAACTGCAATACGGTAAGTTGATCATCCTGCACGGATCCAGTTCTCCGACGACGTTCCACAGGGTTGGTTAGCAATTGGCAGACGGTGATCTTATCAGAACAGCGGATAACACGCAAAATATATTGATTTATTGCGTCTATAGTGCATAATATGAATATATTTTTAGTACTCGAGGTGAATAAAATGTTGGTCGAGTTCCGCATCAAGAACTTCCGCAGCTTGCGTGACGAGCAGGTGCTTAGCCTTGTTGCATCCAAGGACAAGACCCTGCAGGACAGTCACACGCTCGCCACTAGCCTCAAGGCCGCGCCCAATCTGCTGAGGAGTGCCGCCGTCTACGGCGCCAACGCTAGCGGCAAGTCCAATCTCATCAAAGGGCTTCAGTACATGCGCGGCGTGGTGATGGACTCGGCCACTGTCATCCAGCCCGGTCAGACCTATGCTGTGCAACCTTTCCGGCTCGATGCCGAGTCTGCCAGCCAACCAACCGAGTTCGAAGTCACCTTCATCCTGGACGGGGTGCGATATCAATATGGCTTTGCCATGACGCATCAGCGCATTGTGCGTGAACACTTGCTGGTCTACAAAGCCTTCAAGCCACAGCGCTGGTTCGAACGTATTTTTGATACCAAGACCGGCAAGGACGAGTACGACTTCGGCCCCGGCCTCAAGGGCCCCAAGAATCTGTGGGAAAGTGCCACCCGGCCGAATGCTCTGTTCCTGTCGATGGCTGTTCAACTCAACAGCGAAGCACTGCGGCCCGTGTTCGACTGGTTCGCCAATGGCCTGGTGATCTTTAACGAACAGGCCCAGCTCAGCCCGCAGGTGTCGATCCAGATGCTCAAGCAAGCCGAAGGCCGCAAGCAGATTTGCGACTTCCTTACCGCCGCCGACATCAGCATTGCCGACATTGAGGTCGTCACGCGCAAGGTGCCGGGGCAAGCTGTCCATTTTGACCTGGTGGCCGGCAAGACAGAGTTGCGTGCCGAGGATATGGAAGAGCACCAGCTACGCTTCTCTCACGTCACAGAACAAGGCCGAGCCGTGTTCGACCTGATGGACGAATCCAACGGCACGCGTAATCTGCTGTTTCTCACCGGGCCGGTGCTGGACATCCTGAGGAAGGGGCTGACACTGGTCATCGATGAGCTCGACACCAGTCTGCACACCCTGCTGGTACGCGAACTCGTACGCCTGTTCCACCGACCCGAGGCCAATACCGGCGGCGCGCAACTCATCTTCACCACTCACGACACCTCGCTTCTCGACGCTCCGGATCTGTTTCGCCGCGACCAGGTCTGGTTTGTCGAGAAGGATCGGGAGCAGGCGTCTACACTCGTAGCTCTGTCCGAATTCAGCCCGCGCAAGAATGAAGCCTTGGAGCGTGGTTATCTGATCGGCCGCTACGGAGGCGTGCCTTTCCTCCACTCGGACCTGGGGGTGAGGCACTGATGGCGCGTGACAACTCCCCTTGGGAGCGCCAGCGCAAACAGCTTGAACGCAAGCTGAATCGGCGCGCCAGTTATGACCGCATCCTGATCGTTTCCGAAGGCAGCAAGACGGAGCCCAACTACTTCAGGGAAATCCGCGCCGACAATCGGCTACACACTGCCAATGTTGAGGTCCAGCCCAGCGAGATGGGGACGTCACCGATCCAGGTGGTCAAATATGCCAGGGAACTGTTCGAGAACGGCGACCGGCATAAGCACATCCAGCCCCGTGCTTTTGAGCAGGTCTACACCGTGTTCGACCGCGATGACCATGCCAGCTACTTCGATGCGTTGAATCTCGCCGCGTCGCTCGATGGCAATCTCAGGAACGACAACAAGCAGCCAGTCATCTTCAAGGCCATTGCTTCGGTGCCGAGCTTCGAACTTTGGCTGCTGCTGCACTATGAGGACATTCAGGCACCACTGCATCGAGACGACGTGATACAGCGGTTGAAGCAGTATTTCCCTGGTTATGAAAAGGGCGCGGCAGGCACGTTCGCCACAACGCGGCGACATTTGGACGTGGCTACACTGCGCGCGGGGCGACTGGCAACCATGGCCACCGCCTATGATGATCCAGGGCCATTTACTGCAATCGCCGAATTGGTGGTATTGCTGACCAACCTCCGCAGTATGTAGGCGATTGTCCCGATGTGAAGTCTTGGTGCGGAAAACCAGCGCGGATTTTCACTTCAACTTCGCCACCGCCACTGCAATCGCTGCTGCCCGGCTAATCCCCTTCGTTCGCGCCCAGTCATCCAGCCGCTCCAGAACGACCGGATCGATCGACACGGTGATGGCGCATTTCTTTCCCGCCCGCTTGATCGACTTCCTTCCATCCGGTGCCTGGTCGATGAAATCGTCAATGTCGGCCAGCAAAGGCGATACATCAGGTTTCCGTAGTTTCGCCATCGGTTCACCGTCATCCTTCCGTTGTTTCATGGTCGGCTTCCACGGTTTGTGTCAGCTTGCGCGGACGGCCGGGACCGCGTCGTTTCGGCGTGGCAGGCGCGACGGCAGCCAAGGAAACGGACTCTTCGTTTCCGGTGAGGCGCATCAGGTCGCGGACGAGGACGCGCTGGTGGCCGGCGACGATGGTCACCCTTGACCGGTTTCCAGCCCAGCGCCTTCTGGCTGAGGATGTAGGCCTCGCAGGCTTCGCGCTGGGCGTCGAGCGAATTGAATTCCTGCTCCAGACCTTCTTCGGAGGATTACGGGTGTAGATGGCGCAGTGAAGTTGTGGCGTCATTTGCGCAACCCGAAGAAGAGCGGCCCCGACCACCCCAGGCCTGTGATCTTGCGGGTCACCGCGGTCAGGCTCTTGTATTTCTGACCGTCGTGCACAAATCCGCCATGCACGACGGTCACGTGATGGGTTTCACCCTTCCACTCGCGAAGCAGACGTGTGCCGGGTTTCAGACTGGCGACGATGGCGTGGGCACTCCAGTTGCGCAGTTGGCGGTTTAGTTGGTTGACGGCGCCGTTGGTGTCGGCTTCGGCCTGGCGCCGCCAGGCCAGAACACCGCGCAGCAGCTTGACCTGGGCGCTATGCGGTGCGTTGTGGCCAAATACCTTGCTCCACTTTTCAACCAGTGCCGGGCGGTCAAGTGACAGAAGTGTGGCCAAAGGATCTGTGTTATCCGATGCGTTCACGATGCCTGCCTTTCGATGAAGAGCTCGTCGGGTGGCGCCGATCGCCCCCGTGGCACCAGTAACGCTCTACACGGGAAGGAAATCAACTCAATTACCGACAATTCATGCCAATATTGGCATATAGTGCACACCGATGATCAATGACGAAAAGCCGCTGATCTGGATGGGCAGCTCGCGCAAAGATCTCCTTGCCATGCCCAAGGCGGTGCAACGCGAGTTCGGCTATGCATTGCACTTGGCACAAGCGGGGAGCAGACACACAGGCACCAAGATACTGCGTGGTTTCGGCTCGGCGGGCGTGCTTGAAGTCGTTGAAGACTTTTCTACGGATACCTACCGGGCCGTCTATACCGTACGTTTTACTAATGCCGTTTATGTCCTTCACTGCTTCAAAAAGAAATCCACAAGCGGCATTGAAACGCCCAAGCCCGACATGGATCTGATTCGCAGGAGGCTGAACGATGCCAAAAAACTGGCAGAAGGAAGTTGAGATGACACGAAAATCTGCTGAATCTGTTGAATACGAAGTCAGTTCAGGGAATGTCTATGAAGACCTGGGCTTCCCGAATGCCGCCGAAATGCTGGCCAAGGCTCGGATCGTGTCCGAGATTGGACGCATCATCGAGGCACGCAAATTGACGCAGTTGCAAGCCGGAAAGTTGATTGGCATCGACCAGCCAAAAATCTCTGCTCTGTTACGGGGACATTTCCAAGGCTACTCCCAGGAACGGCTTATCGGCTTCCTGACCAAGCTTGGCATGGATGTCGAAATCGTGGTGCGTCCTAAGGCAAAGAAACGAAGCAGCACCGGATCGGTATCTGTCGTCTTTGCTTGATCGCAGTAGACGCCGCGATACCGAATAAGCTGAGCGCTGGGCGCTACGCCAGAGAAAGCAAGTCCCGTTCAGGCAACATGTCGGCTTGTTTCCAGAGGCGTTTTCTCAGTCGCTTTTGGGGGTCGCAATTCCTCAAAGTATTCCGGGACTAAGGTTTCAAAAGCCTAACGAGGGTTCGAATCACTCTGTTCTGCTCCGCCAGACACACTGTAAAGACGCGCCTTTCAGGGCGTTTTGTTTTTTCATCCACCAATCCATTCATCAATTGTCAAGATGCTTGGTTCGAGGTGGATGTTGCCCTTCTTGCCCCCTGTGGCCCTGCCCCTCGCCTCCCGGGTCGCGCCCCAAACTCAATCCCCACCCGAAAACTGTAACTCCGGTGCCGTCCGCATCGCTTCGTAGTACCCGCCGATGAGGTCGTTCTCCAGTTCGTGGAGATGGACCTTCAGGACATCGCCCGACAGGCGGTGATAGGAAGTCCCCCAGCCGCTGCCGGAGATCGCGCCCGGTCTGGCCGATATCGGCAAGGACGGGGGAGTCAGTCACACGGATTCGATACAACCCGGCGCCGCTGGATAGGCCTGTTGCCGGTTGCGTGAATCCGTAGAAATCTGGCGGCGGTAAATGGCGGCGTAATTTGGTGGCGAGAAGTGGGGACGGAGTAGACGAAAGAGGGGGCCACGTGGGCCCCCGAGCGATGCAGGATCTGAAGCAGGTCAGAACGGTGGATC
>CAMBRI010000130.1 GCA_945870205.1 Sulfuritalea hydrogenivorans sk43H | reverse complement strand
GCCAGTTCCATCGGCAGACCGCGCTTTTCGACGGCTTCAACGATGTGAAAGAGATAACGACGAGATTTCTGGCTGATACCCGCCATCATATCCTTGCGCTGGCCGTACCAGAGTTCACGACCTGCCACCAGCGGACCGCGCAGGGGAGGCAAAGCGAATCCGTTGCGAATTCGATCCCACAGGTTACGGATTGGCGCGGCCTTTTTGCCGACGAACTCTTCTTCGCTGATCTCCAGCAGGTAGGCGCGGCTGAGGTCATACGTCGGACCGCGCTGCACTTCCGGCTTGAGCCCGGGCCCCATCTCTTCCAGCACCGCCGGGTGATAAACGTAGCTCTGGCGAGGCAAGCTGTCGTCGCCGCCAGCCCGAACGACACCCGTCAAGAAAATCAGGGAAGAAACCAGCGCGAGGAATAGTCGGATCATGCAACCGCCTTGCTGCAAGGGAGGCGAAATTATACGCCGCTCAGTCCTTTTTTGCTTTGGCGTCCAGTGTCGTTGCCGACTTCAAGGCGGGCACCTCGGATGCCTCCAGAACCACCTGTCGGTCGAGCCAGTCAAGCACGTCCCTGGCCTGCCTAACGCCCTTGCTTTCGGCCTGTACCAGCAAGGCGCGCGCCTTCGCCGGATCCTTTCGATCACCGATGCCAATCGCCCACAGCCGGCCGGCATTGAACTGTGCAGACCCCAGCCCCTGCTCTGCCGCACGCTCGTACCAACGTATCGCCTCATCGAGGTTTCGCGTCAGGCCGCGTCCGGTTTCGTTAATCTCGCCCAGGTTGTTTTGTGCGTCGACGTCGCCTCTTTCGGCCGCTGCCGTATAAAGGCGGATGGCACGGCTCATATCCACCGCGCCGCCCTGGCCTGTCATCAAAAGATAGGCCAGCAGCGTCTGGGCACGCGACCGGCCCAAGCTGGCGGATTCGACCAGATGGGTCCTGGCGCAGACGAAATCCTTTTCCTTTGCGCCGAATTCTCCGAGGCACCGACGCCCCATCCATTCCTGTGCGGCGGCGTGACCCCGCTGGGCGGCCGATTCCATCTGCGTCCACGCCTTATCCGGTGAGGTTTCCATCAAACACTGCGCGGCATGCCAACCGGCAGACGAAAATTTTTCCGCGGCAGCCAGATATTCAACGCAGGACTTACCTGCATCCTTCTCGAAAAGCACGCCGTGGCCCAGAAAGAATCCCATGGCCTGTCGGGCCTTCAAGTCGCCTTTTTGCCCGATTTTCTGCACTCGCCAGCCCGTGTCATGAAGATCCCTGGCGAGTTTTTTGGTGAGTTGCTGCGCTTTCCCGCTGTCGCCCACCGCTTCCGCGCGCAGCACCCAGTCGGCAAGAATCACGGCGACCCCGGCCAGGCGCGTTCTGGCCTCCGGATCGTCAGGCTTTGCAGCGAGGATCCGGCGTGCGGCCGCCACTTCCGCATCCAAACTAGCTTCATCCGTCGAATTGAAGCGGGGCGAATTCTCCGGCTTTGCGGAATGATCCACCGGCGTCTTTGACGGGAGTTTGGCCTTCACATTGGCGCTCGCTTTGGCTTTGGCGCTGAGCTTGGCCTTGGCTTTGGCCTTTGCCATGGCTTTCGCCTTCGCGCTGGCCTTGGCCGATGGCTTCGTCGGCGCCGCGGCACGAACGGGCGCCAAAGCCAGCCCGAACATCAATAGGATGCAGATCAGCTTCCAGCTTGTCTTCATGCCAGGCCGGAGCCGGTTCTCGAGGACATGGGCGTGATCAGGCGCGCGACAATCCCCTGCAGCGCTTTCGGGTTGCGCAACGCGGCGACATAAGCGCCCCATAGGCCGAGAAATGCAATAAACATGGCAGCCTCCGGAACGCCGCTGCGTTCGGCAACAATGCCGATCGCACCACAGGCGAACGCGCATCCCGCCATGATCGCGACCACCTGATTGACCGTGTATCCACCCTTCAGCAAGACGTGGTGCATATGTTGCTGATCGGCGTGAAAAGGGCTTTTCTTCTGCATCAGGCGCAGCAGCATCACGCTGCCCATTTCGAGTAAGGGCAGCGCCAGAACCCATACCGCGGTAATCGGCTGGATCAGCGCATTCGGGGCACCGGCAAGCTTGACGGAATACCAGGCGAGCAGCATGCCGATCACCATGCCTCCGGTATCGCCCATGAAGACCAGCGCCTTGGGCCGGCCTCGAAGACGGCAGTTGAGGGACAGGAATCCGAGAATGGCCCCGGCGAGCAGCAGCAGTTCGAACAGCAGGTCGGGCGAACTCCCCGTCAGCGCAAGATAGGCCATCAGCAGGACCGGAATCAGCGAAATGGTGCCGGAAAGTCCATCGAGGCCATCGATCATGTTGATCGCATTCATGACCCCGACGAAGGCAATCACCGTGACCAGCAAGGACCACTTGCCCAACTCGATGGCACCCAGGCCGACGAGATCACCCAGGTGCGTCACCCAGATCGAGGTGCCGGAAACAATGACGATCGCACCAAGGGCTTGCGCCACAAACTTCGCACGATGGCTCAATTCATGGGCGTCGTCAGCCACGCCAATAGCGGTCACCAGCATCAATGCCCAAAAAAGGCTCCAGCTCTGGAACGGCACATGACCGACCACGGCCTGCAGCACCAGCAGCGTGACCAGCATGGCCAAACCGCCCACCAGTGGTGTCGGATGGTCATGCACTTTGCGGTGTCCCGGATGGTCGATCAGACCCCAGCGCGGCGCGAAGTGCATGAAACCTGCTGTCAGACACGCGGAAACCGCCGGTGCCAGAACAACCGCCAGCAACTCCCCGCCTTGGATTGACTCCAGCATGCTTCCCCTCTTGATTTCGGCTGCGGCTCATGGCGCCGATGAAATGTCGCTTCGCTCGGCTTTCAATCACGGTGGCGACAGACAGCAACGCGCTGCGGGACAGGCAGCGCCAGAGCCTGCAACCCATTAGGATTATTCTAGCTCGTTGCTCCGGCATTTCAGTGCCGCGAAAAAGGCCGAAAAAAAGGGTTTCAGTCTTTCGACGGAAACCCTGGGTCCTGAATGGTCGGGGTGGAGGGATTCGAACTCTCGACATCTTGCTCCCAAAGCAAGCGCGCTACCGGGCTGCGCCACACCCCGAACCCGTCAATTTTACAGAACCAGCACAGCTGCGGTCAATCGCTGAATGCGTTTCGGCGCCAAAAGTGCCAAACGATCGACGCCGGCGCCATGTGTTTTCGGCGCCAGGCACCGAGCCCAGGGCACAAAACCCTGACTTGCGGTTGTCCCCCGTTTCGTTTATAAAGCCGGTTCTCCGAAAATACGGACATTCCGCAATGGCTGAAGATCTGCTGCACAAGAAACTATTTCCGCCCTACACCCCGAAGAAGGGTGAGGAATACATGAACGCGAAACAGCTCGCACATTTTCGCGCCATCCTGGCCTCGCTGAAGGACGAACTGAGCGAGGACATCGAACGCACGGTGCATACCATGCAGGACGAAGCGACCGTATTCGCCGACCCGAATGATCGCGCCAGCCAGGAATCCGATATTGCGCTGGAACTGCGCAACCGCGACCGCGAGCGCAAGCTGATCAAGAAGATCGATGAGTCGATCGCCCGCATTGAAGGTGGCGAGTATGGCTACTGCGATTCATGCGGCGTGGAAATCGGCCTCAAGCGCCTTGAAGCGCGCCCCACCGCCACGCTGTGCATCGACTGCAAGACCCTTGAAGAGCACCGCGAAAAACAGGTTGGAAAGTAATTCCAGCCTGTTTTCGGCGCAGGCTAACGTGAGCGCAGCGAACGTTAAGCGTAGCGGCCGAAGCCAAAAGCAGGTCGGCAAGTAAGCACGCTGCGGCCGCCGGAAATCAGGCAACAAAAAAGGACGCCGTGGCGTCCTTTTTTGTTGCCTTGACAACTGCTTACTGGGGGGTTGCGGCCGGTGCAGCGCCTTCGGCAGCGATGGCCTTCATCGACAAGCGCACGCGGCCCTTGTCGTCGGTCTCGATAACCTTGACCTTCACGACCTGGCCTTCCTTGAGGTAGTCGGCAACGGCGTTGACCCGCTCGGTAGCGATTTGCGAGATGTGCAGCAGGCCATCCTTGCCCGGCAGCAGGCTGACGATGGCGCCGAAATCAAGCAGGCGCAGCACCGTACCCTCGTAGATGCGTCCGACTTCAACTTCGGCCGTGATGTCTTCAATGCGCTTCTTGGCAATTTGCGCTGCATCGGCATTCACGGACGAAATCGTTATCGAGCCGTCATCCTCGATATCGATGACGCAGCCGGTTTCTTCGGTCAGCCCGCGAATCACGGCGCCGCCCTTGCCGATCACGTCACGAATCTTTTCCGGATTGATCTTGATGTGGATCATGCGCGGCGCGAAGTCGGAAACTTCTTCACGATGACCGGTCATGGAGCCCTTCATCTGTTCCAGGATATGCAAACGTGCTTCCTTGGCCTGGGCCAGCGCGACCTGCATGATTTCCTTGGTGATGCCCTGGATCTTGATGTCCATCTGCAAAGCCGTGATGCCTTCTTCGGTACCCGCCACCTTGAAGTCCATGTCGCCCAGATGATCCTCGTCGCCGAGGATGTCGGTCAGCACCGCAAAGCGGGGGCCGTCCTTGATCAGGCCCATGGCGATGCCCGCCACATGCGCCTTGAGCGGCACGCCGGCATCCATCAGGGCCAATGAACCACCACATACGGAGGCCATCGACGACGAACCGTTGGATTCGGTGATTTCGGACACGACACGCATCGAGTAGCCAAACTCGTCGGGCGACGGCAGCACTGCCAGCAGGGCGCGCTTGGCCAGGCGACCGTGACCGATTTCGCGGCGCTTCGGCGTACCGACACGGCCGGTTTCACCGGTGGCGTAGGGAGGCATATTGTAGTGGAGCATGAAGCGATCACGATACTCGCCTTGCAGCGCGTCGATGATCTGCTCGTCGCGGCCCGTGCCCAGGGTGGCAACCACCATTGCCTGCGTCTCGCCGCGCGTGAACAAGGCAGAGCCATGGGTGCGGGGCAGCACGCCGTTGCGAATCACGATCGGGCGCACAGTGCGCGTGTCACGGCCATCGATGCGCGGCTCGCCAGCGAGAATCTGGCTACGCACGATCTTCGCTTCCAGATCGAACACGGTGTTGCCGACGAGGTTCGAGTCAGGTGCGTTTTCCACGCCCTCGGTCAGAGCGGCGATGGTCTTCTTGGTGATTTCGCGAGTCTTGATGGTGCGGGCCTGCTTGCTGGTAATGCGATAAGCCTCACGCAATTCGGCTTCCGCCAGTTCGGCAACGCGTGCAATCAGCGGCTCGTTCTTGGCCGGTGCCTGCCAATCCCATTCCGGCTTGCCGGCCTGTTCCACCAGTTCGTTGATGGCCTTGATCGCGACCTGCATCTGGTCGTGACCAAATACCACGGCACCGAGCATGATCTCTTCGGATAGCTGCTTGGCTTCGGACTCGACCATCAGGACGGCGGCTTCGGTACCGGCCACCACCAGTTCCAGTAGGGTGCTTTCCAGTTGCGTCTTGGTCGGGCACAGCACGTACTTGCCATCGATGTATCCGACGCGGGCGGCGCCGATCGGGCCGCTGAACGGGATACCGGATATCGCCATGGCCGCCGACGCACCGAGCATTGCGGGAATATCAGGATCGATTTCGGGGTTGCACGACATTACGGTGCAGACCACCTGCACTTCATTGTAGAAGGCATCCGGAAAAAGCGGGCGAAGGGGGCGATCGATCAGGCGGCAGGTCAGGATTTCCTTCTCGGAAGGACGTCCCTCGCGCTTGAAAAAGCCTCCCGGAATACGACCAGCGGCGTAGGAGCGCTCCTGATAATCCACGGTGAGGGGAAAGAAATCCTGTCCCGGCTTGGCGTTGCGTGCACCCACCACGGTCGCGAGGACCACGGTGTCATCCATGGTCACCATCACGGCGCCACCGGCCTGACGGGCGATTTCAGCGGTTTCAAGGGTAACCGTGTGGTCACCGTAGGCAAAACTCTTCTTGATCGGATTCAGCACAAAAATTCCTTTCGGCAAAAATTAAAAGCCGGCACAGCCCTCATGGCTGTGCCGGCCTGTTCAGTAAGCCTGCGCAATAATTGATGCAATGCGCATCGCGCGTTGGGGACAACCCGGACCGAGCTTGGGTCGGGATACTACTTGCGCAAGCCAAGACGCTCGATCAGCGAACGATAGCCGTCTACATTCTTGCGCTTGAGGTAATCCAGCATCGTGCGGCGCTGGCTGACCATCTTGAGCAGGCCGCGACGTGAATGGTGATCCTTGGTATGTGCCTTGAAATGACCGGTGAGGTCATTGATGCGCGCGGTGAGAAGCGCCACCTGGACTTCGGGGGACCCGGTATCACCCTGGGCGCGCTGGTAGTCGGTGACGATCTTTGCTTTATCGGTAGTGGAAATTGCCATTGTGTTTTCCTTGCTGATCCTGTGATATTGGGCTCTTGGAGAACCGCGGATTATAGCGTTTCGAAGCTATTCTAATCAAGCATTAAGAGGTATTTCATCACTCATGCGCTGGCAACCAGCCGCTGCGCTTGCAGCCAGCCGTCGGCTACCTGCCGGCAAACACCCATGAATCGGTGCTCCGGGTCATAAACACGCAGCCGGCAGCCTTCTCCAGCCGACCAGCGCACCGCCTGACCGTGCCTCAGCCTGGCGGCATCCGCCGCGTCCAGTCGGGCCTCCTGCAGGGCGCTCAGCAGACCGTCGGGCGGCAACAGCAGGGTATCACGGGCGTCCTCGGTGAGGCTTTCGAGGTCACTCAGCGAGTGCGCCCGGACGATATCCAGGCTGCCAATACCGGTCCGTCGCAAGCCGGCCAGATGCGCGCCACAGCCCAACCGCTCACCGATGTCG
The DNA here is from genome assembly GCA_945870205.1 of Sulfuritalea hydrogenivorans sk43H. GTDB lineage: Bacteria > Pseudomonadota > Gammaproteobacteria > Burkholderiales > Rhodocyclaceae > Sulfuritalea > Sulfuritalea hydrogenivorans_A. Next base: position 4,379 of record CAMBRI010000130.1, on the reverse strand, counting down.
GCAGCCAAAGTCCGCACATAGGTACCCTTGCTGCAATGGACTTCGAAAACAAAGCGTCCTGCGCCGACGAGTTCGCTCGAGTCAAGCAGGTGCAACTGGTAGAGGCTGACGCGGCGGGCAGCCCGCTCCAGTTCGATACCGGCGCGGGCGTATTCGTAAAGCGGCTTGCCGTCGCGCTTGAGCGCCGAATACATCGGCGGCACCTGGTCGATGTCGCCGACAAAAGCGGCCAGTGCTGCCTCTATCTCCGGCAGGCCGCTCTCAACTGGACGGCATTCGAGCACACGGCCCTCGGCGTCGGCAGTGTCGGTGGTGACGCCGAGTTGTACCGTCGCCACATAGCGCTTGTCCGCGTTGAGCAACTCGCCGGAAAATTTGGTGGCCTCGCCGAAACACAGTGGCAGCAGGCCCGTCGCCAAGGGGTCGAGCGTCCCGGTGTGTCCGGCTTTTTCGGCGCGGTAGAGTCGGCGCGCGGCCTGCAGCGCATGATTGGAGGATGGCCCGAGCGCTTTGTCCAGCAGTAGCACGCCGTCCAGCGGGCGGCGTTGAATCCTGACAGCTTCGCGGCGCGGCACCTTCACTCCCGCGCTCACTCGTCTTGCAGCTTCTTGTCCGATTCCACCGCCTCGTCGATCAGCTTCGACAGGCGCGCACCTTCCTGAACGGATGGGTCAAAAACGAAATGCAGTTCCGGAATATGATGAATACGAATCCGGCGCCCCAGCTCTCGACGCAGGAAACTGGCCGAATGCTTGAGGCCCTGATCGATCATCTCATTGGCAGCCGGGTCAGCCAGTGATGTGTAGAAGACCTTGGCATGAGCATAATCCGCGGTGACTTCGACCGCGGTCAAGGTAACCAGCGTTAACTTCGGCGCAATACGCAGGTCCTTGAGATGGAACCTAAGCAGATCCGCCAATTCGCGGCGGATCTGCTCGGAAACGCGGTCAGAGCGGGCATAGCCATGGCCTGAGCTGCGCTTGGTTGCCATCTCCGATCAGTTCAGCGTACGGGCAATTTCCTGGACCTCGAACACTTCGAGTTGATCGCCTTCGTTGATGTCGTTGAAGTTCTTGAGGCTCAGACCGCACTCGAATCCTTCCCTCACGTCACGCACGTCATCCTTGAAACGCTTGAGAGAATCCAGTTCTCCGGTATGGATCACCGTGTTGTTGCGCAGCAGTCGCACCGAGGCATTGCGCTTGACGATGCCGGCCAGCACCATGCAGCCGGCGACAGCGCCGATGCGGGAAATACGGAAAACCTGGCGAATTTCGACGGTGCCCAGAATGACTTCCCGCTTTTCGGGCGCCAGCATGCCGGACAAGGCGGCCTTCACCTCATCAACCACGGCATAAATGATGTTGTAGTAGCGGATATCGACGCCAAGACTCTCGGCGGCCTTGCGCGCGCCAACGTCCGCACGCGTATTGAAACCGATCACCACGGCCTTCGACGCGGCAGCCAGATTGATGTCGGATTCGCTGATGCCGCCCACGCCGGCATGAATCACCGTCACCTTGACTTCGCCGGTAGAAAGCTTGTTGAGGGACTGTGTCAGCGCTTCCAGCGAACCTTGTACGTCCGCCTTTATGATCAGCGGCAAGGCTCGGATCTCGCCTTCGGCCAACTGCTCGAACATGTTCTCGAGCTTGGCGGCCTGCTGTTTCGCCAGTTTGACGTCACGGAACTTGCCCTGGCGGAACAAGGCAATTTCGCGTGCCTTGCGCTCGTCGAGGATGACCATGCCTTCATCGCCTGCGGCAGGAACATCGGTGAGGCCCTGGATTTCGACCGGTATCGACGGTCCCGCCGAATCGATCGCCTTGCCGTTTTCATCGAGCATCGCACGCACGCGCCCGAACACCGCACCCGCCAGCAACACGTCGCCACGGCGCAGTGTTCCGGAGAGCACCAGAATGGTTGCCACCGGGCCCTTGCCCTTGTCAAGGCGCGCCTCGATCACCAGACCCTTGGCCGGCGCATCGACCGGTGCCACAAGTTCCAGAACCTCGGCCTGCAACAGCACCTGTTCCAGCAGTTCGTCGATACCGACGCCGGTTTTTGCCGAGACCCCTACAAAGGGCGCATCGCCACCGTACTCTTCCGGAACCACGCCTTCGGCGACCAGTTCCTGCTTGACCCGCTCCTGGTTCGCATCGGGCTTGTCGACCTTGGTGATGGCGACGATCAAGGGCACATTGGCGGCCTTGGCATGCGCAATGGCTTCCTTGGTCTGCGGCATTACGCCGTCATCGGCGGCCACCACCAGGATCACCAGGTCGGTGGCCTTGGCACCACGGGCGCGCATGGCCGTGAAGGCCTCGTGACCCGGGGTATCGAGAAAAGTGATCATGCCGCGCGGCGTTTCGACGTGGTAAGCCCCGATGTGCTGCGTGATGCCGCCGGCCTCGCCATGGGCGACGCGACTCTTGCGGATGTAATCGAGCAGCGAGGTCTTGCCGTGATCGACGTGACCCATGACGGTAACGACGGGAGCCCGTGGCAGGCTCACGACATCCTTGTGCTGGCCATCGTCGACCAGGAATGCATCAGGATCGTCGAGCTTGGCCGCAAACGCGATGTGGCCCATTTCCTCGACCAGAATCATGGCGGTTTCCTGATCGAGCACCTGATTGATGGTGACCATCGATCCCATTTTCATCAGGGTCTTGATGACTTCAGTGGCCTTGACCGTCATCTTGTGCGCGAGATCGGCAACGGAAATGGTCTCCGGCACATGGACTTCACGAACAATCGCCTCGACCGGCTGCTGTACCTGCGTTTCTTCCGCGTGCCCGTGACGACCATGACGACCGCCGCCCTTGGAACCGCGCCAACCGGACGTCCCCGCGTCGCCGCGCGTCTTGATCGCGCGCCGCTTGGCAGCATCGTCCTTCCATGCGTCCTTCTTCGCCGGCTTGGCCTTGCCGTCCTCCGGCTTGGCTGCCGGCTTGTGAATGGTGCCGGAGACACCCGCCGCCGCCGCGGCTTCCTTGACCTTCTTGGCTTCGGCCGCTGCCAGTGCTGCCTGCTGCTCGGCAAGGCGCGCTTCTGCATCCGCGCGCACCTTGGCTTCGCGGTCGTTCTTTTCCTTGAACTCGGCCGCCTGAATCGCGGACAGCTTGCCTTGACGCTTGGTTTCTGCCTCACGCAACGCCCGTTGCGCCGGGTCAATCACCGATCTCGGCGCCGCGGCTACCGGTGCCACAGGGGCTTCGACAACAGGGACAACGACGGCCGGCGCCTCGGCTTCGACCGGAAGCGCGACAGGGGCCGGAGCCTCCACTACTGGCGCCGCTTCGACCACCGGAACGGGTTCCGGAGCGATCACAACCACCGGCTCGACGGTCACAACTTCTGCAGCGACTTCCACCGCGACTTCGACCGGAACTTCCGCGGCGGCTTCCGCCGCCAGTTCGCTCGGATCGCGCTTGACGAACACCCGCTTCTTGCGAACTTCAACCTGAATGGTGCGCGCCTTGCCGGTGGAATCCGAGGCCCTGATCTCGCTGGTCTGCTTGCGCGTCAGGGTGATCTTGGCTTTGGGCACCATGTCGCCGTGTGACTTGCGCAAATAATCAAGCAAGCGAGTCTTGTCCTGCTCGGACAGTGTGTCATTGGACTCCTGCTTGCTGACACCGGCCTTGGCCAGTTGCTCCAGCAACGCCGGCGCGGGCATTTTCAGCTCGGTCGCAAATTGGGAAACAGTCATCAAAGCCATGCCCTACCTCTCATTCTTCTTCAGCGAACCAGTGGGCACGCGCAACAGTGATCAGTGCCGTCGCCCGCGCGGCATCGATGCCAGTCATTTCGATTAACTCATCGGTCGCCAGGTCCGCCAGTGAATCGCGGTCGGTGACGCCGTTCTTGGCCAGTTTCGCCGCGAGCGGCTTGTCCATGCCTTCCAGACTCAGCATGTCATCGGCAACCTTCTCCAGCTGTTCTTCGTCGACAATGGCTTCGGTCAGCAGCACATTACGCGCACGTTCACGCAACTCGGTCACCGTCGCTTCGTCGAAAGCATCGATTTCGAGCATTTCGGCGAGCGGAACGTAAGCAATTTCTTCGAGAGAAGAGAAGCCCTCCTCGATCAGGATGTTGGCAACTTCTTCATCGACGTCCAGCTTCTCGATGAACAGGGCGCGAATCGAACTGTGCTCAGTTTCGGAACGTTTCTGCGACTCTTCAATCGTCATCAGATTGATGGTCCAACCGGTGAGTTCGGAGGCCAGACGCACGTTCTGTCCGCCGCGACCGATCGCGATCGCCAGATTGTCTTCATCGACCACGACATCCATCGCATGCTTTTCTTCGTCGACCACGATGCTCTGCACTTCGGCCGGCGCCAGCGCGCCGATGACGAACTGGGCCGGATC
>CAMBRI010000129.1 GCA_945870205.1 Sulfuritalea hydrogenivorans sk43H | reverse complement strand
GCCAGATGCATGGGATGACCGTGAGGTTTGGCGCGCTGGGCGCTGTCGCCGCAGACTATGCAGAGGCTGCGCTGGCGCAGACCGAGGCCTTCCATCAGCGGGATGGCGAAGCGCTGAGACTTGTTGGTGACGATGCCCCAGGGAATTCCTCGCGCCTCGAGTTCGTCAAGATGTTCGTCCATGCCTGGAAACAGCCGGGTGCCGACGCACAATGCTTCCTGGTAGATGGAAAGGAACCTCTGCTGCAGGCCAGGGTAGGCGGGATCTGTTGGGGTGATGCCGAGCCCGGCCCCGATCATGCCGCGTGCACCGGAGGATACGTGCGGCCTCAAGCTTTCCATAGGTAGCGGACCGCGACCGTGTTCTAGCAGCAGTTGATTGAGCGCCCCGCCAAGATCGGGTGCCGTATCAGCCAGCGTCCCGTCGAGATCGAACAGCACCGCCTCAGGCATTGCGCTGGGCCCGGACCAGGTAGTTGATGTCGGTATTGGAATCCATCGTGGCTTCGCGGGTGAATGGGTTGTAGTGCAGGCCGGCTATTTCGAGCACATCCAGCCCGGCATTGCGGCACAGGCGCACGAGCTCGGCCGGTTTCAGAAAGCGGGTGTAATCGTGGGTGCCGCGCGGAATCAGATTCAGTACATATTCGGCACCGAGCACGGCAAGCAGATAGCTCTTGGGATTGCGGTTGAGGGTGGACAGGAATACCTGCCCACCGGGTTTGACCATCCCCGCGCAGGCCGCCACCGTGCTGGCGGGGTCGGGGACATGCTCGAGCATTTCGAGGCAGGTGACGACGTCCGCAGAAGCGGCCGCCTCTGCCGCCATCACCTCGGCCGAGACAAGTCGATAGTCGATGGCATGGCCGCTCTCATAGAGGTGCAGGCGGGCTATGGCGAGTGCCTTCTCGGACAGGTCGATGCCGGTAACCTGTGCGCCAAGCGCCGCCATGCCTTCGCTGAGCAGGCCGCCGCCGCAACCGACATCGATCACCTGCTTGCCTTTGAGGCCGGCGTGGGTCTCTATCCATGCCAGTCGGGCCGGGTTAATGTCATGCAGGGGGCGGAATTCGGAGTTGGGATCCCACCAGCGATGGGCGACGTCCCCGAATTTATCGAGTTCGTGCGGATCGGAGTTAGTGCTTGTGCTTGCGTTCATGTTGGTGTCCCAGCCGCTGCCTGGATACCGTCCCCGACACGAGGCCGGGGACATAAGAAAAAAAGCCCTGCAGGGCAGGGCTTTTTCCGGAGTCAGGCTGGATTACTGAGCCTTGGTACCGATGACTTCGATTTCGACGCGACGGTCGGGCTGCAGGCAATCGACGACCTTCTTGCTCTTGGCACCCTTGCACTGGTCAGCCTTGGTGATCGGCTGCTTCTTGCCCTTGCCTTCGGTGTAAACACGGTTCGGCTCCACACCCTTGCTCACCAGATAGGCCTTGACGGCTTCGGCACGCTTCTCGGAGAGCTTCTGGTTGTAGGCATCGGTGCCAAAGCGATCGGCATGGCCGACGGCAATGATCACTTCGAGCTTGATGCCCTTGATGTCGCCAGCGAGTTTGTCGAGCTTGGCCTTGCCTTCGGCGCGCAGATCGGCCTTGTTGAAGTCGAACAGTGCATCGGCGGCCAAGGTTACTTTCTGCGCGGCGGGCTTGGGAGCGGCAGCCGGAGCAGGGGCCGGGGCAGCAGCGGGAGCGGCGGGGGCAGCCGCGGGAGCCTTCTTCACCAGATCCGGATCACATTCCTCGATCGCCATGGCCGGAGTCCAGTAGCCGGTACGCCAGCAGAGGCCGAAACCGCTCTTGACTACATTGTCGCGGCTGTCGATGGCATAGCCGACGGTGCCTGCACGGTCGATGCCCTTGGTCTGTGCGAAGGCGGACATGGATAGTCCGAGCAGAGTGGCGAGCAGCAGAGAAGTTTTGGCGCTATTAATCATGTTCCCCCCTTGTTGGGATTAAGTGTGACGGAGTCTGGTGTTCTTTCCCTGATCGCAATGGCGCGTCAGGACGTCAGGCGAGTATGCCACAAACCTGCGAGGTCAAGCAATTCTGAAATGTTGATTTGCGATGGAACACCGTTGCTCATTGCCAGTTTGCCGGCGACCCAGGTGTGGTTTACCTGCTCGCGACCAGCGACATACACGAGGTGCGAGGCCGGATCGAAACAGGGCTGGATCAGCCATTCATCGAGGCGCACAGCGCACAGGTCGGCCGCCTTGCCGGGCAGGAGCGACCCGATTTTTCCATCCAGCCCGAGCGCGCGAGCCCCTCCCAGCGTGGCGGCATGGAGGGTTGCATGCGCGTCAAGGGCCTCAGCGTTCTGGCTGGCCCCCTTGGCCAGCAGCGCGGCATGACGCATTTCGTGAAACAGGTCGAGGCGATTGTTGGATGCGGCGCCATCCGTGCCCAGTCCGAAATTCAGCCCGCGCGCCTGGACCGCCGACATCGGCGGTATGCCGCTGCCAAGTTTCAGGTTTGAACTCGGGCAGTGGGCCAGGTGGCAGCCTTCATGGGCCAGCAGATCTATCTCGCCCGCTTCGAGGTGCACGCCGTGGACGGCGATCAGTTGCGGACCGAGCAGGCCGAGGCGACGCAGTCGCTCCACGGGGCGCACGCCATGCTGTTGCAGGCTTTCTTCGATTTCGTGGCGGGTTTCGTGAAGATGGACATGAACCGGTATTTCAAGCTGGCCGGCAAGGGTGGCGATCTTTTCGAAGGTCTTGTCGGCAACGGTATAAGGAGCGTGGGGGGCAAGACAGAAACTCAGCAGTGGGTCGTTGATCAGGCTGTCGCGAACGGCCAGTCCCTTGGCAAGATAATCATCGGCGTCGGCGGCGTAGCTGGTCGGGAACTCGATGACGACAATGCCAAGCACGGCGCGCATCCCTATCTGTCGGGCGGCTTCCGCCGCGGCGTCGGGGTAGAAGTACATGTCGTTGAAGGTAGTGACACCTCCGCGCAGCATTTCGGCGCACGCGAGCAGGGTGCCGGCCCGGACGAATTCGGGTCCGGCGTGGCGCGCTTCGGCTGGCCAGATACGCTCTGAGAGCCAGCGCATCAAGGGCAGATCGTCTGCGTAGCCGCGCAGCAGGCTCATCGCGGCATGGGTGTGGAGGTTGATCAGCCCCGGCAGCAATACCTGACCGGGTAGGTCCAGGGTCTGCCGGGGACGGAATCTTTGCCGGGCTTCGTCATTCGGCAGCAGAGCCAGAATGTTCCCGCCGCTAACCGCCAGCGCGTGTCCGGATAAGGTCACGCCGGCCGGTTCGATGGGAATGATCCACTCCGGGCGGATCAGGAGGTCAATCTCGTTAGGCGTGGCGCCCGGAACAAAGGGGGTATTCATGGGCTGATTCAACCAGATTTGCCGGCTCGGGACAACCCGCCGGGGCTATCTGCCCATGCTAAAATTGCCCCTTTTTACGCCATTGTCGGCCGCAGGTCGGCCGAGGCCGCCTAAATGACATCGTTCGCCAAAGAAACTCTGCCGATCAGCCTCGAAGAGGAGATGCGTCACTCCTACCTCGATTACGCCATGAGCGTCATCGTCGGTCGGGCACTGCCGGATGTGCGGGACGGCCTCAAACCCGTGCATCGCCGCGTGCTGTTTGCCATGCACGAACTTTCCAACGACTGGAACAAGGCGTACAAGAAGTCCGCGCGCATCGTCGGCGACGTCATCGGTAAATACCATCCCCACGGCGACACCGCCGTTTACGACACCATCGTGCGCATGGCGCAGGATTTTTCGCTGCGCTACATGCTGGTCGATGGCCAGGGTAACTTCGGCTCGGTTGACGGCGACAACGCGGCGGCGATGCGTTACACCGAAGTGCGCATGGCGCGCATCGGCCATGAACTACTGATCGACATCGACAAGGAAACCGTCGATTTCGGGCCCAACTACGATGGCTCAGAGCATGAACCGCTGGTGCTCCCGGCGCGCATCCCCAATCTGCTGATCAATGGTTCCGCAGGTATCGCTGTGGGCATGGCAACCAATATTCCGCCGCACAACCTCAATGAGGTGGTGGATGCCTGCCTGGTTCTGCTCGCCAACCCGGAAACCACGATCGACGAACTGATCAACATCATTCCGGCGCCGGATTTCCCCACCGCCGGCTTGATTTACGGCGTCTCCGGGGTGCGCGATGGCTACCTCACGGGCCGCGGTCGCGTGATCATGCGTGCGCGTACCCACATCGAGGACCTGGCGCGCAGCGGGCGACAGGCCATCGTGGTCGATGAATTGCCCTACCAGGTCAACAAGAGGACGCTGCAGGAAAAGATCGCCGAGCTGGTGCATGAGAAGAAGATCGAGGGCATTGCCCACATCCAGGATGAATCCGACAAGTCGGGCATGCGCCTGGTCATCGAATTGAAAAAGGGCCAGATGCCGGAGGTGGTGCTGAATCACCTCTACAAGCAGACGCAGTTGCAGGACACCTTCGGCATGAACATGGTGGCGCTGGTCGATGGCCGTCCGCGCTTGCTCAACCTGAAGGAAATGCTGCAGTGCTTCCTCGCCCATCGGCGCGAGGTCATCACGCGACGCACTGTGTTCGAACTGCGCAAGGCTCGCGAACGCGGACATATCCTCGAAGGGCTTGCGGTTGCATTGTCCAACGTCGATGAAATCATCGCCCTGATCAAGGCCGCTCAGACACCCGCTGAAGCCAAGCGCGGGCTGATGGCACGCACCTGGCGCTCGACCCTGGTGGAGGGCATGCTGGCTCGTACCTCGGCCGAGTTTTCGCGGCCTGATGGCCTTGGGGCTGAGTTTGGCCTTTCGGCACAAGGCTATCTGTTGTCGGATACCCAGGCCCAGGCCATCCTCGAGCTTCGTCTGCAGCGCCTGACCGGGCTGGAGCAGGACAAGATTGTCGCGGAATACAAGGAGGTGATGGACCAGATCGCCGATCTGCTGGATATTCTGGCCCGGCCCGAGCGCATCACCACCATCATCGGCGACGAACTGGCGGCCGTAAAGGCGCAGTTCGGCGACGCGCGGCGTTCCGAAATCGTCCTGAGTACGGCCGACATCAACTTCGAAGACCTGATCGTGCGCGAAGACATGGTCGTCACCTTGTCGCATACCGGCTACATCAAGCGCCAGCCGTTGACCGACTATCGCGCGCAACGGCGTGGCGGCCGCGGCAAGCAGGCGGCGGCGATCAAGGAAGATGATTTTGTCGATCGCCTGTTCGTTGCCAATACCCATGACTACATCCTGTGCTTTTCCAGTCGCGGGCGGGTCTATTGGCTCAAGGTCTACGAGGCGCCTGAAGGCCAGCGCGCCTCGCGCGGCAAACCGATCGTCAACCTCTTCCCGCTGGAAGACGGTGAGAAGATCACCGCCATCCTGCCGGTCAAGGAGTTCGACGAAGAGCACTTCATCTTCATGGCCACGGCCATGGGTACGGTGAAAAAGACGCCGCTGACCAGTTTCGCCAACCCGCGCAAGGCCGGCATCATCGCCGTTGGCCTGGATGACGGGGATCACCTGATCGGCGTCGCCATCACCAATGGCCAGTGCGACGTCATGTTGTTCTCGGACTCCGGCAAGGCGGTGCGCTTTGCCGAGGACGATGTGCGACCGATGGGCCGCGAGGCGCGTGGCGTGCGCGGCATGATGCTGGAAGACGGGCAGGCCGTGATTTCCATGCTGGTGGCCGACAGCGAAAACTATGCTGTGCTGACCGCGACCGAGAACGGTTTCGGCAAGCGCACGCCGATTGCCGAATACACCCGCCACGGCCGTGGCACCAAGGGCATGATCGCCATCCAGACCTCGGAGCGCAACGGCAAGGTGGTCGCTGCCGTGCTTGCCAGTCCGGGTGAGACCCGCGAGGAGATCATGCTGATCTCGACCGGCGGCGTGCTGATCCGCACTCGGGTCACCGACATTCGTGTCATGAGTCGCTCGACCCAGGGCGTGACGCTGATCAATCTCGATGACGGCACCTATCTCGCCGGCGTCGAAAAAGTGATTGAAACCGAAGAAATCGAAGAATCCGAAGAACCCGATACCGAGGAGTAACGCAGACCATGGCACGTATATTCAATTTCAGCGCTGGACCCGCCGCTTTGCCCGAAGCCGTCCTCAAGCAGGCTGCCGACGAAATGCTCGACTGGCACGGTAGTGGCCAGTCGGTGATGGAAATGAGTCATCGCGGCAAGGAGTACATGAGCATCCACGCCCAGGCCGAAGCCGACCTGCGTGAACTGATGGCAATTCCGGCCAACTACAAGGTGCTGTTCCTGCAGGGCGGCGCCACGTTGCAGTTCGAAATGATCCCGCTGAACCTGTTCGCCGGCAAGGCCAGCGCGGATTACGTTCATACCGGCGAATGGGCGAAGAAGGCGATCAAGGCGGCCAAGGCTTTCGGCAAGGTGAATGTCGTCGCCAGCAGCGAGGACAGCAGCTTCACTTACGCCCCGGCGCAGAAGGACTGGAAGCTCGACCAGGACGCGGCATTCGTGCATTACACCGGCAACGAGACCATCGGCGGCGTCGAGTTCCACTGGACGCCCGATACCGGTGCTGTCCCGCTGGTGTGCGACATGTCCTCCAACATCCTGTCCAAGCCGATCGACGTCAGCAAGTACGGCCTGATCTATGCCGGCGCGCAGAAGAACATCGGTCCTGCCGGCCTGACTATCGTCATCATCCGCGACGACCTGATCGGCAAGGGCGTGCCAACGCCGCAGACCATGATGGACTACAAGACCCACGCCGAAAACGACTCGATGTACAACACGCCGCCGACCTACGGCATCTACATCGCCGGTCTGGTGTTCCAGTGGCTCAAGCAGCAGGGCGGCCTGGCGGCCATCGAGAAGCAGAACATCGCCAAGGCGAACCTGCTCTACGACTATCTCGATGCGTCGAGTTTCTACGCCAATCCGGTGCGCAAGGAAGACCGCTCGCGCATGAACGTGCCCTTCACGCTGAAGGATGCGGCGCTGGACGAGGAATTCCTCAAGGGCGCCAAGGCCAAGGGCATGGCGCAACTCAAGGGGCATCGATCGGTGGGTGGCATGCGCGCGTCGATTTACAACGCGATGCCGGTGGCCGGTGTTGCCGCACTGGTGGCCTACATGAAGGAATTCGAGGCGAGGTTTGCCAAATGAGCATGGCCAAGCCGATCAATGTCCTGATCCTCAACCAGATATCGCAGAACGGCCTCAAGCGCCTGCCGGCGGAGCGTTACCAGGTCGGCAAGGACGTTCCCAATCCGGATGCGATCATGGTGCGCTCGGCCGACATGCATTCGATGGAAATTCCCTCATCGGTGCAGGCGATCGGTCGCGCCGGCGCGGGCACCAACAACATTCCGGTCAAGGCCATGTCGGCGCGTGGCGTGCCGGTTTTCAACGCACCGGGCGCCAACGCCAACGCGGTCAAGGAACTCGTGGTGGCCGGTATGCTGCTGTCGGCGCGGAACATCGGCGGTGCCTTGAAGTTCGTGTCGGCCCTTGATCCCAGGGATCCGGACATGGAAAAGAAGGTCGAGGACGGCAAGAAGAATTTCGCCGGCTTCGAACTGGCAGGCCATACGCTGGGCGTCATCGGTCTGGGCAAGATCGGCTGTCTGGTGGCCGATGTGGCGATCAAGTTGGGCATGAACGTGCTCGGCTACGATCCGGAGATCACGGTCGAGGCCGCCTGGAGCCTGCCATCCCAGGTCAGGAAAGCCAACAGCGTCACTGAAGTGCTGAAGAATGCCAACTTCATCTCGATGCACGTGCCGCTGGTCGATGCCACGCGCAAGATGATCAACGCGGAAATGCTGACGCATGCAAAGCACGGTGCCGTGCTCTTGAACTTCTCGCGCGAAGGCGTGGTGGACGAGGCGGCCGTGATCGCCGCGCTGGATGCGAAGAAGCTGTCAGCCTACGTCTGCGATTTCCCCAGTCCGCACGTCAACAACCATCCGGGCGTCATCGCCCTGCCGCATCTGGGTGCCTCCACCGGCGAAGCGGAAGAGAATTGCGCCATCATGGTGGCCGAGCAGTTGCGCGACTACATGGAGCACGGCAACGTGCAGAACGCGGTGAATTTCCCCAATGTAGCCATGCCGCGCGAATCGAATTTCCGCATTGCTGTGGCTAACTCCAACGTGCCCAACATGCTGGGGCAGATTTCGACCGCCATGGCCAATGCCGGCCTCAACATCCACAACATGATGAACAAGTCGAAGGGCGACGTCGCCTATACCCTGGTCGATGTGGACAGCGCGGTGCCGGGCAAGGTGGTCGACGCGATCGCCGGTATTGCGGGCGTGCTGGCCGTCAGGTATTTGCCGCTGGAGAGCTGAGGGTGGCCGACGATTCGCAAGAGCTGGGACGCCTGCGTGACGGCATCGATGCGATCGACGGCGAACTGCTGCGCCTGATCAACGAGCGGGCCAAGCTCGCGCATCGCATCGGCGAGATCAAGCAGGGCAACATCTATCGCCCGGAACGCGAAGCGCAGGTCCTGCGGCGGGTGGCGGAACGCAATCCGGGGCCGCTGTCGGCGGAGGCGGCCCAGCGCATTGTGCGCGAGGTGATGTCGGCCTGCCTGGCGCTGGAACAACCGCTGACCATCGCCTATCTGGGACCGGCAGGCACCTACTCCGAATCGGCCGCGCGCAAGCATTTCGGCGGTGCGCCGACACTGCTGCCGTGCCCGGCCATCGACGACGTCTTTCGCGTGATCGAAGCGGGCCATGCACATTACGGCGTGGTGCCGATCGAAAACTCGACTGAAGGTGCGATTGGCCGCTCGCTCGATCTGCTGCTTTCCTCGCCCTTGCAGATTTGCGGCGAGATCAACCTGCCGATTCATCACAAGCTGATGACCCGCTGCGTCGCGTTGGGCGATGTGGGTCGCGTCTATTCCCATGCACAGTCACTGGCGCAGTGCCACGAGTGGCTGAACCGCAACCTGCCGCTGGTGCCCCGCGTTCCGGTTGCAAGCAATGCCGAGGCGGCACGGCTGGCGGCAGCCGAGCCCGGCACCGCGGCAATCGCCGGCGATGCAGCGGCCGAACTCTATGCGTTGCCGATTCTGGCGGCCAATATCGAGGACGACCCGAACAACACGACGCGCTTCGTCATCGTCGCCGAGCATGATTCCGGGGTTTCGGGGTCTGATCGCACCTCGCTGGTCTGTTCAGCCCAAAATCGCCCCGGCGCCGTTTATCAGCTACTGGCTCCCTTCGCCGACAATGGCGTATCGATGAGCCGGCTGGAATCGCGGCCGGCGCGGGGTTTCGGCGGCAGTCGCTGGGAATATGTGTTCTACATCGATATCGAGGGCCACCGCAGCGAGCCAGCCGTGGCCCGTGCGCTCGAAGAACTGCGTCATCGCGCCGGCTTTGTCAAAGAGCTGGGTTCGTATCCAAAAGCTGTTTACTGAGGCATCGACCATGAGCATTGTTCTCCAGGCACCTCCTTACGTGCGGGCCATTTCTCCCTATATCCCCGGCAAGCCGATCACCGAACTGGCTCGCCAGATGGGCATTCCGGTCGACAAGATTGTCAAGCTCGCCTCCAACGAGAATCCCCTGGGCATGAGTCCCAAAGCGCGCAAGGCGGTCGATGCGGCGCTCATTGGCGTAAATGGCGGCATCGAGCGTTACCCGGACCAATTCGACCTGATTGCCGCACTGGCAGAGCGCCATGGTGTTGCCCAGGAGCAGATCGTGCTGGGCAATGGCTCGAACGACGTACTCGATCTGGCCGCTCGCGTTTTCCTCGCGCCGGGCCGCTCCGCCGTGTTCTCCAGGCATGCGTTTGCCGTTTACCCCTTGGCGACGATGTCGGCCGGCGCCGAATGCATAGCGGCCGCAGCGAAGAACTACGGCCATGATCCGGCAGCGATGCTCGCGGCCATTCGTCCCGACACGCATCTGGTCTGGATTGCCAACCCCAACAATCCCACCGGCAACTTCTTGCCGCAAGCCGAGGTGCGCGCCTTCATCGAGAAAATTCCGGCACATGTTGCGGTAGTGCTCGACGAGGCCTATACGGAGTATCTGGCACCGGCCGATCGCGCCGACACGGTGGCCTGGATCAAGGATTTTCCGAACCTGATCGTCACCCGCACCTTCTCGAAGATCTATGGTCTGGCGGGCTTGCGAGTAGGCTACGGGGTGGCCCGGGCAGAAGTGACAGACCTGCTGAATCGCGTGCGTCAGCCATTCAATGTAAACAACCTGGCGCTGGCGGGTGCGCTCGCGGCGCTCGACGACCATTTGTTTCTTGCTGAGAGCTATGAATCCAACCGGCGCGGCATGGAGCAGATCATTGCCGGCTTGAAACGCCTTGGACTCCAACACATTCCATCCCACGGCAACTTCGTGACCTTTGAACTTCCCGATGCGGCTACCGTCAACGGCAAACTGCTGAAGCAGGGCGTGATCGTGCGACCCATTGGCGGCTATGGCATGCCGAACCACCTGCGGGTGACCATCGGCCTCGAGGCCGACAATCTGCGCTTCCTCGAAGCCCTGCAACAATCGCTTTGATGGCGCAAAGCAAGATCGTCATCTGCGGCGTCGGCTTGATTGGCGGCTCCTTCGCGCTCGCGCTCAAGCAGTCGGCGCGGGCACTGCTTCGGGACTTGCAGGTCGTCGGCATGGGACGCACCCGTGCACCGCTGGAGCAGGCGCTTGAACTTGGCGTGATCGACGCCATTGCGACCGATTGGGCGCCAGCGCTCGACGGTGCCGATCTTGTGCTGCTTGGCATGCCGGTGGGCCAGATGCCAGCCGTGATGGATGCGCTGGCGCCGCATTTGCAGCCTCGCACGATTGTCACCGATGGCGGCAGCACCAAGTCCGACGTGGTCGCGGCAGCACGCGCAGCACTCGGCGACAAGGTCAGGCAGTTTGTACCGGGCCATCCGATCGCCGGCGCGGAAAAGAGCGGCGTGGCGGCGGCGCAGGCCGACTTGTATGTTGACCGCCGCGTGGTGCTGACACCGCTGCCCGAAAACTCGGCCGGCGACGTGAAGGCAGTGCGCATGGCCTGGGAGCTTTGCGGAGCGAAGGTGTCGCAACTCGCCGCGGGGGAACATGACCGTGTTTTCGCGGCGGTCAGCCACCTGCCGCACCTGCTGGCCTTCGCGCTGGTGCACGATTTCGCACAGCGCCCCAATTCGGATCAGCTGTTCGGCTTCGCCGCCGGTGGCTTTCGTGACTTCACGCGCATCGCCAGCAGTCATCCCGAGATGTGGCGTGACATCTGCGTCGCCAATCGCCAGGCCCTGCTGCAGGAACTCGACGCCTACATGGTCGAGTTGATGCGTACCCGGGTGCTGCTCGCCGGGGCCGATGC
>CAMBRI010000128.1 GCA_945870205.1 Sulfuritalea hydrogenivorans sk43H | reverse complement strand
TGCGCGCGGCGAGTAGCCCCCGCTGAAATAGACTCTCAGGCCGCGCTTCGGCGGAAGTCGCTCAGCCGGAACCCGAGCAGCCAAAGCGTTGCGAAATAGCTGGCGACCCCTCCCAGCACCACCCCTGAAAGCCGCAGCACGCGCTGGCTGCCGCTCATTGCCAGCCAGGCGCTATCGCTCGCGCTGGCGAACCACAGCACGCTGCCCAGTACCATCAAGGCGGCAAGCAGCTTCGACATGAATACACCCCATCCCGCCTGAGGCTGGTAGACGCCACGCTGTCGGAGGCCGCGCCATAGCAGTCCCGCGTTGAGGCAGGAGGCGAGGCCGATGGACAGGGCCAGTCCGGCGTGTTTGAGCCAGCCGATGAAGGCGACGTTCATCAGTTGCGTCAGCGCCAGCGTGATGATGGCGATCCGCACCGGTGTGCGAATGTCCTGTCTGGCGTAGAAGCCGGGTGCCAGTACCTTGACCAGAATCAGGCCGGTCAGACCTATTGAATAGGCGACCAGGGCTTCACGGGTGCGCAGTACGTCGGTGGCGGCAAATGCACCGTACTGGAACAGGGTGGACAACAGCGGTATGGCCAGCATGGCCAGCGCCAGAGATGCCGGCAAGGTCAGCATCAAGGTGAGGCGCAAGCCCCAGTCGAGCAGCGCCGAAAAGTCTTCTGTCTTGCCGTCGGCATGGGTCTTGGCCAGGCTCGGCAGCAGAATGGTACCCAGCGCAGCTCCAAGCAAGCCGGCCGGGAACTCCATGAGCCTGTCGGCATAGTACAGCCAGGAAACGCTGCCGCTCTCCAGAAAGGAAGCAAAGATGGTGTTGATCAGCAGGCTGATCTGCGACACGGAAACGCCCAGCACGGCAGGCGCCATGAGTTTGAAAATGCGTTGCACACCCTCATCGCGCCAGACCGGGTCGAAGCGCGGCAGCATGCCGATCTTTGCCAGTGCGGGTACCTGGATTGCGAGCTGCAGGGCGCCGCCGAGAAACACTGCCCAAGCCAGTGCCAGCACCGGAGGATCGAACCAGGGCGCTGCAAAAAGCGCCATGCCGATGAAGGAAAGGTTCAGCAGGACGGGCGTGAAGGCCGGCAGCGCGAAGCGGCTCCAGGTGTTGAGAATGCCGGCGGCAAGTGCCACCAGCGACATGAACAGGATGTAGGGGAAGGTGATTCGCGTCAGTTCGACCGTGAGTTGGAACTTCTCGGCATCGGTACTGAAACCGGGAGCCGTGACGGCGATCAGCAACGGCGACGCGGCCATGCCCAACGCGGTGACCCCAATCAGGATCAGGAAGAGCACGCTGGCAACGCGATCGACCAGTGTTTTGGTCTCGGCTTCGCCGCGACGGTTGCGGTATTCGGCAAGGACGGGAACGAAAGCCTGGGAGAAGGCACCCTCCGCGAACAGTCTGCGCAACAGGTTGGGCAGGCGAAAGGCGACAAAGAAAGCGTCGGTCATCAGGCCGGCGCCGAAGGTCCGGGCAATGACAAAATCACGGACGAAGCCCAGGATGCGGGACAGCAGGGTCATGCCGCTGACGGTGGCCAATACACGGAGCAGATTCATGGCGGCTATGGTATCCGGGATGTCGCCGGCAGAAGCCGCTTGCAATGGGAAGAAGACCCCCCTATAATCGCGCGCTTTCCCAAGATCTACCGGATATCGACATGGCCAATACCGTTCAAGCCCGCAAACGTGCCCGTCAAGCGACCGAACAGCGTGCGCACAACATGAGCCTGCGTTCGACTTTGCGCACCGCAATCAAGAAGGTGCGCAAGGCGATCGATGCTGGCGACAAGAGCGCTGCGCAGGCGGTGTTCAAGGAGTCGCAGCCTGTCATCGACTCGATCGCCGACAAGAACATCGTGCACAAGAACCTTGCAGCGCGCCAGAAGAGTCGTCTTTCGGCGGCGATCAAAGCACTTTAAAAGTCAAGAGCGCCAAGGCGCTGTAGGAAAGAAGGCTGTCCCTTTGCAGGGTCGGCCTTTTTTCATTGGCGCGTCGGATTCCGACGCTGCCGGTGGTACAAAAAAGCCACCATCGGCATAATGTTTATTAAAATGTTCTGCTAAATTAGATAAATAGCTTGAGTTTGCCGAAATCACTGCATATACTCGGGCAACTTCATTGAAGTGAAATGGGTTTTATGCAATCCCACCAGTTCATAAAATATGCGTTTCGCATCCGTACCCGGCAGGGTGTGGTTGTGGACAATTTGATGATTCATGGTCGGGATGAGCATGATGCCCAGCGCAAGCTGAGACAGGTGTACCACGGCTGCCAGATCATCGACTGTGTTTGCCATCACGGCAGCGTCCGCATACCGGTGGCCAGTTTCGAGGAAGTTGCAAACCTGATTGTCCGCTGAATTCGCTCGAGCGCCTTTCGGGTGCGGCTTACCGCTTTCCCGACGCCGCGCTCAGATGAATCGCGCGGCCTGCAGTTCCCCCATCAAGGCCAGATAGTCCTGCGCCCCCCGGCTCGCTGGGTTGTGACCGAAAATGTCGAGACTCAACGCTGGGGCTTCGGCAATCGCCACATTTTCCGATATCACCGTCTCGCACAGTTCGGCCCCGAACTGCGTGCGCAACCGGTCCTGTATATCAAAGCTCATCTTGCGGCGTCGGTCGAAGCGAGTCAGCAGATAGCGGCGCTCGATGCGCCGCTTGAGCACCCCTTCCAGGGCTTTCAGCGTATGTTCGATTTGCAGCGCGCCACGCAAGGAAAGGTAGTCCGATGAAATCGGAACCAGCATCCGGTCGCAGGCGAAAATCGCATTGAGCGAGAGTACGCCGAGAAACGGACAGCAATCGATCAGGACGGAGTCCTCTCCACCGGAGGCCTCAAGTGCCTGCAAACCGGTGTTGAGCCGATTGAGAATCGCGGGCCCCTTGCCGAATATCGAATCGACCTTGATCAGTTCGGCGTGAGCCGGAATCAGGCGACCGACACCGTCCCAGACCACCGCCAGTTCTTCAAGCGGCCGGTTGTCCTGATACAGTGCGAACACGCTGTTATGAGCCTCGCCAAGTGCCTTGCCGTGGATGGAGCTCAAGTGCGCCTGTGGATCCAGATCGACCAGCAGTGCCGGCGCGGAATCCCGTGCCAGAGCCGCGGCAAGATTGAGCGCGGTCGTGGTCTTGCCAACGCCGCCTTTCTGATTGAAAACCGCCATTCTCACCGTCGGATCCTCCGCCGAACAACTCCACCGAACCACTCTGTACAGGGGCCTGCTTTTCACTTAGTATAGGGGCGTTTTTAAGCACGGCGGCCGCGTTGCTCTTCGGCCGCCGTATGTTTTTTGCGTGGAGCATTTAGTTCCGGTCGCGGTGCTTAGCGCCGATAAGGCCGGCATTACCCAAACTGAAACTACGATTTCGCGGAGCGATTTCATGCCGCATCTGATGAACACCTACGGGCGCCTTCCAGTCGCCTTCACACACGGACAGGGTTGCCGGCTGTTCGACGAACAGGGCAAGTCCTACCTTGATGCGCTGGCGGGCATCGCCGTCAACACGCTGGGCCACAACCACCCGCGACTGGTGCAGGCCCTGAGTCGTCAGGTGGGTCGCCTGATGCATGCGTCGAACCTGTATCGCATCAGCGAAGCCGAGGCCGTTTCCGATCGGCTTGCGGCGCTGTCGGCGATGGACGAAGTGTTCTTCTGCAATTCAGGCTGCGAGGCCAATGAAGCCGCGATCAAGCTCGCACGCCTGTTCGGCCACCAGCAGGGCATCGAACAGCCCGCCATCATCGTCATGGAGCAGGCATTTCACGGCCGCACGCTGGCGACCCTTTCCGCCACCGGCAACCGCAAGGTGCAGGCTGGCTTTGAGCCGCTGGTTTCCGGTTTCGTTCGCGTGCCCTTCGATGACATTGCCGCCATAGAGCAGCTTGCCACGCGCAATCCGAATGTCGTTGCGGTGCTGTTCGAGCCGATTCAGGGCGAAGGCGGCATCAACCTCGCGCACCGGGATTTCATGCGGTCGCTGCGAGAGATCTGCGACCGAAAGAACTGGCTGTTCATGGTCGACGAGGTGCAGTGCGGGATCGGTCGCACCGGCGCCTGGTTCTCCCATCAGCACGCCGGCATCGTTCCCGACGTGATGACCCTGGCCAAGGGTCTGGGGTCTGGCGTGCCGATCGGTGCCTGCCTCGCTGCCGGACGTGCCGCCGGCGTGTTCAAGCCCGGTAACCATGGGTCGACCTTCGGCGGCAATCCGCTGGCCTGCGTCGCGGCCCTGACCACGCTGGAGGTGATTGAAGCCGACGGCCTGATGGCCCACGCACACAAACTGGGTGAGGCGATCCGCGACGGGCTGAAGAACGGGCTGTCCGGCGTCGCAGGATTCGTCGAGGTGCGTGGCGACGGCTTGATGATCGGCGTCGAACTCGATCGTCCCTGTGGCGATCTGGTCAAGCGTGCTCTGGCCGCTGGCCTTCTGATCAACGTCACTGCCGACAAGGTCGTGCGCCTGTTGCCGGCGCTGGTCATGAGCGACGCCGAAGGTGCCGAACTCGTGGCCGCGCTGGTGCCGCTGATCAAAGAGTTTCTCGGGGATTGATCATGGCGGGGCCGCGGCATTTTTTGCAACTTAAAGACCTTGCCCGGGACGAACTGGCGTATCTGTTCGATCGTACGCGAACCATCAAGGCGCGCTTCAAGGCCTACCAGCGCTACTGGCCCCTGCAGGACCGTACTCTGGTGATGATTTTCGAGAAGGCCAGCACGCGAACGCGGCTTTCCTTCGAGGCCGGCATGCATCAGTTGGGTGGCTCGGCGATCTACCTCAACACGCGCGACTCGCAGTTGGGTCGCGGTGAGCCGGTGGAGGATGCGGCGCAGGTGATTTCGCGCATGAGCGACATTGTCATGATCCGCACCTTCGAGCAGGAAATCATCGAGCGCTTCGCCGGACACTCGCGGGTACCGGTGATCAACGGCCTGACCAACGAATACCATCCTTGTCAGATACTCGCCGATATATTCACCTACATCGAGCATCGCGGCGCGATCCAGGGTCGCACCGTGGCGTGGATCGGCGATTCGAACAATGTCTGCAACACCTGGCTGCAGGCCGCCGAGATCTTCGACTTCAAGGTCCATGTCTCGACACCGCCCGGTTATGAGGTCGAAGCCGAACGCGCCGGCATCCATGGCAACTCGCATTTCCGGGAGTTCGCCGATCCCATGGATGCGACGCGCGACGCCGACCTGGTGACCACCGACGTATGGACCTCGATGGGTTTTGAAGCCGAGAACGAAGAGCGCATGCGCGATTTCGCCGATTGGCAGGTCGATGCCGACATGATGCGAGTCGCGCGTCCCGAAGCGGTGTTCATGCACTGCCTGCCGGCGCATCGCGGCGAGGAAGTGTCCGCCGAAGTGATCGATGGCGCGCAAAGCGTGGTGTGGGATGAGGCCGAGAATCGGCTGCACGTGCAGAAGGCTTTGATGGAATTCCTGCTCCTGGGCAGGGTGAATGACTAAGGGAAGAATGATGAAAGTGGCAAAGAAACCGGAAAACAACAAGGTCGTCCTCGCCTATTCGGGCGGGCTGGATACGTCGGTGATCCTCAAGTGGTTGCAGGACACCTACCACTGCGAAGTGGTGACCTTCACCGCCGACTTGGGGCAGGGTGAGGAGCTGGAACCGGCGCGCGCCAAGGCCCTGAAAATGGGCATCAAGCCGAAAAACATTTTCATCGACGACCTGCGCGAGGAGTTCGTTCGTGACTTCGTCTTTCCCATGTTCCGCTGCAACACTGTGTATGAGGGCGAATACCTGCTCGGCACCTCGATCGCGCGGCCGCTGATCGCCAAGCGCCTGGTCGAGATCGCCAGGAAGACGGGCGCCAATTCGATCTCGCACGGCGCCACCGGAAAGGGCAACGACCAGGTGCGCTTCGAACTCGGCGCCTATGCCCTGATGCCCAATGTCAAGGTCATTGCACCCTGGCGCGAATGGGATCTGCTGTCACGCGAGAAGCTGATGGCCTATGCCGAGAAGCATGGCATTCCTGTGGAAATGAAGCACAAGAAGGGCGGCTCGCCCTACTCGATGGACGCCAACCTGCTGCACATTTCCTACGAAGGGCGTCACCTTGAGGATCCCGCCGCCGAAGCCGAGGAATCGATGTGGCGCTGGACCGTATCGCCCGAGAAGGCGCCCGACAAGGCCGAGTATCTTGATCTCGAATTCAGAAACGGCGATCTTGTCGCCATCGACGGCAAGAAGATGAAGGCCCATGAACTGCTGGCCACGCTCAACAAGCTTGGCGGCAAGCACGGTATCGGTCGCCTTGACTTGGTCGAGAACCGCTATGTCGGCATGAAGTCGCGTGGCTGCTACGAAACCCCGGGCGGCAGTATTCTGCTGCGGGCGCATCGCGCCATCGAGTCGGTCTGCCTCGATCGCGAAGAGGCCCACCTCAAGGATGACCTGATGCCGCGCTACGCCAGCCTGATCTACAACGGCTACTGGTGGAGCCCGGAGCGTCGCGCCCTGCAGGCGCTGATCGATCAGACCCAGCACAACGTCAATGGCTGGGTCCGGCTCAAGATCTACAAGGGCAATGTCATCGTGGTCGGCCGCGATTCGAAAACCGATTCGCTGTTCGATCCGACCATCGCCACCTTCGAGGACGACGCCGGTGCATACGACCAGAAGGACGCGCACGGCTTCATCCGTCTCAATGCGCTGCGCCTGCGTATAGCGGCCAACAGGGCCGAGAGCCGCGCAGGCAAGAAGAAGGGCTGAGGGCGCGCAAGAGGTATACGCCGATGTTCGGCATTTCCGAGGAGGAACTGGCGCAGTTTGGCATGACGTTCGGCGTTGGCGCCTTCATGCTCTACATGCTGTTCATCATCGGCGAACTGGCCTGGAAATCCAAAGCGGGTAAGCTTGGCACGTTCATTCTGTTCTTCGTGCTCTCGTTTGGCATGCTCGGCTTTGTGGCCAAGATCATTATTCAAAAAATGTGGGGAATCTGACATGTCGCAGTTCGAAAATGTATCGGTCGTCAAGAAGGCCAACGTCTATTTCGACGGCAAGTGCGTCAGCCATACGGTCCAGTTCGCCGATGGCACGAAGAAGAGTGTCGGCGTCATCCTGCCGGCCACGCTGACCTTCAACACCGGCGTGCCGGAGATCATGGAAACCGTATCGGGTGGCTGCCGCTACCGCATCAAGGGCGAGGACTGGAAAAGCAGCGGTGCCGGCGAGAGCTTCACGGTGCCGGGCAACTCCAGCTTCGACATCGAGGTCAGTGGCGAGCCCTATCACTACGTCTGTCATTTCGATTGAGCCGGGGAGCACAACATGCCTTCATTCGACATCACTTCCGAAGCCGACCTGGTGGCCCTGAAGAACGCCGTGGATGTGGCGGGCCGCCACATCGGCAACCGTTATGACTTCAAGGGCACTACGGCCCGCGCCGAACTGAACGAGAAAGACAAGATCATCACCCTTCATGGCGATTCGGAGTTTCAGCTCAGCCAGGTCAAGGACATCCTTTTTCCTGAAATGGAGAAGAAGGAGCGCGAAAGTACCAAGCGGCTCGAACACGGCACGATCCAGGCGGTGGGTGGCAACAAGTCCAAGCAGCTCTTGACGATCAAGGTCGGCATCGAACAGGAACTGGCAAAGCAGATCGTCAAGCTGATCAAGGACAGCAAAATCAAGGTCCAGGCCAGCATCCAGGGCGATGCGGTGCGGGTCACGGGTGCCAAGCGCGATCTGCTGCAGGAAGTCATTGCGCTGGTGAAAAAGGCGATTACCGACTTTCCTTTGCAATACGGCAACTTCAGGGATTGACCAGCCCCCTGATCCAGCGGCCGTAGAGTCGGTCCGCCACCACCCGCATCGACGCAATGCGCCTATCGATGTCGGTCTGCATCTGCTGCGGCGTCTGCACCGAGGCCGAGGCGGGCACCCCTTCCGCAGCCCATTGCCGGCACCAGCTTTGAATCATCGTGTCGGTCATCTCGACGTGGCATTGCATGCCCAGATGCGGACCGCGCACGAAAGCCTGGTTGGTGCAATGCACGCTTTGCAAAATGCGGGCGGCCCCTTGCGGAAGGCTGAAAGTCTCGCCGTGCCAGTGGAAGGCCTGGAAGCGTGCCGCATCGCCCAGCCAGTCCGCGGCGGCAGGAGTTGCTTCGACCTCGCCCCAGCCGATCTCTTTCACCGGGTTCCTGTCCACCGTGCCGCCGAAGGCCTTTGCCATCAGTTGACCGCCCAGGCAATGGCCGATTACGGGAATACCGCGGGCATCGGCCTGGCGGATCAGATCGAGCGTCAGCGGAATCCATGGCAGGTCGTCATTTACGCTCATCGGCCCGCCCATGAAGCACAGCGCCGAGAACTGGTCGGGATTCGGCGGTGGCGCAACACCCTCATCGATCCGAAACAGCGTCCACGGCAGGGAATGCCGATCGAGGAATGTGGCAAAATAGCCCGGTCCCTCGCCGGGGCTATGACGGAATATTGCGATCGGTTTCATGCCGGAGTCTTTAGTTAGCGCAGGCCCGAATTCTAGCGGAGGCTTGCTTTCCCTGATGCGTCGTCGCTTTAGCGAGGGCGTTGTTGCGTCTCCCGTCCATGAATCCCGTTTGGCTGAAGGCACCGACCTGATTGCTGCTGCCGTGCTGGTGCCGGTGATCGTGCGCGACTCTGGTCTGACCATGCTGCTGACCCAGCGCACCGCCCATCTGCGCGATCATGGCGGGCAGGTGAGTTTCCCCGGTGGCCGCAGCGAGCCCAGTGATGCTTCACCTGAAGCCACTGCCTTGCGCGAAGCCGAGGAAGAAGTCGGCATTGCCGCCTCCCAAGTCGAAATCCTCGGCCGCCTGCCCGAATACCGCACCGGCACCGGTTTTGCCGTTACCCCGGTGGTGGGGCTCGTGACCCCCCCGTTGAATTTGAAACTGGATGATTTTGAGGTGGCGGAAGTCTTTGAGCCGCCACTGGCCTTCCTGCTCGACAGTGCCAACCATCAGCGCCAAAGCATCGAAGTGCGCGGCGTCAGGCACGAGTACTGGGCCATGCCTTGGCAGGGTTATTTCATCTGGGGCGCGACCGCGGGCATGCTGGTGACCCTGCATCGATTCCTGTATTCCGAGGCATGAGCGCATGACTTTGATTTCGATTGTCATCGCGCTGGTGCTCGAGCAGTTGCATGCGCTCCCGGTGCAGCGCATGGTGCGCGATCCTCTGGCGCGACTGGCAGGTATTCTCGAAGACAAGTTCAACGACGGGGGCCGCAGCCATGGCGCGATCGCCTGGTGGCTGGGCGTTGCGCTGCCTGCGGCCCTGGTCTCGCTGCTGCATGCCGTGCTGATGCATTTTCAGCCGCTGCTGGGCTTTGTGCTGGGCATCGTCGTGTTGTACCTGACCATGGGGTTCCGGCAGTTCAGCCATTTCTTTACCAATATCCATCTGGCCCTGCGCCAGGGAGAAATCGATCAGGCGCGCCAACTGCTTGCGCAATGGCGCGGCCATTCCAGCGACCGTTTGACCGCCAGCGAGGTTGCGCGCCTGGCCATCGAGCAGGCCCTGCTCTCGTCGCATCGGCACGTCTTCGCACCGCTGCTGTGGTTCGTCGTTCTGGGTCCGGCAGGTGCATTGCTGTATCGCCTCGCGCATTCCTTCGACGAGCTTTGGGGCCAGCGCGGCGAATTGGAGTTCGGTGAGTTCGGCCAGTTTGCGCACCACGCCTTTGCGCTGATCGACTGGCTGCCGCTGCGGGTCACCGCGGCGTCCTTCGCGGTCGTCGGTGATTTCGAGGATGCCGTGCATTGCTGGCGCACGCAAGCTGTAAGGTGGCCGGACGCCGGCTCCGGTATACTGCTCGCCAGTGGCGCTGGCGCCCTGGGGGTGCGGTTGGGCATGCCGGTGCACGATGTGATGCAGGATTTGGGCGGGTCCGGCGACCGCCCCGAGCTGGGGTTGGGCGAAGATGCCGACCCCGATTTCATGCAGAGTACGATAGGTCTCGTCTGGCGCAGTCTCGTGCTCGGTTTGGCAGTGCTGGCCCTGGTCTGGGTTTCCAGCTGGGTTGGCGGTTGATACTTAAAATAGGAGTTTTGGAATGGCTGACAAGAGAGAAGTCGTAGTACTGAGTGCAGTTCGTGCCGCTGTCGGTACCTTTGGTGGCGCGTTGTCCGGCATGGAACCGGCCGACCTGGGCGGTCTGGTCATCAAGGAGGCCATCGCCCGTTCCGGCGTTGATCCCGCGGCCATCACCTTTGCCACCGTCGGCAACGTGGTTCCCACCGAAGCGCGCTATGCCTACGTCGCGCGCAACGCCACGATCCAGGGCGGCATGACGATGGACTCGGTGGCCTTCGCCGTGAATCGACTGTGCGGCTCCGCGCAGCAGGCGATTGTCAGCTCGGCCCAAGCGATTCTGCTCGGCGACGCAGATTTCGCCATCGGCGGCGGCGTCGAGTCGATGTCGCGCGGTGTGTACATGTCGCCAGCGATGCGTTCCGGCGCGCGCATGGGCGACACCAAGATGCTCGATTCCATGGTTTGCGCCCTGACCGACCCGTTCGGCGTTGGCCACATGGGCATCACCGCTGAAAACCTGGCGAAGA
Organism: Sulfuritalea hydrogenivorans sk43H; assembly: GCA_945870205.1. Classification (GTDB taxonomy): domain Bacteria; phylum Pseudomonadota; class Gammaproteobacteria; order Burkholderiales; family Rhodocyclaceae; genus Sulfuritalea; species Sulfuritalea hydrogenivorans_A. The sequence continues at coordinate 783 of CAMBRI010000128.1, read as the reverse complement.
AGCACGGCTTCACGCGCGAGCAGCAGGACGAATTCGCCTGCGAATCGCAGCGCCGCGCCGCGGCTGCCATTGCCGCCGGCTACTTCAAGGAACAGATCGTCCCGATCACCCTCAAGACGCGCAAGGGCGACGTGGTGTTCGACACCGACGAACACGTCAAGGCCAGCACCACCATGGAAACGCTGGGCAAGATGAAGCCTGCCTTCGACAAGGCTGGCACGGTCACCGCCGGCAATGCCTCCGGCATCAACGACGGCGCCGGCTTCCTGGTGTTGGCTGACGCGGCCAAAGCCGCTGCAGGCGGCCACAAGGCGATGGCCCGCCTTGTCGCCTACGGCATCGGCGGCGTACCTAACGATGTCATGGGCGAAGGTCCGATTCCCTCGACCCGCATCGCGCTGGCCAAGGCCGGCCTCAAGCTCGATGACATCGGCGTTGTCGAATCGAATGAAGCCTTTGCCGCGCAGTCGCTGTCCGTCGCCAAGGTGCTCGGCCTCGATCCGAAGAAGACCAACCCCAACGGTGGCGCCATCGCCATCGGCCACCCGATCGGGGCGTCCGGTGCGGTGATCATCACCAAGGCCCTCTACGAAGCCAGGCGCGTCGGCAGCAAGTACTGCCTCGCCACCATGTGCATCGGCGGCGGCCAGGGCATCACCACCATCTGGGAACTGATCTGACCGGATCGGGTTTCGCTCGGAAAGAAAGCCCGGCCTGGCCGGGTTTTCTTTTTTCCGCTCACCGCAAAGCCCGACGGCCGGGCTTGAAATGCCCTTCGATGCA
>CAMBRI010000127.1 GCA_945870205.1 Sulfuritalea hydrogenivorans sk43H | reverse complement strand
ACAGGGGGTCCCAAACAGGGGATTTCACGTTAACGCAAGGTGCCGTCGAAGGCCAGGTGGCCATCAATCAGGGTGTAGCGCACGCGGCCGGGAAGCTCATAGCCCAGAAAGGGAGTGTTTTTGCCCTGGCTTCTGAGGTTCTCACGGCTGATCACGATCGATGCGCCCGGATCGAACACGCAGATATCGGCCGCCGCCCCCTGTGCCAGGCTGCCTGCCTTGACCCCGAGAATGCGCGCGGGGTCGGAGGTGACGCGCGCCAGCGCCGTCACCAGCGGCAACTTCATTTCCTGCGCCCACTTGAGCGTCAGCGGCAGCAGCAGTTCGAGCCCGGTGGCGCCGACTTCGGCTTCCTCGAAAGGCATCTGTTTGCCATCGTCATCAACAGGGGTGTGATCGGAACACAGCGCATTGATCGCACCCGAGGCCAGCCCTTCACGCAGGGCATCGCGATCGCGCTGAGAGCGCAACGGCGGATCGAGTCTTGCGTGCGCATCAAAGTATCCCAGGTCCATCTCGCACAGATGCAGGTGATGAACCGCAACGTCACAAGTGACGGCAATGCCTGCGGCACGCGCCGCGACGATCATTTCGACACCGGCAGCCGACGAGATGCGAGTCACATGAACCCGCGCGCCGGTCTCGCGCGCCAGTTGCAGAATGGTGGCCAGGGCGATGGTTTCCGCCGCCACGGGAATTCCAGCCAGTCCCAGGCGCGCCGCGACTTCGCCGTCGTGGGCGACACCCTTCTTGGCCAGGAAGGGGTCTTGCGCCTGCAGCCAGACGGGAAAATCGAAGGTCGCTGCGTACATCATGGCGCGCAGCAGCACCTGGGTATCCACGATGGCGCGATTGGCCTGGCCGAAGGCGACGCAACCGGCCTCGGAGAGTTCGGCCATCTCGGTAAGCGCCTTGCCTTCCAGTTGCACGGTAAGTGCACCCACCGGATGGACATGGGCAAACTCGGGCAGGCGCGCCCGATGGGTCAGCATCTCCACCAGCCCCGGCTCATCCAGCACCGGATCGGTATCGGGCGGACAGGCCAGCCGGGTCACACCACCGGCTGCCGCGGCCGCCATCTCGGACTCGAGCGTCGCCCGGTATTCAAAGCCCGGCTCGCGCAAGCGCGCCGCAAGATCGACCAGTCCGGGGCAGACGATGCAGCCTGCTGCATTCAGTACGCTGTTCGCCCCATCCACGCCCCAGCCCGCAGGCGCATTGCCCACCCCGACTATGCGTCCGGCGGCGACGAACAGATCCAGCGCCTTGTCTGTCTTGCTCGCGGGGTCGATCAGGCGGCCGTTCTTGATGTGGATTTTCATAAAGTCCGCTCAATTTCCGGCCAGCATGGCCATGACCGCCATACGAACCGCTATGCCGAAAGTGACCTGCGGCAGGATCACGGCCTGGCCGCCATCGGCCACCGCCGAATCGATTTCGACGCCGCGATTCATCGGCCCCGGATGCATCACGATGGCATCGGGTTTGGCCAGCGCCAGTTTTTCCGGCGTCAGGCCGTAGGACTTGAAGTACTCCTGGGTCGAGGGCAGCAGCGCGCCCTGCATGCGTTCGTTCTGCAGGCGCAGCATCATGACCACGTCAACACCGCGCAGTCCTTCGCGCATGTCGTGGAACACCCTCACGCCCAGGCGCTCGATGCCGGTAGGCAGCAATGTCTTGGGTGCGATGACGCGCACTTCGGGCACGCCGAGCGTGGTCAGGGCGTGGATCTGGCTGCGCGCCACGCGCGAATGCAGCACGTCGCCGACAATGGCCACCGTCAGCTGGGTGAAATCCTTCTTGTAGTGACGGATGGTGTACATGTCGAGCAGGCCTTGCGTCGGATGCGCGTGGCGCCCGTCGCCGGCGTTGACCACGTGAATGTGATCGCGCCCGGTGGCGGCCATATGCCTGGCGATCAGATAAGGCGCACCGCTTGAAGCGTGGCGAACGACGAACATGTCGGCGTGCATTGCGGCAAGGTTGTCCGCCGTATCGAGCAGGGTTTCGCCCTTGTTGGCCGAGGAGGTGTTGATGTTGAGGTTGATGACATCGGCAGAAAGCCGCTTGGCGGCAATTTCGAAGGTGGTACGGGTGCGCGTCGAATTCTCGAAGAACAGGTTGAATACGCTCTTGCCGCGCAGCAGCGGCACCTTCTTGACTTCTCGCTCGGCAACTTCCGAGAAGGGGGCGGCGGTATCGAGAATGCGCGTCAGTACCTCGCGCGGCAGCCCCTCGATGGTCAGCAGATGCTGCAACTCGCCATGACTGTTGAGTTGCGGGCTATGCGACTTTCCGAATGCGCTCATTTGTCCACCAGTCTGAAGGCCAGCGTGCCGTCGTCCGCCCGCTCCAGCGCCAGCATCTGCGTTGCGGGCAGGCTCAGCGCATGCGGACAGAAACTCGGGGCGACGGGCAGCTCGCGGCCACCGCGATCCGCAAGCACGGCGAGGTCGATCTTTGCCGGCCGGCCATAGTCGAACAACTCATTCATCGCGGCACGAATGGTGCGGCCGGTATAGAGCACGTCGTCGACGATGACGATGTGTGCGCCCTCGACATCGAAGGGAATCTGCGACGTCCTGGCATTGGCATGCAAGCCGCGCTGGTTGAAGTCGTCACGATAGAAAGAGACATCGATCGAACCGGAGGGCCGCTTCAGGCCCAGCGCTGCATGCAGCCGCTCGGCGACCCAGACGCCGCCGGTGTGGATGCCGACCAGCACCGTGGCAGCGGGATCGACGTGGCCGCGCATGGCATCCGCCAGGGCGGTGCACAGGACTTCGGCGTCAGGCAGGTTCTTGGCTTCGGGCATGAGTGTCAAACCAGCTCTGGAGGATGATGAGTGCGGCTTCGGCATCGATGCTGGTCTTGCGCTGCTGCCAGGAAAGGCCTCTTTCGCGCAGGTTTGCATCGGCTTCGCTGGAACTGAATCGCTCGTCGACCGCGTCGACCGGCAGGCGGAATCGGCCGCGCAACTGATTGGCGAAACGCTCGCAGCGTGCCGTCATGTCGTGCGGGGTGCCGTCTTCGTTCAAGGGGCGTCCCACCAGCAGGCAAATCGGCTGCCACTCGGCGATCAGCGCGGCAACAGCGGTGAAACGTGCATCGTTGCCTTCACTGTCGATGGTGGTCAAGGTGCGCGCCGAGCCCGGCCGCCCTGCCGCAAGTTGCATGCCGATGGCGACGCCGATGCGCTTCTGGCCGAAGTCGAAGGCGAGCACCGATCCCGCCTGGTCAGGCATGCCCGGCGACATCGGACAGGTTGGCAAAATCAACGCCCAGCAATTGCATTGCGGCGGGCAGGCGCTCTTCGGGCGGCACATCGAAAAGGATCGCTGCGTCGGCTTCGACAGTGAGCCAGGAATTTTGGGCAAGTTCCCATTCCAGTTGCCCTGCCGTCCAGCCGGCATAGCCGAGGCTGACCAGCACTTCGCCCGGCTCGCCGCTGCTGCCCATGGCCTGAAGGATGTCGCGCGAACTGGTCAGCGCGATGTCGTCACTGACATTGAGCGAAGACTGCCACTGCCCGGCCGGCCGGTGCAGGACGAAGCCGCGATCAGTCTGCACCGGGCCGCCAAAATACACCGGCAAGCCGGCGAAACGCGCTTCGGCCTGTTCGTCTTCGAGCGGAATGCTGACCCTGTCGAACAACCCGGCCAGGTTCATGTCCATCGGGCGATTGACGATGATACCGATGGCGCCGTCCGCGTTGTGTTCGCAGATGTAGGTCAGCGTGCGCGAAAAATTCGGATCGGCCATGGCCGGCATGGCGATCAAGAAGTGGTTGGCGAGGCTGACTGTTTCCATGAGTGTGCCGTCATTGTAATCTGTCAGTCCGTTCCCGAGTATCCCCGTCGACCACCTTATGTCCGCTGCCCTGGTCTGGTTCCGTCGTGATCTGCGCGTGCACGACCACGCCGCCCTGCATCACGCGCTGACAACCCACGCGCAGGTGCATTGCGTCTTTGTTTTTGATACCACGATTCTCGGCCCGCTGCCGCGCCGCGACCGGCGCGTGGAGTTCATCCTGCGTGCGGTGGAGGAAGTCAGCGCCGCCCTGCATGCAATGGGCGGCGACCTTATCGTGCGCCATGGCGACCCGCGGGTCGAAATTCCGCGTCTTGCGCAGGAACTGGGCGCCGGCGCCGTGTATGCCAATCGTGATTACGATCCGGCGGCCATTGCGCGCGATGAGGATGTCAAACGCCGTCTCAATGACGGCAATCCCGCCGCCGACTATTTCGATTTCAAGGACCAGGTGATCTTCGAGCGCGCCGACGTCATGACGCAGGGCGGAACGCCCTTCTCGGTATTCACGCCCTACAAGAATGCGTGGCTGAAACGCCTCGATCCTGCCGACCTGCAGCCCTGGCCGGTCGAGGAATGCGCCGCCCGCCTGGCGCCGCCACGCGACGATGAACCGCTGCCTACGCTGCAGCAACTCGGCTTCCAAGTCACTGATCTTGCCGAACTGCGCCTGCCCACCGGCATGAGTGGCGCACAAGCCCTGTTCCGCGACTTCATCGAGCGCATCGACGACTACGCGGCCACCCGGAACTTCCCAGCCATCAAGGGCTGCTCCTACCTTTCGGCGCACCTGCGTTTCGGCACGATCTCGATCCGACAACTCGCCGCCCATGCCCATGGCCAGGGCGGACGAGGCGCCGAAACCTGGCTCTCGGAACTAATCTGGCGCGACTTCTACCACGCCATCCTCTGGCACCACCCGCGAGTCGCCACACAGTGCTTCAAGCCCGCCTTTGATGCGCTGCGTTGGGACGACGCGCCGGACCTGTTCGCCGCCTGGTGCGCCGGCCGCACCGGCTATCCGCTGGTCGATGCCGCCATGCGCCAACTGACCCATAGCGGCTGGATGCACAACCGCCTGCGCATGGTCACCGCCTCCTTCCTGACAAAGGACCTGGGGCTGAACTGGCGTCAGGGTGAAGCCTGGTTCGCCGAAAAGCTGCTCGACTTCGATCTCGCCGCCAACAACGGCGGCTGGCAATGGGCAGCTTCCACCGGCTGCGACGCGCAACCCTGGTTCCGCATCTTCAACCCGGTCACGCAATCGGAGAAGTTCGATACAGAGGGGCGCTTCATCCGCCGCTATGTGCCCGAGCTCACCGGTGTGCCGCAGAAGTTCATCCACGCACCATGGAAAATGAGCCCTGCCGAGCAGGCCGCCTGCGGCGTCCGCATCGGGAGGGATTATCCGTCGCCCGTGGTGGATCACGCGGTCGCGCGAACACGCACGCTGGCGAGGTTCAAGGCCATCCAGGATCGATTGCCGGTAGTATCGTGAGCCCGGAGTTCATGCGAATATCGCGATCATGAAAGTCATAGTCCAGCGCGTCAGCAATGCGGCAGTCAGCCTCGCCACCGGCTCCCGGAGTACCAAATGATGCAAGCCACGCCCCCAAACACGCTGCTTGGAAAAGCTCTTGCCATCGTCGGCGGCATGATCCTGGTGGTGCTGGGCTTCATGTTCTCGCTGATAGTGGTTGCCGTGGTCGCCGTGATTGGGCTGGCTTTTGGCGCCTGGTTCTTCTGGAAGACGCGCCACGTGCGCAAGACCTTGAGGGAAGCGGGCGTGATGAGAGGCCCGATGCCGAGTGGCGAGGTGATCGAGGGCGAAGCCATTGTCGTCGAGGAGTATCGGGTCAGCGGTCAGCCGGTTCTGCCGGACGACACGCGCAAACCCTAGCCGACATACCCGGACATGAGCAAACCCTGCCCCTTTTGCACCCTCCCGGCTTCCCGCATCCTTGGCGGCGATGATCTGGCACTCATTGCCAGCGACGGCTTTCCCGTCGCGCCGGGTCATACGCTGATCGTTCCGCGGCGCCATGTCGCGTCCTTCTTCGAGGCCACCGCCGCGGAGCGCGCGAGCCTGCTGCAGTTGCTCGACCAGGCCAAGGCAATCGTCGATGCCGAATTCGGACCCGATGCCTACAACATCGGCATCAACGATGGTCGCGTCGCCGGGCAAACCGTTCCCCATCTGCATATTCACCTGATTCCACGCTATGAGGGCGACAGCGCCGACCCGCGCGGCGGCGTCCGCTGGGTACTGCCGGAAAAGGCAAGATACTGGCCGTGACCGGCGACTCGTGCACCCTCGCCAATGACCCATCCGCCGAACATCATCCTGACGACGCTGAATGCAAAATACATTCATCCGTCGCTTGGACTGCGCTACCTGCTGGCCAACATGGGGGACCTGAAACCGCAGACCGTGATACGTGAATTCACCATTGCACGAAAGTCTCACGAAGTCGTCGGTGAGTTGCTCGCTGCACTGGATGGACAGGGTCCAGTCGCCGACCGGAAATCATCCGGTCCTCAGGTCGTCGGCTTCGGCGTCTATATCTGGAACGTGTACCAAACGATATCCGTGATACGCCTGCTCAAGCTAGCGCGTCCCGACATTACGGTAATACTGGGCGGACCGGAGGTCAGCCATGAGACCGACGAACAGGAGATCACTCGGCTGGCTGATCACGTCATTTGCGGCTGGGGGGATCTGAGCTTCGCCAAGCTCTGCAGAACCGTGTTGCAGGGTACGAGTCCGTTGATGAAGGTCGTCGCCGGCGAGCAGCCCGATCTTGATCAGATCGTGCTGCCCTATGCGGAATATTCCGATGCTGACCTGATGAATCGCGTCGTGTACGTCGAGGCGTCGCGCGGGTGCCCGTTCAAGTGCGAGTTTTGTTTGAGCGCCCTGGACAAGACGGCCTGGGCATTTGACCTCGAACGTTTTCTCGGGGAAATGGATCGCCTTTACCAGCGCGGGGCGCGCAATTTCAAGTTCGTGGACAGAACGTTCAACCTCAAGATCGATATTGCCGTGCGCATCCTGCAGTTCTTCCTTGACCGGCTGGCCGCCCCCGGCAACGGCGCATCCAGTGCCGGCTTGTTCGTGCATTTCGAAGCGGTGCCCGACCATCTGCCTGACCCGCTCAGGGCATTGATTGCACAGTTTCCGCCCGGCGTACTTCAGTTCGAGGTCGGAATCCAGACCTTTACGGTCGAAGTTCAACAGCGCATCTCGCGCAAGCAGGACAACGACAAAACCGATGCCAATCTGCGCTGGCTGCTTGCCCAGTCCAACGCCAACTTGCATACTGATCTGCTGTTCGGCCTGCCCGGCGAGTCACTGGAAAGTTTTGCAACCGGGTTTGACCGCTTGTATGCCTTGGGGCCGCAGGAAATTCAGCTCGGTATCTTGAAGCGATTGCGCGGTACCCCGATCACCCGGCACGCGGTCGAGTACCGCATGGTCTTCGACACCGCTCCACCCTATTCGCTGCGGGAATCCAGCACTGTCGATGCCCCGACAGTACAACGCGTTTCCCGTTTTGCGCGTTACTGGGATCTGGTCGCGAATTCGGGAAGGTTCCGGAAGACCTTGCCGCTGCTTCTGGCTGAAGACGTCCCCGATTGCGAAGATGGCGGTGCAGGCGCTAAGCCAAGTGCGACTGGGTCGCCGTTTCACGCGTTCCTGGAATTTTCGGACTGGCTGTGGCAGCGCACGGAAAAAACCAGTGGCTTGTCGCCGGAGTTCCTGGTGGATGTCCTGTTCGACTATCTGTGCGGCAGATGTGCGCTACCAGGGTCGAAGGTCAAGCCGGCCTTGCTGGCCGACTATCTGGCTAGTGGCGCTCGCGGCAGTCCGCTGACCTTGAGGAAGCATTTACCGAAACGTGATCCGCCGCTGCAAAATCGACGAATATCGGGAGCTGCCACGGCAGGCAAGGTGTGATGGTGATCTTGATGCTCCGCACCGGGCTGTCGTGACCGAGTGCGACCGGGCATCAAGCGACGCGGCGGCAGCGAAAATCATCGCTGCGAACGGCGACTAACAACCTGGACGCGCGCCGAACTGTGAATGCGCGCAATGGACCGGGATCTGCCCGTAGGTTCAAGAACACACGACAGCAAACGATCGCTTCGGTTGGGACGTCGCCGGACTCAGGGCCGGCAGTTGGCAGGAAACCGCTGAGGATTTTCTGTTTCAACCCGGCAAGCCCATGAGGCCACGGCGCCGTCCTTCTCGACATGGGGTGTCAGCCGCAGCAAAGCGCTTTCGGGTTTGCTCAGATGCAGAACCAGCGCACCACCGGCGTCAATTTGGACCAAGCGAACTGCCGGGTGCTTGAAAGGCAGGTCGCCGATGACCGGGGCGCGGCGGTTGCTTGCGTAGAACTCGGCGTAGGGCGCCTGCAGGCCGCCGCGGACCTCACGCATCAGCGTTGCGACACTGGCGCGCGTCTGGAAATCCCGCTGGGCATCGCTGGCGACCTTCGCCATTCCTGCAATGAGCGCAAGAAATAGCATCGGACCGATCAGCTTGCGCCATGTGGGCCTCGGTCCGGTCCCGACCAGCGCTTCCATGTCGCGCACGCGCGTTCCGGCTATAAAGTCATCCAGGCCGCGCCGCTGCCGGTCGAACACGGCGATGATCAAACCCAGACCCAGAGTCACCAAAATCGCCAGCCTGCCCAGGCAACGCAGACTGGCCCGGGCGAAGCTGATGCGCTCGCCGCTGGCATCCGTAACCACAATCCGGGAGGCCATTTTCCCCGGTGTCGCCCGCCTGGCCGACGATTCAAAGCCGGCGAAATAGAGCCAGAACATCAGAGGGACGAACGCGGATGCAGCCCAGTCGAATAATGTGTCCGAGATACCCGCCGCAATCAGGGCGAGTATGCCGGCTGTGACAAGGAGATAGCAGGCAATGAAGTCGAGAATGCCGGCCCAGAGACGCTTGAGAACACCGGCATACGGGGCCGCCGCTGGATTGATGCCTGGCTTGGAGCCCGAGGTATCCGGGATATCGGTTTTCAAATTCACTGCGCCACTCCGCTGGTCGGGCATATCGTCCGGCGATTGTAAGTCGGTTTCCCCGGACGGCTCGGCAAATCTCCTCGTGGTATCCACGGATGATATTGGAGCGCAGATTAACTCCGGGCCCGCTATGACAAATGCGCGACCCGGCAAGACTTGAAGCTGGGGCGTCCACACTCTGTAACGGATAAAGACTGCGCCTACGCAACAGTGAAAAAGCGACTCCGGAACTCAGTAGAGCTGCTGAAGCCGCCATTCGAGGACGTCCTGTCTTGGATACATCCTCGGCTCCTTCGGAAGAAACAAACTTTTGCCCGCAAGATCGGTAATGACCTTGTGATCCGGAACTCGGCTGTCTAGCTGCGAAGACACATGCCACTTATAGTCAGGTCCAGGTGCAATCAGGAAAGCATCCATAGCCCAGTGCATGTCGGGCGTAAGCGCTAAACCATTTCTTGGATCATCATCCCCCGAGTCGCTGAAAGGACGGATGTGCGCCGCTTCAACCATCGCCATATCATTTAGAAGCAGGCGCAAGCCGGTTGCAGCACACCGATAGTCATATATTTCCGTAACAACGCGACGAAAGGCGGGGCTCCGAACATACTCCGGCGGATCGGGTTCCGATACGCCTGCCTTACCAGCCTCACGCAAATGATGCTCATATCTGCTAATTCGCTTTTCATTATCGACAACCGCGTGCAAATCGCTTAGGTCGCGATCAAGCCACCGCTGTGTGAGAGCTTCTGCAAGCTCTTCGACAGCTGCAGGCGTCTGCAACAGACGGAAGAATTCCGGATCAAGCTCAACATGGGAAATGTTGTCGGTAATGTCGCGGCCCTTGCGCGCGGTATCCATCGCACCAAGAACTACTTCTCTACCTTTCACCGGTATGAGATGCCAAAAGCTGCCATCTCCGTTTCTCAACTTTCCCTGCAAATGGAAAAAGGGGAAGTAGGGATTTGGATGGTCTTTCTCGCCACGAACCGCAGCGAAATATCTGGCGTATCTTTCCAGCAGACTGGGGGAATACTCGATCCGGTTTTCGTTCAGCGCGCCACTTCGCGCAACATCCAGAACGGCCAGAAGCATACAAATCTTGTGCGGACTTGTCCGATGGACCCTCAGGGACGCCAGCTTTTTCTTGTATGCATCAAGACTCATCTCAGCCACCAAATCGCTTCGGTACTCAAGGAAGGTCATCACCGTCGCACTATGGACAGAATGTGCAACTGATACGTACAGTCAGGCTCACTGTGTTAACACTCTCCAGACTGCGACACACCAAAGTGGCACACCTGAGTGGAAAACCGTCAAATCAAAAAACAAGCTCCAAGACTTTCAAAGCCTTGAAGCTGTATTGGTGCGCTCGGCGGGGATCGAACCCACAACCCTCGGCTTCGGAGGCCGATACTCTATCCATTGAGCTACGAGCGCGGATGGGAAGCAGGCGCGAATTCTACACTGGCCGTACGCTCAGTTTCGCAGGTCGAATTCGAGCGTCAGGATGTTGCGGCCGTCCTCACGCGCGTACGTCGCGCTGCGCGGCAGCGTCTTGATCAGAACGCGGCCGACGCCGCCGACCTGATCGCCTTGCGGCAAGCTCGCGTCCTGCAGCGGGTTGAACGGCGGCGCCTCATCCTGATACACAAGGCGCAGCCCATCGGGTAGCATGGTTGCAGCGAGCCAGGCAGGCTTGTCGCTTTCGCCGGAATAGCCGTGCCGGATGCTGTTGCTGAAGGCTTCTTCGAGCACCAGTTCGACGCGGTGGTGGGCTTGGGCAGTCATGCCCGCGGCAACGCAGGCCGCACCGGCGACGGCCAGCAGTTCAGGCAGGCTGGCAAAGCAGGCGCTGAACCGGCGTGGGAGAGACGCGGCTGACATGCCGTAGATTAGATCATGGGGGACAAGTGATGAGCAAACTGCAGCGGGTATTGGGTGCCGGGATTGCGCTGGCATTGATGAACGGCCCGGCCACCGCTGCCGGCGAGGCCGGCACGATCAAGGTAATCAAGGGCAGCGTATCGATAGATCGCGCCGGCAAACGCGCGCCGGTGACGGTGGGCGACCGCGTGATGAGCGCCGACCGGGTCATCACCGGCGCCGACAGCGCGGTGGGCATCACCCTGCGCGACAACACGCGACTGACGGCAGGGCCGAATTCGGTAGTGAGCCTGGACAAATACTCCTTCGACTCGACGACCCATGCCGGCGAACTCGACGCCTCGGTCAAGAAAGGCACGCTGTCGGTGGTTTCAGGGAAGCTGGCCGCCGCGGCGCCGGAAAAGGTGAGCTTCCGCACGCCGACGGCGACGCTGGGAGTGCGCGGCACGGACTTCGTGATCGAGGTGACTGACCGGGGGGCAGACTGATGGCGCCGCTGCTGGGTGTTGCCGCCGTCGCCCTCTTCGCCTGGCTCAACCAGGGTGAAGCGCCGACCGATCGCGTCGTGCTGCTGCCCGACGAGTCCGGCAAGGTCGGCAAGGTACTGGTGAAGTCGGCCGCCGGCGAACAGACTCTCGCCACGGCCTATGCCGGGGCGCGGGTCGGCGCGGCGGGCGTGATCGAAGCACGCACTGAAGATGCGGCAGAAATTCGTCAGCGCTACGCGG
>CAMBRI010000126.1 GCA_945870205.1 Sulfuritalea hydrogenivorans sk43H | reverse complement strand
ACCCATTTATTCCACGGTCCACTTGACAGCTCTACGCTTTACTCACAAAGCATGACATCCGCAACCGCTTCTACATTACAATTTCAACCGTCCTGCCTGGGGGAGTTTGGGTGGCCATAAGTGGGGGAGTTTGAAGTGGCCATCGGGGTATAGGCTCCGACGATCACTTTAGAAGGTCCAGAAACGGCCGCGTCCGCTATGCCGGTGACCAACAAAAGTAGTGCGAGTAGTGTGCGGAGAAGTAGCATCTTTATCTCGATTTCATAGACAATTCTGTTTAGAGCCTATTTCAGTAGGCGGCATTTCTGCCGATAACACTCCCATCGAAACGGTGATGGGAGCAGACAATGGGACTCGTGACGAAAGATGATGGCTGGCGACTGAACGACAAATTTTGGAAACAGATCGAGTCACTGCTACCGACACGCAAGCCGCATCCATTGGGGTGCCACAATCCTCGAGTACCGGACCGGGATGCGATGAACGGCATTCTGTTTGTCCTGCGCACGGGTTGCCAATGGAACGCCTTGGACGTCACAGGCATCTGCACATGCAGTTCGGCATACCGGCGCTTTCGGGAGTGGACCGACGCGGGCGTATTCGAAGCCCTCTGGCGCACGGGGTTGATCCGATACGACGGACTCAAGGGGATCGACTGGTCCTGGCTGTCGATGGATGGAGCAATGACCAAGGTGCCCCTGGCGGGTTCAAAAAAACGGGTGCGAACCCGACGGATCGGGGCAAGCAGGGCGTCAAACGCAGCCTGCTGACCGAAGCGGCCGGTATTCCGCTGGCCGTTGTTATCGAAGGTGCCAACCGGCATGATATGAAATTGGTCGAAAAAACGCTGGGCGGCATCATGGCAAAGCGCCCTCGACCAACTCGGGCGAAACCTCAGGGGCTTTGCTTGGGCAAAGGCTACGATTTCGACGAGGTCCGCGCCATTGTTCGTGAGTTCGGCTTTACCGCTCATATCCGTGCCCGTGGCGAAGAAGCCAAAGCCATCAAAGACGAAGCCGGATTCAAGGCGCGGCGTTGGGTGGTAAAAAGTACTCACAGTTGGATGAATCGCTTTCGTCGGATACTCGTTCGATGGGAGAAACTTCCCGAAACTTTTATTGCCATGTTGCACCTCGCCTGCGGCATCCTCACTTGGCGTGCAACTGGCCTACTGAAATAGGCTCTTAGCATCGTCAGCGACGCTGACTGCGTTTTCTAAGCAGGGACGTTGCTTTGCTCATTCATAGGCGTGGGCCGTCATTTATCAAACTTGCCCATATTATGACCATTATTCAAATCTCACGGCTTGGAGCGAGACAATAAGCGAGACAATATGGGCGCCGTCACTGCGGTAATTTTCATCGGTCAGCCCCATCCAAACAGAGCTGGAAGTCGCGCCTTCTCGCAGATTCGCCGCGAGGAAGGTGAAAGTTCTGCGCCTATTCTTCGGTGGGCCGGCAGGTCAGGTATTGCCCAGGTTGGTCAAGGCGATCTGGGGCGTCGGGCCTTCGCCCCCACCGTTGGTGGCGAGACGCACCAACTCCTTCATCGGATACATCTCGCGCCATGCTGTCGAGAAGACCACGGACACATGGGGGCAAGTCCTCAATATGCGCCAAAGCCGCGGTGTCCGGCAGAACAGCTCGGTATCTTCGCTTTCCGGATGCAATACGCCATCGAAGTCGAGGAACAAAACCATCGCCGCGTTGGTTCTTTTCACGCGGGTATTTCGTTTAACGGGACGAGCCAATTTGAAATTCCCTCCGGTTCGCTGCAATCGAAACTTCTACTCGGGCATCCATAGGGACAACTCGGCAACGTATGCCTCATCAAATCCATGTTGCTTGGCCGCGGTCACTATCCCTTCCATATATCCCCAACGTGAGCGCCCCGGCGTCTTGTCGGTCGCTTGATAGATCAATGCCTGAATCGCCTTGCGATCTGTCTCTACCGTTACCAGATGCTTTTGGTAGTAGGTCGGAACTCCTTCGTAGTCGTCAAGGGTTTGCTCGTCTTCGGGCGGCAGATCCCACAAAATACCGAGGGCATAGCGGGACGCATCAGGAACCAGCGTTGCCACACCGCGACTATTGATGAGAAAGCGATGCCCGTCCAAACGACAAGCACCGACAATTTCTGCTGACGGGCATCGGTCGGCCATTTGATCCACATCCATGTTGGAGCCGTAAGCAAAGTACGCCCGGTGAATGATCATCCGCTGTTGCCTCCAAAAGTGGTCAGTCCTGAAGGGCTAGACCCAATCGAAGAAATCTAACGTAAGCAGGGATCCATCTCGATCGAGCCGCTTTGTGTAGTTGAATTCCCAGAATCCCATACTCTTCCTGACGTCAAGTATGACGTCCGTGATTTCATTGCTCTTCCATGCAGCACCGCCTGGTTTGAGTAGCCGCATCGAATCAAATAAAACAGAGTCTCTAAAGCAATCCAGGTTCAGGTCCGAGATGCTATTGGCGAAGAGCGATATTTCGGCTCCTTTTTCACCAAAATATCCACAGTGATTCACCTTTGAATCGAGACCCTCCACCAACCAGATTCCCATCGCTTGCTCACATCGGGCTGGGGCTTGAAGTTCTAGGAATTCGGAGTGCTTGGCCATATACAGCGGGCCGAATGCTGAGAGGCCGAACAGATAAGCCCTGATAACTGAAATCTTTCTCTTGATCCGTTCGATCAGATCAGCTTCTGAGATGGATTTGTCGATCCGATGATCACCATCAAGTTCTTTGGACGCCATCACAAACAAACCATTGTCGTCGGTCCCGCCTGTCTTGAGAATCGTCCGGATGGCTTCTTGTGACTGCAGCAAGTAATTGGAGCTCCATTGGTCAAATCTTTCCCATACTTGATGCATGGACTCGCTTCCGGGCGTACTCCAAGTGCGTGGATTGATTCTGTCGCCGGGATCGCTTGTATCAGCGGGAATTTCAGTGCAAACCCGCAGTGCGTGTTCCTGGTCTAGCATCAGCATCGTTACATCGCCAAATATTCCGCGGCTCTTCACGGATTTCCTCCGAACCAATGGGTCGGTTGTGATGATCCCGATTGCCGAATCTGACAATGAATTGTTGCCGTTGCCGGAAGTCTTCTGAATATGCTTACGTAACTCCGGATCAATGAAGGGGACCTGAGGACACCACCACGCAAATTTCCTCAACTGGGACATGACCTCAGATCGATCAAACGTTACCCTGTCCTCCGTATCGTTCTGGGCTGCCAGCAAGTCGGCCAACAGGTACTGGCGAGATTTTCGTGATCCGACGGCATCCAGTTCATAAATGAGTGCCTCAAGTATCTGCAAGAGCGTAAGTTCCTCCTGCCGAACTGCCGGATGCGGGGCGCCATAGCCTCCCGGAGCCATTGGATTACTTTCAATAATGGTCACGTCCGGGCAAATGCGGACTGGCAAGTGGCCGAGAATGGCGGCGCCGGCCAACGCAATATTCAAATGGAGTCGATCTCCCGCTTTGCCCATAAGGCAGCCATTCAAATAGAAATCTTCGCGCAACTTTGGGCCCACGCCGCGAAGATAGGGGCGCACGTTGGACTCAAAGGTTCGTGTGACGCTGTCGAATTCCCAGCATTGATATATTTCAAGTACCTCCGGGGTACTCGGGGAATACTCGATCGGTGCGTCAGACGAAATCTCACCAAGAAATGCTTCATCCAGGACGTTGTAGCAGCAATCATCAGGGAACACCTTGTGGACTAATGGGTTGCGCCGAACAATGCTGAGAATGTCGCGCAAAGTAGCGTCCCTGGCCAAATGGCAGATCGTGCCGAGGTGGGTCGACGCGTCACTCGAAAAGTCATTGGAATAGGTACTTCCATATGAATATTCCGACGAGCCCTCCGTGGTTTCTTCCCACAGGTAGCCACCCTGATTGATCAGAAGTTGCCTTCTTGAAGTGTGGCTTCTCATCACATTGCCTTTCGGTATCGTCATTAGCCCTACATTGTCTTCGGGCAAGATCCGCTCCCTATCGCATTGTCGAACCCCTTGGCAATCACGCTGACTGTGAAGCAATCCCTCATCCCCTCAGCGTGGCTTTGGATCGTTCCAACAACAAGCTTGGCGTCCGGCGCGGCGCGGGAACGTATATACGTAATCACCTCGCTCACCTCCTCTAAGTTGAGTGACGTGTCGCCCGTAACGGTCACCAAGATGGCTTTTGCTTCCGAAAGTCTGGATCCTCCAAATTTTGACCACGGGATGGCCGCCTCGGCGCAAAAGCGTGCGGTAGGTATGCGGTCGGACTCATCATCCTCATCATCCTCACTCCAGGCAACGTAGCGGCCGGTTCTTGCCTCTATTGCTATTCCCGGTTCGCTCAAGACAGCACATACATCCGCAAAATCGATGCCCACAAGAGCGGGTACGTTAATAGTGTTGGCGATGGTGCTGACCCAACTCGACAGGCTCCAGTCGGAGTTCTCAAATGCCTCGGCCGCTGTGACGGGCTCGCCCCAATCTTCCATCGCGTACATGATTTCAGCGTTGTCGATGACGATCATCGTATCGGTATGCTTGTCGAGTTCCGCAATCCCGCTTTCGGCAAACGCCAAACGCCGCCCTTCAGAGGCCAATGGTTTGGTCGCCAAGGCAACGGTAAGGATTCCGAGTTCCTGAGCCACTTCGGCGACAGTCACCGCAACCCCTGTGCCGGTGTTTCCACCCATGCCTGCAATGATGAAAACCAGGTCTGCACCTCGTACCACATCAGCGATCTGCGTGCGCACGGCGAGTGCCGTATCGCGGACAGTCTGACCTGACTGGCTTCCACTCTCCAATCCCGGGATGAGTTGCAGCTTGGTATCGGCAGACGATCCCTTGAGGGTCTCGGCATCGGTGTCGACGCAGACAAACTCAACACCACTCAATCCGTCGCGAATCATGTGATCGACAGCGCTGGCCCCGGCACCGCCGATGCCGATCACCTTGATCAGCGGCTTGCCTGCTGCTCTCGGTTTGGATTTCGATGGCAGGAAGCCGGGCGTTGCACCTGGATTTGCCATTTTGGGATCACTGGCGCTTGAAGCGTGAGCGAATTTCCCCGCCACAGCAACGCCGAAGGTCGCCGCAATCCCAACCAGGTACCGGATGAATGAACGTCTCTTCATGATCTCTTTTGATTTATTGAAATGTCACAGCGAGATTATCGACACCGATGCGACAGCTGATGTCGCGCTCAATTCGACTCCGCATCTTTCTGTTGTTCTTCAGCGGGACGCGTCCGCTCCTGAACCAACCGGCATGGCTGTTGCCAGTCAGTTCGGCCTGGACATGTGTATTGAAAGGAACCGCGGCAGGCACGGCAGACGATAACTACCGTCGTCGCAACATTGCGTTGGCCGCCTGCATTTGGAAGCGAGGTGAATCGACCGGCAAGCTCGTAGATGCCGGCGAACGCCGCTTGCTGCGAAGACGAGAGCGTAGTGTCTTCCTCGCACAACCGGCAAACGGACACCAGTTCGGACAGGTGCTTTCGGGCCCAGTCCATTACAGAATCGCCGACAAGAGATTCGCAGCTGACCAATTGACATCCCTATCCATGCGCGGCCACCAATTCGGCTAGCTCCGCTTGTTCAATGACTGATTCCCTTACCAATCGATCCGCTATTGCATCGAGCAATGGACGATTGGCCGTGAGTAGTTCCAGTACCGACTGGTACTCCCTGGCAAGGAATCGACGCGTCAAGGACTCCACGTGCGCGTATTCCGACGACGAAGGAGTGCCAATAACCACCGCAAGATTCGAACTGGTGCTTTCCGCGTCGGTCATGTCAAGAGCGAAGCCATAGAGCGCAAACGATTTGGTTGCGGATCGGGTAGCTCTTTCAAGGTCGGTCGTCGAGGCCGTTGAAATGTGTTGCGCACCCGCATACAGATGTTCCGCGGCACGACCAGCCAACAGGATTCGAATCTGGTGGACGATGTCCCTATACGTCCGCATCGCATCAAGCGAGCATCGATAGGCGTAGGAATCCACAACCGCGCCCTTGAAGCCTTTGCCTTCCAGAATGGTCGAATACTCCGGAACATTCCGTCCGCTCGAGTCCTTGACTGCGACAAGCGCATGACCGGCCTCGTGATAGGCTACCTGTGTTCTGACGGCGGGAATATCCAGGGGCGATTCATCCGACTCCGCTGCCCCGCGAATGAAACAATCGACCAGATCGGTGAATTCAATTTGTCGCTGGGTGCGCCTCGCCAACCGCTTCATGGCTAAAACGCCCAGGTCTCTGACGCCGCCATCCCCGTAAAACGAAATCAGCTTTCCCAGCTTGGCAAAGGATGCTGTGATTGAGTCGCCGCAAATCTCTGATCCCAGCCGGTGCGCATACTCCTCGCCCAGAAAACTCATGGACGGTTCCTGTACCGCAAACCGGCGGTCGAACGCACCGGGCGCGCAAAGGGTGTCGGCCATCTCGTCGACTTCATCAGTCGTCGAGACAAAGAACACGGGAGCGTCCTGACCACACTCGTTCAATCGTTGTATCAGGCGCTTCTGAAATTGCTTTATCGCAGCGAGGACCACACCGTCGCGTTCGAGATCGTCGGCCGACTTCATCCAGTCGCCGGGCTCAAGAAACACCATGGCGGGCGCAGGCAGACCGAGCGTATCTGTCGGGCCTAGCGGCAGATCAAGAACATCGTCACCCGACACAGCGATAAAACTCATCCCCGCATCATCGGCGGCACGCTGGAACATGTTCCTGGCCCGCTTGGGATCGAGATGCTCGATGATGGCTCCATGCCCCAGCAACTCCCATGTTGCGCTATCGCGCTTTTCAGTCAGGGCGAGCCGCAGCTCAGCCGCCCATTCCTGAATGCATTTCGTTCCCGGCAACCGGGCCCATTCAGGCAGATACTCGCAGGAGAGCTCGGGGTGACTCAATTAGCCACCGCCTGAGGAATCTCGATGTAGGCGCAGCGGCGAACTGTTACCGCATCTTCGATGGCTTCGTCGAACGGATTGTCATAGATGAATTGCAGATCCACAAACAGCTCCATAATTTCCTCTTCCGAAGCATTAGCGGCCGTCAGTTGATTGATGAGCTTGTGATTCATCTTTTTCTCCATTTCGAGTTGTTAGCCGGAAATTCCGTGATCAGCGCTCTTGTGACTCGGTTCCGATTATCCCGACGCATGCGTCAGCCTGTGACGCATCGACTCTTAGCCTTGCAACTCGTCGGCTGATTCGGCGAGTCGAGCCGTGAAGTGTTCCCGTATTGGCTGACGTCTATGGGCCGGCGGTTGAAACGAACCCTTGATGCCCGCCGGTTAGGCCAACGGTCCCTTTAGCGGACGAGGGGGCCGCAGACCGCAGAAGTCACACCCCGGATCACTGCACGCACGCTCCCACCATTCGTTGCATTCGGGGCAGAAATGCGAGTCGAAGACTTCGTTATAGATCAATGTGGCATTGCATTTTGGGCAAACCGAACCCTCTGCAATCCAGCCTTGGACAACTTCTCCGGCGACGGAAACGCTGCTGCGTCCGTACCCGATAATCTCCAGATCGCCCATATCAACTCTGAGAACATCTTCATTCTCAGTCTGGGTGACATGCTTCATTTTCTTCATGCGTTCTCCTATGCAACATAATCGAGTGCCACGGCACCGTAGGCTCAGGCAGTACGCACCGCGCCCATGTGGTTACGGCTCATCAAACGAACCCCATCTGGCGCCTCGCGCCAGCCGGCTTATAGCGCTGCTCTTCTGCCAGGGCTGACACAATCTGGCTGACGGGCGGATGCGTATTGAACAGTCTCAATTGGCGTGCCACGGTGGCAAAGTCTCCCGGCGTTAGCGTATCCAGGGCCGCCAACTGTTGTACGGCGCACAGGCTGTCAGCATCGTCAGGGTCAATGCCAACGTTCTGGCAAAGCTGCCGGAAGAGGCTTTGCCGCTGCTCGATACGCAACGACAGAAATTCAACCTTTGAATCGAAGCGCCGCATGGCGGCCGGATCCAGATGGTCGATGAAATTGGTGGTGCAGACGACAATTCCCTCGAAGCGCTCCAGTTGCGTCAGGAACTCATTGACCTGCGCGACCTCCCAGCTACGGACAGCCCGCTCGCGTGACTGCAGGAAGCTATCTACCTCGTCGATAAGCAGTACGCCCTCGTCGCGGTGGGCTTGGTCAAAGACCTTCCGGATGTTCTGCTCGGTCTCCCCAAGATAGGGAGAGAGCAGGTCCGAGGCCAACTTCGGAAACAGAGGGCGATCAATTTCTTTGGCCAAGGCGCGGGCGTAGGCGCTTTTGCCTGCACCCGGCACGCCATGGAACAGAAGACGGGCAGTTCCGCAGCCCTTCAGTTGGCTTGCCAGCGATGTGAGATCTCGCGTGGCATTTATGGCCGCGGGGTCGAACTCAAGCAGCTGGCTCTCGTGTTCTAACTTGACGCTTCGACCATGGGCACGAAAATGCTGGTCGCGGATCAGACCGAACGCATCGGAAAAGCCCTTGTTTCCGGATACTGGCTCCGCTCCGGCAGTTGCCGACAAGCGTGCCACCTTAGCCATGCGGGTGATCAGTGCCGGCGTCAGCTGGTCGATTCCCGCCTGCTGCTCAATCCAGACGGGTGAAACATCCATTCCCGCACAGGCATTTCGCAGCAGTTCACGCCTGACGCTAAGGGGAGGATTGGTCACCTCAATGCAAATATCGAATCGGCGCAAATAGGCCGGATCAAGCTGTTCCGGATGATTGGTTATCCAGAAGACCGGAACGGGTGCTTCTTCAAGGAATTGGTTCAGAAACTGCTTGGTCAGGATAGGCGCGCCATCCTCCTTTACGTCGGCAAACACCACATCGTCGATTTCGTCGAACAGGATTGCGGTCTTTTTGGTGCGGGCCAGGACGCGTTGGGCGGCAAACAGTGAACGCAGCCGATGCGTCCCATTGTTGGAACCGCGTTCGCCGGTATCACTGTTCAATCCATAAAGTTTCCATCCGAGATCAACGCATAGGGCTTTGGCCAGCTCCGTTTTGCCGGTGCCGGGTGATCCGTACAACAGGATATGCGCGCCTTTGCTGCGCTTTGCAGCGACGACGTCGAGATAGGCTTTCGTTACCCGAATGACGCTGTCGAGATGCGGAAAATCGGCCAGCGTTAGCGAACCCAACGATACCGGAGACAAGAGGAAGGCCATCAAGGACAAAACTGATCGATGAGGTCGAATCAGCGTATTGATCAGACCAGGCATCAGCTCGGCCTTTTCTTGGAAGCCACTGACCAGGGAGGAGTTAAACCGCAGAAGCTTTGCGCTACGGAGCACTTTCCGAGGCGACAGCGCCTGTTCGATGCTCGACTCAGACTCGCCAAGAATCCTTGCCAGCCGATGATAAAGCGACACATCGGTCCACCCGGGAAACATCGCTTCCATTAACGCGTTCAGCCCGCCGTCCAGCCGGAAGGCAACACGAAAAGCCAGAATACGCTGTTCAACAGGAGTCAGGCCAATTCGTCGGCCAAGCATCCGAAGGTTGTCGAACAGGATTCCCTGCTCGAGTTGGCGCAGTGTGGCGACGTCAGCTAACGGAATCGTGAATGTGGTGTCGTTGTTCAACTGAACGGCATCGACGGCACACCTGGATAACCCCAAGGCGTCTCGTATTGTGGTCTCTGGCGCGGAGGTCCCGGTCAGTATCTCCCGTCGCTGCGGCGGCGACAGGAGCTGTATGCCACGAACCAGCCAAAGACGAGCAAGATCAGGATGGATGTAGTCGGAGCACTCGTTTTGAACGGGAGTTGCTAGTGCTTGGCAGAACGGCATGACGGCTCCCGAATATGAATCCTGATGGGAGTTGAGCATGACAGCCGATGCGACAGTCTACGTCGCAAGGCATAGATATCGGGAACGTTACGTCGAGGTGTTGTGTAAACTTTAGTCCATCCCGGCGGCTGTCCAGGCTACCATGGCCACCGCAAAAGGATCAACCATGACCTACACCCTGTCCAAGTCAAAACTTCAGTCTTATCACCAATGCCCAAAAAAACTTTGGCTTGAAATTAACCAACCGAGCCTGGCCGCAATTGATGAAGGGCAACAACTAATACTTGACCGCGGGACGGCCTTTGGTCATGCAGTCCGTGACTGCTTTGAACACGGGGAATTAGTCAAGGCAAAAAGCGCAAAGAAAGCAATCCAAGAGACTGCGACTCTATTGCAATCTTTTGCTTCGGGCGCAAAGAGCGTTCCGATTTTCGAAGCCGCTTTTACCTACAACGGGGTCATCGTTCGCGTTGACGTTTTCGAGCCACTTCAGGACGGGACGTGGAAACTGATCGAAGTAAAAAGCGGAACCATCAAATCCGGTCAATGCGTCAAAACACACTACTTGCGCGACGCTGCAACACAAGCGCTGATCGTCGAACGATCAGGTTCTGGCATCAATATCTCATCGATTTGCATAGGCGTTCCTGATGCTACGTTCGTCTATGCAGGGCTCACGAGCTTGATGGGGATCTTGAGCATCGTAGATATAACTACGGAAGCAAGAGCCTTGTTTGACGAAATCGAAGCATGCATCTTGCCTGCAAGTAATATTGCGCAACAAACTGAGGCTCCCACCATTTCCGTAGGCTCTCACTGCAAATCCCCTCATGCATGTGGATTCGCTACATATTGCTCAGGGACACAACTCAACCCCACGGAAAATTTCATCGTTCCCGTTTGGCATCTTTCTAAGGATCCTCTGGCTAAGATCGTCCAAAAGTTGTTGCCAGGTAATCGCGACCTAGCTGAAGTTGACGATGCTGACCTTGATAAACCTATTCAACTAAAAATGAAAGAAGTGGCTTGTGGCAAGGCCTACTATCTTGATCCTAAACTCAATGAGTTCTTAAGCACTCAGCCATTTCCGCGCTACTTTTTGGACTATGAAACGAACAACGCCCCACTTCCACTATGGACTGGGACTCATCCTGGGGAATCCGTCCCATTTCAATTCTCGGTTCACAAATGGTCCGCACTACATGCTCCGTTAGAGCATTTCGAGTTCATTGCCAGCGCACGTGCAGATCCCCGTCCTGCGCTGGCACGAGCACTTTTAGAAGCGATCAATACGCCAGGGCCAGTTTTTGCTTGGAATGGAAATGGGACTGAGGGACCAATTACCGAGAAACTGTGCTCTTACTACCCAGCGGGAGAGGCCGGCTTAATGGTCATTGCAAATAGTTGTCGCGTAAACGATCCTCTGACAAAGTTTCGCGAATGGTTTTATGTTCCTCAAATGGCCGGTGATTGGGGATTAAAGTCCGTAGCAAGGTCAATTCTCCCAACAAATCCATACTCCAGCTTGGTCATCAAGAATGGCGTTGATGCGATGAAAGGCTACGAAAAGTATCTAGAGATGCCAGCAGGCCCTCACCGCTCACCAAACCTGACCCACCTGTGCTCATAAAAGCTGACCCGGCAAATGCGCGGCAGTTAGCCGGGAAAGGGGTCAAGGGGACCGTGGAATAAATGCGAGCGGTCTGAACGGATGGACGGAGCACGAGAGGTCAATCGCTC
>CAMBRI010000125.1 GCA_945870205.1 Sulfuritalea hydrogenivorans sk43H | reverse complement strand
GTCTTGATTTCCACGGCCTGCTCCCGCAGACTGCCTTGAACAAGACTCACTCCCGGTTCAGACGAAAATCAATTGGATCGGGAGCAAGGCAAAAATACAGGAGGAGTTGGCGGAGTGGCGAACTGGGCATTCCCGAAAGGGTGGTGGCGTGCTTTCTTCCTCCCGTTTGCCGGAGCCACCTTCGTGGTCGGCGTACTCCTGTTCGGCCTCGACCGACGCACCGAAGAAGCGATGTTCAGGGACGCTTACCTGAAGCGTGCCCAGGCCCACTTCCGCGACGTTCTGGTGACGCGCCGCTGGAATTCCGACTATGGCGGCGTGTATGTGGAAAAACGTGCCGGGGTCGAAACCAGCCCCTATCTGGCCGGAACCGACATCCAGGACACCGCCGGCAAGTCTTACGCGCTGCGCAACCCGGCACTGATGACGCGGGAAATCGCCAGCCTGATCGGGCGCGATACCGATTACTGGTTTCGTACCACCGCCTTGCGACTGAAAAACGAAGCCAACGCCCCCGACCCCTGGGAGCGCAGCGCCCTCGAACAGCTTGCCACTGGAAAGCAAAAGGAGGTCTTCAAGCAGTATGCCGAAGGCGAGCGCCTGATGTTCCGCTACATGGCACCCCTGGTCTTCGAGGAATCCTGCATTCCCTGCCATCAGGGGCTGGGCTACAAGATCGGCGACATTCGCGGCGGCGTCAGCATCAGCTTTGACATCACCTCCGAGCAAGGTATGCGCAACACGACGCAGGTGCAACAGGGATTGATACTCGGGCTCGGAAGTCTTGGATTGCTGCTGCTGGTGTTGATTCTGGCCGGACGCCATTACCGCAAACTCGGCGACCTCTCGACCCGCTACGAAGCACTTATCCAAAGCACCAACGGCATTGTGTGGGAAGCGAATGCACAAAACCTCGACTTCAGTTTCGTCAGCCAGAACGCCGAAGCCCTGCTTGGCTATCGGCTCAGCGAGTGGATGAAGCCCGGATTTTGGGTAGAGCATCTTCATCCCGAAGACAGAACTTGGGCACCTGAGCGTCGGCGCACGGATGCAAGGCAGGCTGTGGCGCATGAACTGGAATACCGCGTCATCGCCAGGGATGGTCGTACCGTCTGGTTGCATGATTCCGCGACCGTCGGCGTTCAGCATGGACAGCCGGCCATCTTGCGCGGACTGATGACGATCATCACCAAAAGCAAGGAAGCCAGCCTGAAGGAATCGGCCCTGCTGGCTGAAAAGGAGACGATTCTCGATAACGCACTGGTCGGTATCGTGTTCCTGCGCAACCGAACGATCACCTCCTGCAATCGCCGCCTGGAGGAACTGTTCGGCTATGGACCCGGTGAACTGATCGGCCAATCGACCCAAGTCCTGTATGCATCCGACGCAGCTTTCGAGGAGATCGGGGCGCGGGCCTACGCCGAACTGGCCCATGGCCGTTCATTCAGTGAGGAAGTCGAATTGCGCCATCGCGACGGCAGCGTCTTTTGGGGCGCGCTGACCGGTCGCGCCGTCGACCCGGCCCATCCCTACGACGGCAGCATTTTCATTTATGCGGATATCTCTGAACGGTTTCGTGCCGAGGCAGAGGTCAACAAGCTTACCCGCGCCCTCGAACAAAGCCCGGTCTCGATCGTCATTACCAGCCGCGACGGCACCATCGAGTACGTCAATCCGCGCTTTTCGATGGTCACCGGCTATAGCCGACACGAGGTGATGGGCCAGAATCCGCGGCTTCTGCAATCCGGCGTGACGCCGAAGGAAACTTACCAAGAACTCTGGCAAACCCTGGTGTCCGGTAAAGAGTGGCGCGGAACCCTGCTCAATCGGCGCAAGTCCGGCGAACTGTTCTGGGAGGAGGCGTCGATCTCTCCGGTGGTCAGCGATGCAGGCGAGGTCACGCACTATCTGGCGGTCAAGGAAGACATCACCGAGCGCAAGCGCATCGAGAGTGAACTGCAGCGCTCCCTGATGCTTCTGGACAATGTGATCAACAGCACCACGGACCAGATCTGCGTCAAGGATCTGGAGTTGCGCACCCTGCTGTGCAACCAGGCCTATGCCGATGCGATCGGCAAGGAGCGGGCCGAGCTATACGGCCATACCGATATCGAGAACGGCATGGATCCCGAACGGGTGCTCGGCAACCCGGACAAAGGCATCGCTGGTTCCGAGGAACTTGAACGCAGGGTGCTCGCCGGAGAGGTCGTTCGCATCCCCCACGATCCGGCCGATATCGGTGGTCGATCGCGGATCTTCGATACCATCAAGCTGCCTCTGCGCGACGCGACCGGAACCAGCATCGGCCTGGTCCGCATGGCGCGTGACATCACGCCGCTAGCCGAAGCCCTGGTCGCGCTGGAGCGACGCGAAGCGCTGTTGAAGGAAGTGGGGCATATCGCCAGACTGGGTGGCTGGCAAATCGAACTTGCCACCGGAACATTGACCTGGACTGAAGAGGTTTTTCACATCCACGATCTTGCGGTTGGCGCCCAACCCACCGTCGAGGAAGCGCTTGCCTTCTATCTCCCGGAATCGCAGAAGTCCATCCGCGCGGCCATGCGCCAGGCGATCGAACGTGGCACGGCCTTCGAACTCGAACTGGAACTGAGGACTGCATTGGGTAAGCTCCGCTGGATTCATGCCATGGGTCGCGCCTATACGGAAGGCGAACGCGCCGGCACCGTTGCCGGGACCTTCCAGGATGTGACCGAGCGCAAGACCATCGAACTGGAACTCGCGAACCATCGGGCGCACCTTGAGGACCTGGTGGCGGAGCGTACCCGTCAGCTCTCGATAGCCAAGGAAGCGGCGGAAGAGGCCAACGTGGCCAAGGACGCCTTTCTCGCCAACATGGGCCACGAAATCCGGACTCCGCTCAATGCCGTGATTGGCCTTTCCGCACTGGCGCAGGGCAGTACCCATGAAGGCAAGCGGCTGGAGTACCTGCAGAAGATCAATGCCGCCGGAGAAAACCTGCTGGCGACGGTCAACGAACTGCTCGACCTGTCCAAAATCGCCGCCGGCCACCTTGACCTGATCAGGGAGCCGTTCTCACTGGCGCAGTTGCTGAGCCACGTCACGTCAATTCTGGATCACAAGGCGGCCGAAAAATCCGTGCTCCTCGACTATCGCCTGGCCGCCGACGTCCCCCCCGTTCTGGTCGGCGACGCCATGCGCCTGCAGCAAATAGTGATGAACCTGGCGGGCAACGCCATCAAGTTCACCCCCGCCGGCAGTGTCCGCATAGTTGCCTCCGCAACGGCTTTGGACAATGTCCGCACGCGCCTGAACCTCGACGTCATCGATACCGGAATCGGTCTGAGCGCGGAGGAGTGCGGACGGATTTTCACGCCTTTCACCCAGGCCGATAGCTCGATCACGCGGCGCTTTGGCGGCACCGGGCTAGGCCTGACCATCTGCCGACGTCTGGCCGAACTGATGGACGGCGACATCAGCGTCAAGAGCGAACCGGGCAAGGGCAGCGTCTTCTCGCTCCACGTCCGCCTCGACCGCGGCCAGCCCGGGCAAATCCTCGCGGAGCCGGCGCAGGGCAGCGAGGGCGGCGAGGTGACCTACCACGATGCCCGCGCCCTGATTGTCGACGATCAGCCCATGAATTGCGAAGTCGCCGGCGAACTTCTGACCCTGGTCGGTATCCAGTGCGACACTGCTGACAATGGAGCCAAGGCACTGGACAGCCTGTTTTGCCGCCCCAGTGGCTACTATGACGTCGTACTTATGGATGTGCAGATGCCGGAAATGGACGGCCTGACCGCCGTGAGGGCGATCCGGAGTTCGACAGAGTATGCGTCCCAGCCGGTGATCGCGATGACGGCGCACGTCATGGCGCACGAGCGCGAGGAAAGTATCAGGGCCGGCATGTCGGACCACATCGGCAAGCCGTTTCGGCCGGCGGACCTGTACCACCTGCTGGCGCGGTGGATCGCCCCGGAAAAACAAACCACCGGGTCCGTCCAGGAAAGCTCTCAGAGTAGCGACCTGGTTGAGTCAAGGCCCAATGCAGAACTTTTCCTGGGCAATCCTGAGGTCTTGGCCCGCTTCGGCAACAAACGCGAGCGCCTCTTGCGCTGGCTGCGGGATTTTCGGGACACCACCTGCGTACGGCTCGATGAAGTTCGTGCCGCGCTTGAGCGGGGCGATCTGGTGGCGGCTGCCGCACTGGTGCATGCCATCAAAGGCCGCGCCGGCATGCTCGGCCTGAATGCCATGCATGCGGCGGGTGCCACGCTGGAAGAACAGCTCGGTTCTGACGCCGAATGGGCACCGCACTGGCAGGCGTTTGCCGACGAGGCCGAGGCGACCCGCCTGTCGCTCACTTCGCACCTCGCCGATGAATGAATGGCCGGTCGGCCAGCCCCGACACCTGCCCGACAATTGTCAGACAGCAGGCTCCAGCAGCAATCTCAAGCTACAGCCAGCCACGTCAAGTTCCTCGATACTGCAGCGCAGGCCGCTGCCTGTCGCGAACGCCAGCGCCCCCGCCACGGCGCCGAGCTGGAAAGCATTGTCGCCCCTGTCCACGCTTATCCGCGCCCGGAGCCGGGCCTGTTCAGCGCCAGCTTCAGGCTCCAGAAACTGCACTGACACGTCCGCCATCGCCGCGAACGGCAAACGACGTTCCAATTCGCGCCAGAGACTTTCGAAACGCTCGGTGAGCGCAACCGACGCTGCCTGTAGTTCGTCGTATTTGCCGCGGGAAGATGACGCCGCGATTTGCGCACGCTCCAGAACGGCCTCCGCCAGCACCACGATGCCCTCGCCGCTCAAGGCGCTGACGGCGTGTATCGGGGGCGCCCTGCGCCACATGTGTGCGGCGGTCTGCAAGGACTGACAGGCCTGAGCCGCGCCTGCTGCGTCGCTCTTGGTGACCACCAGCAGATCGGCCAGTTCGAGGATGCCGGCCTTGATCGCCTGCAGTTCATCGCCGAGCCCGGGCGGGAAAATTACCAGCAGCGAATCAGCGAGCCGCGCGACATCGATCTCGGATTGGCCGGTGCCCACGGTTTCCACCAGCACCAGGTCGTAGCCGGCAGCATCCATCAGTTGTACCATCTGTCGCGCCGCGGCGGTCAGGCCGCCGAGACTGCCCCGAGTGGCCGTGGAGCGAACGAAGGAGCGTTCGTCATCGGCGCATTCTCCGATGCGGAACCGATCGCCCAGCAATGCCCCGCCGGTCACCGGGCTGGAAGGATCCACGGCAAGTACTGCGACGCGTTGTCCCAGCTGCAAAAACTGCCGCACCAGGACGCCGACCAGGGTAGATTTGCCGGCGCCCGGCGGGCCGGTGATACCGATCACGTGAGCCGTGCCCAGTCGATCCGCCAGCCGCGAAAGCAGAATTGCCGCGGATTCGCTGTCGCGCTCCGCGATCGAAAGCGCACGCGCCAGTGCGGAGCGTTTCCCGGCCGCTACGCCGGCTGCCAACTCATCAAGCGAAAGACCCATCAATTGTCACCCGTTCCTATTGACACCCCGGACATGCTACGTATACAGTATCCAGTATTCCGTGACGCGAGTGCAACAGCTCGTTCGATTCTGCCATGAACACGTCCATCAAGCCTCTTGACCGACCCGCTGGCCTCGCCGACCGGGTCTATTACCAATTGCGCGACAACATCGGCAGCCACCAGATCCGGCCTGGCGAACGCCTGCAGGAAGTCGGCCTGGCCGCTCAACTCGGCGTCTCGCGCACTCCCGTGCGCGAGGCTCTGGCCCGCCTTGAAAGCGAAGGCATGATCGCGGTCGAGGGCCGCGGCTTCGTGGTGCCCGAACTGACCGACGCCGACATCGAAGAAATCTACCAGCTGCGCTTTCTGCTGGAACCCGCCGCGATCGGCACTGCCGTGGCCGAAGTCGGTAGCGCCGCCGATCTGGCCAGCATGTCCTCCGCGATCGAGGATGCGGTGGCCGCCGAGCGAAGCGGTGACTTTAGTGCATTCCTGGAAGCCAATAGCCGTTTCCACAACGCCTGGCGCACGCTGGTACCCAATCGACGGATGTCGAAACTACTCGACCAGTACGTTGGCCACGTTCGCTTCCTGCGGGTGCTGACGCTGGGCGACGCAGATGCGAGAAAAGCGGCTCTGACAGGCATGAAGAACATTCATGCCGCGTTCAAGAAGCGCGACGCAGCCGCTGCCGCGACCGCCATGACCCGGCATCTCGAAGCAGCAAAGCACTTTCTCATTCAGGCCATCGAACAGATCAACAAGGAAAAGGAAGCCGAAACAGCTGGTTCGGCTCCATAAAAAAGCAGTCCCGTTGGCGACCGGTAATGCCGGATCGCGCAACGCCACTCTCTGAAAGAAACTGAAATGACCTACAAAGCGGAAATCCCCTACGGTGCCTATTGGAGCACGCCTTTCGCCCGCTGGCAGGGCAGCTTTGCCAACCTGCACAGCATCGAGTTCGCCGCGCATGTGGCTAAGCTCGAGCTGGCAAAACGCAAGATCGACCCGACGAGTTTCGACTATGGCGTGCTGGGTTTTTCCGTACCGCAAAAACATTCCTTCTACGGGCTGCCCTGGCTCACCGGCCTGATCGGCGCCCCCCAGGCCGGCGGCCCGACGATCATGCAAGCCTGCGCCACGGGCGTGCGCACCCTGCTCGCCGCCACACAGGAAATCGAAGTCGGCATGGCAACCACCGCGCTGGCGATCAACTGCGACCGCACCTCGAATGGTCCCCACCTTTATTACCCGAACCCGCGTGGGCCGGGAGGCACGGGCGGGTCCGAGGACTGGGTGATGGACAACTTCAATTGCGATCCGCTGGGCAATCACGCCATGCTGCAAACTGCGGAAAACGTCGCCGGCAAACACGGCATCGGCACCGCCGAGCAGCACGAACTGGTGCTGCGTCGCGAAGAGCAGTACCGCATGTGCCAGGCGGACGACTCGGCTTTCCTCAGACGCTTCATGACCCTGCCCTTCGAGGTTCCGGCGCCCAACTTCAGGAAGACCGCCAGCACCATGGCCGGTGATGAAGGCGTCTCGCAATCCACCACGGAAGGCCTGGCGCAACTGAAGCCGGTCATGCCCGGCGGCTCGGTCACCTTCGGCGGCCAGACGCATCCGGCCGACGGCAATGCGGCCATCATCGTCACCACGGCCGCCAAGGCACGGGAACTCTCCACCGACAAGAAGATCGCGGTGCGACTGCATGGCTTCGGCCTCGCCCGTGTCGCATTGGCCCACATGCCCGAATCCACGGTACCGGCGGCGCAGCGCGCTTTGGAACAGGCTGGCCTCGGTATCGCCCAGATGAAGGCAATCAAGACCCACAACCCCTTTGCGGTGAATGATCTCTACTTCGCCAAGCAGACCGGCTGCGACCTCCAGTCGATGAACAACTACGGCTGCTCGCTGGTCTGGGGCCATCCCCAGGCACCGATGGGCACCCGCGCCATCATCGAACTGATCGAGGAACTGGCCTTGAAGGGCGGCGGCTTCGGCCTGTTCACCGGTTGCGCCGCCGGCGACACGGCGATGTCAGTGGTGCTCGAAGTCTGCGACGCCAAGTAGCAAGAAGATCACCCGATGCTTTCAGACTGGATCGCGCGAAATGCCGTCCTGACTCCGGACAAAACGGCGCTTCGGTTCCCCGAACGCGATATTTCCTACCGTGCACTGGCCGCCATGGTCGAGCGGATCGCCGCAGCGCTGGCCGCTTCCGGCGTGCGCAGAGAAGATTGCGTGGCCTACCTCGGCTTCAACAGTCCGGAAATGCTGGCGCTGCTGTTTGCCTGCGCCCGCGCCGGCGTCCTGTTCATGCCGCTCAACTGGAGGCTGGCGGGCCCCGAGCACCTGCAGATGCTGCAGGACTGCCCACCCGCGCTGCTCGTCGTCGAACCCGATTTTGTCGCCCAGA
This sequence comes from Sulfuritalea hydrogenivorans sk43H, assembly GCA_945870205.1. Classification (GTDB taxonomy): domain Bacteria; phylum Pseudomonadota; class Gammaproteobacteria; order Burkholderiales; family Rhodocyclaceae; genus Sulfuritalea; species Sulfuritalea hydrogenivorans_A. Next base: position 3,737 of record CAMBRI010000125.1, on the reverse strand, counting down.
CCAACAGCTTTCGCGCTGCGCTGGATGGCATGACGCTGGTCAGTTTTGGTGCCTCCGGCGACGGCTGGATTTCCTGGGCCGATTTCTGTTCGCGCGCCAACGAGGGGGGCGACAATGAGCAGGTCGATGACGACACGCCGTTGCTGATCTGCTACACATCAGGCTCGACCGGCAAACCCAAGGGTGTGCTGCTGACCCAGCGCGCCCTGAACTGCAATGCGGCGAACAGCACCGACATGCACGAACTGCGGGCAGACGATGTCATCCTCAATACCCTGCCGCTGTTCCATGTCGGCGGGCTGAACAACCTGACCACGCCGGCCCTGAAAGCCGGCTGCACCGTCGTGCTGCACCCGAAGTTCGACGTCGATGCCACCTTCGACGCCATCGAACGCGAGGGCATCACGCTGACGGTACTGGTTCCAGCACAACTGGACATGATGATGGCCCATCCCCGCTGGGCCGGCGCCGATTTTTCCAGTCTGCGCATGATCACCACCGGCTCAACCATCGTTCCGCGGCATGTCATCCATGCGGTTCATGCCAAAGGCGTGCCGCTGGTTCAGGTCTATGGCTCGACCGAGACCTGTCCGATCGCGGTCTATCTCAAGGCGGCCGACGCCATCCGCAAAGCCGGCTCGACCGGCAAGGCCGCGGTGCAATGCCGCTTGCGCATCGTGGACAGCCAGGGCGCCGACGTGAAGCCGGGTGCTACCGGCGAACTCCTGGTGCAGGGCGACAACATCATGAGCGGCTACTGGAAGGCGCCGCAAGCCACTGCCGCGGTGCTGGTCGACGGCTGGTTCCACACCGGCGACATGGGACACCACGACGAGGAAGGCTATCTCTACGTGGATGGCCGCAGCAAGGAAATGATCATCTCCGGAGGCGAGAACATCTATCCGGCCGAGATCGAAAACCTGCTGATCGAATGCCCCGACATTGCCGAAGCCTCGGTGATCGGCCGGCCCGACGAACGCTGGGGTGAAGTCGTGGTCGCCGTGGTGGTGGCCAAGGCTGACCGCATGGTCAGCAGCGAACAGGTGTTGAAGCTGCTCGAAGGCCGCATCGCCCGCTTCAAGCATCCCAAGGAAGTGGTGGTGGTCAAGCAATTGCCAAAAACCGCGCTGGGCAAGGTTCGCAAGGAAGACGTGCGCAAGATGGTTGCCCGTACGTTCTGATCACAAACGAAGACAAGGACGGAGCACAGCTTATGGCACTCAAGATCGGAATCGATGTCGGCGGCACCTTCACCGACTTCGTCGTCACCCGTGACGACGCCGAACCGGCGATTTTCAAGACATTGTCGACACCCGCGGACCCGTCGATCGCGGTGGTCAATGGCCTCACCGACATCGCCGCCAGCATGAAGCCACCACTGACGCTGGAATCTTTCGCGCCGACCATCGACACCATCGTGCACGGCACGACCGTAACCACCAACGCCACCCTGACCGGCACCGGCGCCAAGTGCGGCCTGCTGACCACCGAGGGCGTGCGGGACGCCCTGGAAATGCGCCGCGGCATTCGCGAAGAGCAGTACAACAATCGCTACACCAATGTGAAACCGCTGGTGCCGCGCTACCTGCGCGCCGGCATCAGCGGTCGCCTCGACCGCCACGGTATCGAGACCGCGCCGCTCGACCTGGCGCAGATCAAACAGGCCATCGCCTTGTTCAAGCAGGAGGGCGTGCAAGCGGTTTCGATCTGCTTCATGAACTCCTTCGCCAATCCCGCGCACGAGCAGGCCGCCGCGGAACTGGTCAGGAAGGAAATGCCCGGTGCCTACCTCTCGGTGTCCACCGACCTGCTGCCTTCGATCCGCTTCTACGAACGCGTCAGCACCACGGCACTGAATTCCTACGTCGGGCCGAAACTCAACCACTATCTGGATCAACTCGTCGGCCGGCTCAAGGGCATAGGCTTCAGGAACCTGCTCTTGATCATGCAATCCAACGGCGGCGTCATCTCGCCGCAACTGGCGCGCGAGAAGGCAGCGCTGACGCTGCTCTCCGGCCCCGCCGGCGGCCCCGGTGCCGGCATGTTCTACGTCCGCCTGCATGGCCAGAACAAGTGCATCACCACCGACATGGGCGGCACCAGTTTCGAAGCATCGGTCGCCGTGGATGCGCCTATGATCAAGAACGACGGTGAGATCGCCCGCCACAAGATCGCCCTGCCGATGCTCGACATCCACACCATCGGCGCCGGCGGCGGCTCGATCGGCTGGCTGGACCAGGGCGGAATGCTGCGCATGGGCCCACAAAGCGCTGGTGCCGATCCAGGCCCGGCCTGTTACAGCAAGGGCGGCCGGCTGCCGGCCACCACCGATGCCAACGTGGTGCTGGGCTACCTCGATCCCGGTTTCTTCGCCGGCGGCAAGATGAAGCTCGACGGCGCCGCGGCACGCGCCGCGATCGAGGAACACATCGCCAAACCGATGGGCCTGTCGGTCGAGGAGGCAGCGGCCGGCATGTACCGCGTCGCCTGCAACAACATGGCCCAGGGCGTGCGCGAAGTCACCATCAAGCGCGGCTTCGACCCGCGCGAATTTCCCTTCATCCCCGCCGGCGGCGCCGGCCCGATCCACTCCTGCCTGATCTGCAGCGAACTCGAAATCCCGCTGCAGATCGTGCCGCGCGAATCCTCCGTGCTGTGCGCCTTCGGCATGCTGATGTGCGAACTCAAGCACGACTTCGTGCGCACCTTTGTCTCGCGCCTCGAAGCCATTGACTGGCCGCGCCTCACCGCCATGATCGACGAAATGTCGGCCGATGGCACACGGCAACTGGTCGAGGAACGCATCAGCGCGGAGCGCCGCCGCTACGAGGTCAAGTTCGACTGCCGCTACATCAAGCAGTACCACGAGGTGTCATTCAGCGTGCCGCGCGAACTGATCGACAGCCGCGACGCGGTCGCCATTGCCGCCGCCTTCAATGCCGAGCACAACCGGCTCTACGGCTATTCGCTCGAAGGCGAGAAGACGCCGATCGAAATCATCAATGTCCGCGTCCAGGCCATCGGCATCACCGACAAGCCGACCTACCATACGGACGCCTGGAACGGCGCCGATGCCTCCGGCGCACTCAAAGGCAAGCGCAGCATGTACATCCCCGAAACCAAGAGTTTCCGCGAGACGCCGGTCTACGACGGCCACAAGATGCACTTTGGCAACCGCATCACCGGCCCGGCCATGATCGAACAGGAAACCACGGCGATTTTCGTCAGCGATTCCTACGACTGCGCGGTCGATGCGCTGGGGTCCTTTGTCATCTGGCGGAAAGGCCGAGAGGACCTGGCCCAAGCATGCTTCAACGAAAAGCAGGAGGTGTTGGCATGACTACCCCCAAGATCGATCCGATACTCCTGTCCGTCTATGCGCGGACCTTCAAGTCCATCACCGACGAGATGAGCATTTCGATGGAGCAGACCACGCGCTCGCCCATCCTCTGCGAAGCCAAGGACTATGTCACCGGCCTCTACGATGCCGACGGCAACATGCTGGAACAGACCGAGAACCTACCGATCCTGGCCTTCTCGCTAGCGCCGGTGTGCAAGTACATCAAGGAATTTTTCGGCGACGAGATCTATCCCGGCGACGTGATCTTCCACAACGACGTGTTCAGCCTGGGCAACCAGAACAACGATGTCGCCGCCTTCAAGCCGGTGTTCTTCGAGGACAAACTGGTGGCCTGGACGGCGGTCAAGGGCCACCAGGCCGACATCGGCGGCAATGT
>CAMBRI010000124.1 GCA_945870205.1 Sulfuritalea hydrogenivorans sk43H | reverse complement strand
GACTTCCAGCGCCCGGTAGCCGAATTTTCCGGCGGCTGGCGCGTGCGCCTGAACCTGGCCCGTGCGCTGATGTGCCGTTCCGACCTGCTGCTGCTCGACGAGCCGACCAACCACCTCGATCTGGATGCCATCATCTGGCTCGAGGAATGGCTGAAGAGCTATCCCGGCACGCTGATCCTGATTTCGCACGACCGCGACTTCCTCGACGTCATCACCACCCACATCCTCGCCATCGAGGCCGGCAAGATGCAGTTGTTTACCGGCAACTACTCGGCCTGCGAACGTGCGCGCGCCGAGCGCCTGGCCAATGACATGGCGCTGGCCGCCAAGCAGAAACGCGAAGCAGCGCACCTGCAAAGCTACATCGACCGCTTCCGCGCCAAGGCCTCGAAAGCGCGCCAGGCGCAGAGCCGGATCAAGATGCTGGCGAAGATGGGCGACATCATGGCCGCACACATCGACACGCCGTTTTCCTTCAGCTTCCCCGAACCCAGCGGCTTCTCAGACCCCTTGCTGCTGCTCGACGATGCAAAAGTCGGCTATGGCGACACGGTGATCTTTGAAAAGCTCCGCTTCACGCTGCGCCCCGACAGCCGCATCGGCCTGCTCGGCCGCAATGGCGCCGGCAAGTCCACGCTGATGAAGCTGCTCGCCGGCGAGCTGCAGCCGCAAGCCGGCGTGCGTGAGGAAGGCCGTAACCTCAAGCTCGGCTACTTCGCCCAGCACCAGCTCGAACAGCTGCGTCCGGCCGAATCGCCGCTGTGGCATATGATCAAGCAGGAGCCGCGCACCCGCGAGCAGGATCTGCGCGGCTACCTCGGCGGCTTCGATTTCCGCGGCGATATGGTGGACGCCCCCTGCGGCCGCTTTTCCGGTGGCGAGAAAACGCGGCTGGCGCTGGCGCTGATGATCCGCACCGCGCCGAATCTCTTGCTGATGGACGAGCCGACCAACCACCTCGACCTCGAAATGCGGGAGGCATTGACCATCGCGCTGCAGGAAACAGAAGCCGGCATGGTCCTGGTCTCGCACGATCGACATCTGCTGCGTGCCACCTGCGACGAACTCTGGCTGGTGGCCGACGGTAAGGTGACGCCCTTCGACGGCGACCTCGACGACTATGCCGAATGGCTTAACCAGTCGCGTGCCGCGGAAAAGGCCGCCGAACGCGAACGGGGCCAGCGGCGCAAGGAAGAAGAGGCCGACCAGGCGCGGCGAAAGCAGGCGGCGGCCAAGCCCGTCTCCGCGGCAGCCAAGACGGCGAACCGACCGCTGCAAAAGGAATCCGAAAAGCTGGAACAGCAGATCACCGGCTGGCAAAACGAGCTCAAACTGCTTGAAGACCGTCTCGCCGACCCGGCGTTCTATGGCAATCCGGATCCGCGCCTGCTCGACGAACTCACCGCGCGGCAAAGCCAGTTGACGCAGAGCATCGAAACGGCAGAATCACGCTGGCTGGACATTCAGGAACAATTGGAGAGCTAAATGGCAAAGAAAGCCCCCGCTGCAACGCCGAGTGCAAACAAGCCGGCCACGGTACCGCGCAAAGCCCCGACGAAGCCGGTCGCCACTGTTGCGGTAACAGCGGCACAGAAGCCGCCGCGACGGCCGGCTGCCGGCGATGTCGCCCCGTCGCGCACGGCCAAGGGCATCAAGAGCTTCGTCGTCAAAGACCGTTCCGATGCCGCACGCGATTCGAAGATCGAAGCCATCCACGACATCGTCGCCCACTCGAGGCCGGGTGAAGGCGCCAAGCTGGCGCAGGCGCTCACCGCCGTGGTCGAGGGCGCTTCGCCCGACGATGTCGAGGCGCTGAAGAATGCACTGCTGCAGCGCGAAGTCGCCGCCGATGAACATCCGGACGAAGAACTGGCGCCCGGCTGGCGCGATGGCGGCTACCCCTACCGGCGGCTGATGACACGCAGGAATTATGAGAAGCAGAAATATCACCTTCAGGTCGAACTGCTCAAACTGCAGGCCTGGGTCAAGGAGACCGGGCAGAAGGTGGTGATCCTGTTCGAAGGCCGCGACGCCGCCGGCAAGGGCGGCACCATCAAACGCTTCATGGAACACCTGAACCCGCGCGGCGCGCACGTGGTGGCCCTCGAAAAGCCGTCGGAGACCGAGCGCGGCCAGTGGTACTTCCAGCGCTACGTGCAGCACCTGCCGACGGCCGGCGAGATCGCGCTGTTCGACCGCTCCTGGTACAACCGCGCCGGGGTCGAGCGCGTGATGGGATTCTGCACCCAGACCGAGTATGAGGAGTTCATGCGCCAGACGCCGGAGTTCGAACGCACGCTGGTCAGGAGCGGCGTACACCTGATCAAGTTCTGGTTCTCGGTGTCGCGCCCCGAACAGCGCCGCCGTTTCAAGGAACGCGAAACCCACCCGCTCAAGCAATGGAAGCTGTCGCCGATCGACCTGGCCTCGCTCGACAAATGGGACGATTACACCAAGGCCAAGGAAGCCATGTTCTTCCACACTGACACGGCCGACGCACCTTGGACCGTGATCAAGTCGGACTGCAAGAAACGCGCACGGCTCAATGCCCTGCGCTACATCCTGCACAAGCTGCCCTACACCAACAAGGACGTGGCACAGATCGGCACCCTCGACACGCTGCTGGTCGGCCGCGCCAATATCGTGTACGAGCGCGGCGAGCAAAGCGCCGTACTGCTTTAACGCTCATGGCACCGAGCGCCACTCACCGAAAATAAAACACGCAAAAGGCGAATTGAAGGCCCCCCACCCCCATCCCCGCCCCAGGGCGGGGCTACTAATTTGCTCGCTGCGCTCGACTGTCACCGGGCGCTCCGAACGAGTTGTTTCATTACGTTAACCGGCAGAATGTATCTTCCCGCCCATTTCGAGGAGTCCCGCGACGAGGTGCTGCACGCGCTGATGCGCGCACATCCCTTCGCCACTCTGGTCACCCACCACGCACACGGCTTGAACGCCGATCATCTGCCGCTTAACTTCGCGGCCGACGTTGCGCCGCATGGCGCCTTGCAGGGCCACGTCGCCCGCGCCAACCCGGTATGGCAACAGGCGGCGGACAGCGATGTGCTGGTGATCTTCCACGGCCCGCAAACCTACGTCACGCCCTCGTGGTACGAAACCAAGCGCGAACACGGCAAGGCGGTGCCGACCTGGAACTATGTGGCGGTCCATGCCCGCGGCCGGCTGCGGGCGATCGACGATCCGGCCTGGCTGCGCGGGCAACTGGAAACCCTGGTCAGCCGCCACGAAACCCAGCTTGCCGAACCGTGGCAGATCAGCGACGCGCCGCCCGACTACATCGACAAGATGCTGGCGGCGATCGTCGGCATCGAGATACTCATCAGCGAGCTCAAGGGCAAGTGGAAAATCAGCCAGAACCAGCCGGCGGCCAATCGCGCCGGCGTCATCGCCGGGCTGGGCCAGCAGGGCACGGACGATGCCGCGCAGATTGCCGAACTGGTCAAGGGCACTCTGGGTTCATGAACCTGACGCACAGCGATCTGCCCGAACCCTCGGCCGATGCCTGCGCCGCCAGCGAAGCGTTGGTCCGCGTCATCGCCGCCGAGATCGAAGCCGCCGGCTGGCTGTCCTTCGCCCGCTACATGGAGCTGGCCCTGTATGCGCCGGGTCTGGGCTATTACTCGGGCGGCTCGCGCAAATTTGGCGTGGACGGTGACTTCCTTACCGCGCCCGAACTGACGCCGCTTTTTGCCCGGGCGCTGGCACGGCAAGTGGCACAAGTCCTCGCCGCCTCCTGCCCGCGGGTGATCGAAGCCGGCGCCGGCAGCGGGCGGCTGGCGGCGGATTTGCTGCCCGCACTCGACGCACTCGGTTGCGCCCCCGAGTGCTACCAGATCCTCGAACTTTCCGGCGAGCTGCGCGCGCGCCAGCAGGCGATACTGGCCGAACATGCGCCGCAATTCATCGATCGCATCGAATGGCTGGACGAATTGCCCGAGCGCTTCTCCGGCTGCCTGGTCGGCAATGAAGTGCTCGACGCCATGCCGACCCACGCGCTGCGCTGGGTCGACGAAGGTGCCGTGCCCGGTGTGCTGGAACGGGGCGTCGGCCTCGCCGAAGGCAGTCTGGTCGTGGCAGAACGTCCGGCGACGGGCGCCCTGCTGGACGCCGCCACGGCGCTGCCGGTAATCGCGCCCTGGCGCGGCGAGATCAGCCTCGCGGCGAGATCCTGGGTTTCGGAAATGGCACGGCGGCTGGACAAGGGAGCGCTGCTGCTGATCGACTACGGCCTGCCGCGCCACGAGCTTTACCTGCCGCAGCGCGACGGCGGCACTCTACGCTGCCACTACCGGCATCGCGTGCATGAAGACCCCTTCTGGTTTCCGGGCCTGTCGGATATCACCTCGCATGTCGATTTAACCGCCGTCGCGGAGGCCGGCTTCGACGCCGGACTGGAGGTACTGGGTTATGCCAGCCAGGCGAACTTTCTGCTCAATTGCGGCATTGGCGAACTGCTGCTGCAAGGAAAAGACGACGCTGGTGAAACCGCGGCCAGCGAACTGCGTGCGCGTGGCGCCGTGAATGTACTGATCTCGCCCAACGAAATGGGCGAACTGTTCAAGGTGATCGCGTTGGGACGCGGCCTGTCCGGGCCGCTGCTCGGATTTGCACGCGGCGACCGCGTGCACGCCTTGTGACTGACGCTCATGGCACCGAGCGCCACCCGCCGAGGATGAAACACGCGAAAGGCGAATTGAAGGCCCGCCCCCCCATCCCCCCTCACGCGGGGCTACTGATCGGCTCGCTTCGCTCGAATATATCCAGTCGCTTCGAACGAGTTGTTTCATTGCATTAAATGAACGAAAAAAACGGAGAACGGAATGAAACCAAAACACATGTGCGCGAAAGCGGCCGGTCTGGCCTGTGTATCCCTGCTGCTGTCGGCCTGTGGCGACATCAACGTCAGAAAATATATTCCTTTCGGCAACGATGCGCCGCAGGAACGTTCGCGCACCCCGGCCAATGCCACCGAGTACCAGTGCGCCGCCGGCAAGCGCTTTTACGTGCGCACGCTGGAGGGCGGCGAAGCCGTATGGCTGATCCTGTCTGAACGCGAAGTTCGCCTGGCGAAGCTGGGCGCGGGCTCGCGTTACAGCAACGGCATCGCGGTGCTGGAGCTCACGGGCAGCGACGCGACGCTGAGCGATGGTGCGGCGGCAACTTACTCGGCGTGCAAGACCGGCGGCAGCGAGCCTCCGGCAGCAGGCAAATAGAAAGCCGTTACAGGCAGGCCTGTTCCAGCGCTTTCTCGCACCTGTCGCAAAAGCCGTCGTCATTGACCGGCCCGGACGTGCCGCAACGCAGGCAGACGCCCGGCTCCTGACCGGGCGGGTTCATCGGGCTGTCCTGTTTGGCGGGTGGTTCGGCATCGCTCATGGGGTGACTCCTGAAGGATGGCGTATCAGTCGCAGGTCGCCTTGCAGGCGGCCGGATTGGCGGCGCAGTCGGCGACGTTCTCGAGCTTGCATTCCGTCCGTGTCCGGTAGGTGAAGCGAATGCCTTCGCCATAGCTGCAAACCAATTGCGTCATCTTGCCCTGGCGGCCGAGCTTGGCAGCCGAGACCCTGGCCGCCTTGACTTTGTCGACCGGGAGGTCGCAGGAGACATAGGCGCTGAAGTCGCCATTGCCCGCTTCCCACAGCGCGACGTTCTTCAGTGCGCGGTAGCGCTGGTAATCGGTACAGACGTCGGTCTCGCCGCGATAGGCTACGGCGCTGTCGCTGCAGTAGCCGGTATAGGTGTATTTCAGCTCTTCTTCGGCCGGACAGGCGGCGACCTGGACCGCAGCCGCCAGTTCGGGGCAGGAAACAGCCGCGGCCATGGCAACGGGCAGCACTGGCCCGACCAGCAGCACAAGGGCCAACAAACTCGATCTCATCAAGACTCTCCAGAAACAGGCGCGGGCTTCGGCGAAGCGGCCATTGGCAGGAGCCGTTCCGCCGCATGGCGGGCGAACGGCTTGCTGCGCCGGGATTTTAGTGCGTCCGGCCTGACGATGGTGATCAGAACCCCATCCGGTTTTTGCCGCGCTGGATGCGCGACGCATCGAGATCCTTCACCTGCAGTTCGTCGCGACCATCGAGCTTGGCGTTGCCGAAGGCCACCATCAGGCGCTTTCTCATGTCGCGCGGCGGCATGTCGGCCAGGGCTTCCATGACGTCTTCCGGCGGCTCAAGAGGAAAGCCCCAATGGTGATCGGCAAGAATTTCCGCATACAGGCGGCAGGCAATGACAAAAGCCTGGTTGGCATTCGGCCGCGGCACGCTATAGACGTTCATGCGGTTGAGGATGGGGTCGGACAGCGTGCGCTCGTCGTTGGCGGTGGACACCCACAGGATGTGGCTGGCGTCGATATCCACCTCGATGAACTCGTCCTTGAACTTCTTCGCCGTATCGCGCTCCAGCAGACCGTAGAGCGGGCCCATCGGATCGTAGCGCGAATCGCCGCCGGCCTTGTCGACTTCGTCGAGCACCATCAGCGGATTGGCATACTCGCCGTGGATCAGGGCCGCCGCCACCTTGCCCGGCTTGGCGTTGGTCCACTGGCTCGACGCACCGGAAAGTATCCAGCCTGCCGTCAGCGAACTCATGGGCACGAACTCGTAGCCCGTGCCCAGGGCATTGGACAGGCATTTGGCGAAATGCGTCTTGCCGATACCCGGTTCGCCCAGCAGCAGGATGGGCGTGAAATGCACCGGTTCGTTGCCGGACACTGCCAACGCCAGATATTTCTTCAAGTCGTCGATGACTTCGGAAAAGTTCGGGCAATCGTCATAAAGGCTGTCCAGCGCATCGGTGGACGAAGGCTTGATCAGGTAGCGCTCGCCGCCGAGTTTGGTCATTTTTTCGTAGATGGCGGAAAGTGCCTCGCTGCGTCCGGCCGGCGCATCATCCTGGGCGCGCTTGATATCCGTCACGCGGTAGATCTCACGCACATCGGCCAGCGGAATCTGAATATCGGCTTGAGACATGGCGGCGTCCTCCTGTACTTCAGTTAACGTCGGCAGGGCGCTCCAGGTTGAGCGCCGCTTCGTTAATATTTCTCAAGCAAGTTTGACGCCACGCTCAAGCAAATGTTCCGGCGAACTGCCGTCGATAGGCCCACCTGTTTGATTTGCTGCACCAGCCACTGGCGAAAGGCCGCCGCGGCCGCACGCAATTCGGCGAAGGCGATCTCAGTGGCGCGCTGCAGCCCAGCCGCTTTAGGCTGCGCGTCGACTGAGCCGGATCGCCAGCGGTGCCAGCAGGCACCAAATGCCGATGCTGCCGGTGGCGAGCATCCAGGCCAGCGCCGAGTCCTTGCCGCCACCGGCATCAAGCACGGCACCGGCCACCAAGGGCGACAAAAAGCCGGCGCCGAAACCGGCCATCGAGTACACCGCCATCACCGCGCCGCGCCGCGCGGGATCGGCCGCCGACACCAGCCCGGCGGTGAGTGCCGCCGAATCGGCCATCACCACCACCTGATAGATCAGCAGCAGCGCCAGCAGGGCCAGCGGCCAGCTTGCCACCGCGCCCACCCCCCAGGCCAATGCACCGGAAACAAGCATGATGACCAGAATGGTGCGGCGGCGATCATGGCGGCCGGCGAATTCATTACCGAGGATGCTGGCCGGAATGCCGACCAGATTGATGATGGCCGCCGCCGTGGCTGGCGCCAGCGGCAGGTTGCCTTGCGTGGCGGAAAACGCCAGCAGGCCGACGATCCACGAGCGCAGGCCAAACAGCTCCCAGCAATGTGCGGCATAGCCGAGTACATAGCCACGCACCGCGCGATCCTTCAGCGCATCGAGCTGCGCCGCCACGCCCGGCACATGGCCGCCATGCGGCGCAGCCGGAGCGAGGCCGCGCAGGATCATGGCAATCGCGACGAAAGGCCCGATGCCTCCCAGCACAAAAGCCGCGCGCCAGTCGATCACTCCCAGCCAGCCCGAGAACGCGTAGGACAGCGCCGCGCCGATGCCAAACGTTGACGTGTAGAAGGCGATGAATCGCGGCAGGCGCGCGTTGCTCACGCGGTCGGTGAGTGCCTTCAGGCCCGGCATGTAGGTACCGGCCAGGCCCGCGCCGCCGACGGCCTGCAGCAGGCAGGCCGACACCACGTCGTGCGCAAACAGGGCGAAACCGAAATGGCCGGCGGAGGCCAGCAGGCAGGCGCCGACATAGACGCGGCGCGCATCGATGCGGTCCGTCAGACCCGAGAGTACCGGCACGGCCAGCATGTAGCCGGCGAAATAACTGCCACCGATGGCGCCCGCCTCCTTGCCCGAGAGGCCCCAGGCAGCCTGCAAGTCGGGCAAGAGCGCCGGCCAGGTGGAAAAGCCGGTCATGCTGAAAATCGCCGCGACGCACAGCAGCAGGACGATGCGGGCGTCGGGACTCATGCAGAGTGGCGCCGCGACGGGGCGAACTAAACCATCAGCCGCTGCAGGCAGTCGCGAATTCGCGGCGGCATCGGCGTCGGGCGGTCGTCGGCACGAGCGACAAAGACATGGACGAACCAGCCCGTGGCGGCCGGCGTCTGCTCGCCCTGCGGAAACAGGGCGATCTCGTAGCGCACCGACGAATTGCCCAGGTGCACGACGCGCAGGCCGGCATCGATGATCTCGGGAAAGGCCAGCGGCGCGAGGTAGCGACACTGCGATTCGACGCAATAACCGATGGCGGCGCCGTCAAGAATGTCCAGGCCGCCTTCGCGGATCAGCCATTCATTGATGACGGTGTCGAAATAGCTGTAGTAGACGACATTATTGACGTGGCCATAGACGTCGTTGTCCATCCAGCGGGTGGGAATGGCGAGGAAATGAGGGAAATCGGTGCGCCCGGGCAGGGCTGGGGCGACGGCTTTCGGGGAAGTGTCAGCGGGCGTGGAAAAGGAGTTCATCGTGCGCTTCAGGAAAGTCGAAGCGCGCGATGATACCAACAAGGATCAGCGGATTGCGCCGACGCTCACTGCTGATTGCGATACATCGCGGCAAGGAATGCATCGGCATCGACTTCTTTCGCTGTCGTCGCCCGATGCTGAACTTCCTGCAGGCCGAGCTGAAGCTCGGGGCTGGCAGGTGTCCACTCGGCGTTGAGAACCTCGTCCTCGAACGCTCCAAATTCATCCTCGATGAGTTTGCCTGTACTCATGTCCGTCACCATTAACATTTCGGCCTCCAGTAGTGAAACCGTGCGCTTCAGAGCATATAACGCCCACGCCCACGAAAAGTTGAGTGAAGCCTCAAATATAGTGCGACCTGTTGTTTTGCTGCCACGTTCGTGCGCGCGAACGTGACATTTGTCACGCCGGGCGCGGCGGATTCCATGGTGCTACGCGCAGCAGCAGCAGCATGCCCGGCACAGCCAGCACCGAACACAACAGGAAGAAGCCGAGCCAGCCCATCTGCTCGATCAGGAAACCCGTGGTGGCATTGATGAACGTGCGCGGCACGGCGGCAAGGCTGGTGAACAGGGCGAATTGCGTCGCCGTATAGAGCGGATGCGTAGCGCGCGCGATGAAGGCAACAAAGGCCGCCGTGCCGAGGCCAACGCCCAGTGCCTCGAAGCCGATCACCAGGGCCAACTGCGCCAGTTCGACCGCGCCGACCACCTCATGGCGACCGATCCAGGCCAGCCAGGCGAAGCCGAAGATGGACACCAGTTGCACCACGCCGAACAGCCACAGCGCGCGGTTGATGCCCAGCTTGACCATCCACAGACCGCCGATCAGACCGCCGATCACCGCCGGCCACAACCCGGCGTTCTTGGCGACGATGCCGATCTGCGACTTGGCAAAGCCCATGTCCAGATAGAAGGGCGTGGCCAGCGCCGTGCACATCGAATCGCCCAGCTTGTAGAGGAAGATGAAGCCGAGAATCATCAAGGCCTCTTTCAGACCGGCGCGGTTGATGAACTCATGGAAGGGCTCGACCACCGCGTCGCGCAGGGTTTTCGGCGCATTGCCCGCCACCGCCGGCTCGCGCGCGAACACAGCGAGCGCCATGCCCGGCAGCATGAACAGCGCGGTGATGACGAACACCTGCAACCAGGGCAGGCGGTCGGCCAGGATCAATGAAAGCGAACCCGGCACCAGCCCGGCGATGCGATAGGCATTGACATGCACCGAGTTGCCCAGACCCAGTTCTGTTTCGGACAGGATCTCGCGCCGGTAGGCATCGAGCGCGATGTCCTGCGTCGCCGAAAGCAAGGCGACGGCGGCGGTAAGCCAGAGGATGGGCACGATCTCGCTGCCCGGCGCGAACAGGCCAAGCGAGGCGATTACCGCCAAGAGGCCCGCCTGCGTGATCAGCATCCAGCCGCGGCGCCTGCCCAGCGGCGGCGCATAACGATCGAGCAGCGGCGACCAGAGGAACTTCCAGGTGTAGGGAAACTGGATCAGGGCGAAGAGGCCGATGGTCTTGAGGTCCACCCCTTCGGAGCGCAGCCAGGCCGGCACCAGATTGAGCAACAGATAGAGCGGCAAACCGGATGAGAAGCCGGTGAACACGCAGATCAGCATGCGCCGGGTGAACAGCGCGGCAAGCCAGGGCGGCATCAGTGCTGATCCATCGGGCTGATCACGCCGCGCCCGCCGCGATTCAGGACGTGGGTATAGATCATGGTGGTGGCCACGTCGGCGTGCCCGAGCAGTTCCTGCACCGTGCGAATGTCGTAACCGGACTGCAGCAAATGCGTGGCGAAGGAGTGACGCAGCGTGTGCGGCGTCGCCGGCTTGGTCAGGCCCGCATCCCGCACCGCCTGCTTCATCGCACGCTGCACGCCTTTCTCGTCGACATGATGGCGGCGCGTCTTGCCTGAGCGCGGGTCGATGGACAAATTCCGTGACGGAAAAACATACTGCCAGCCCCATTCGCGCCCGGCGGCCGTGTTTTTCCGGTCCAGCGCGAAAGGTAGATAGACATCGCCGAATCCCAGCGCCAGATCTTCGTCATGCAGGGCCTTCACCCTGGCCAGATGCAGCTTGAGCGCAGCGACCAGCGTTTCCGGCAGCATCGTCACCCGGTTCTTGCCGCCCTTGCCTTCGCGAACCAGGATCTCGTGCCGTGCAAAATCGATATCCTTCACCCGCAAGCGCACTGCCTCCATCAGGCGCATGCCCGCTCCATACAGCAGTCCGGCAATCAACGCATGAGTTCCGCCCAGGTGCGACAGCACGGTCCGCGTTTCAGCCACTGTCAGTACCACCGGCAAACGCTTCGGCGCCTTGGCCTGAGTCACCTTGTCGAGCCAGGGCAGCTCGATTTCGAGCACCTCCCGGTACAGGAACAGCAAAGCCGACTTGGCCTGGTTCTGCGTCGACGCGGCGACCTTGCCCGCCACCGCCAGATGCGTCAGGAAGGCCTCCACGTCCGCCGCCCCCAATTCCTTGGGGTGCCTCTTGTCGTGAAACAGAATATAACGTCTAATCCAATCTACATAAGTTTGCTCGGTGCGAATCGCGTAGTGCTCCACCCGCAGCTTTTCGCGCACCTGATCAAGCAATTTCGGAGGATTTAGCATGGTGCATTTGTCAAGATCTTTAGGGTGTCTTCAATTTCTTTCACATGGTAACTCAAGAGCTTACCAATCTAGTTCAGTTCTTATGCACCACCATGGTGTATTCGGCGCTCCGCTTTAGGGTGCCGACTTTACGTT
>CAMBRI010000123.1 GCA_945870205.1 Sulfuritalea hydrogenivorans sk43H | reverse complement strand
GGGGCGAAAACCCCGAAAATGCGCGTCCTTTCGACCTCCGCTCTCAAGGCGGGGACTCGATGTTGGGGAGTCGCCAAGTTGGTTAAGGCACTGGATTTTGATTCCAGCATGCGAAGGTTCGAATCCTTCCTCCCCAGCCAACCCATTCACAGAAACGTTGCGGGCAGTTGTAGGTTTTTGACAGACGCGCCCGTACGCTTCACTCGAGCTGACCGACATGGCCTACGACAGCCTGATGGTGTTTACCGGTAACGCCAACCGCAAGTTGGCAGCCGATGTCGTCAAACGTCTTCATATCTCGCTCGGTCGCGCCGATGTCGGCCGCTTTTCCGACGGCGAAATCAGTTGCGAGATACTTGAACATGTCCGCGGCCATGACGTCTTCGTATTGCAGTCGACCTGCTTTCCGACCAACGACAATCTGATGGAGCTGATGGTCATGGTGGACGCCCTGAAACGGGCCTCCGCCGGACGCATCACCGCCGCCATCCCTTATTTCGGTTACGCCCGCCAGGACCGTCGGACGCGTTCTGCGCGCGTCGCCATTACGGCCAAGGTGGTGGCCAACATGCTGCAGACCGTCGGCGTCCAGCGCGTGCTGACGGTTGATCTGCATGCCGACCAGATTCAGGGTTTCTTCGACATTCCGGTCGACAACGTTTACGCGGCGCCGATTTTGCTAGGGGACATCTGGAAGCAGCGGCATGAGGACTTGCTGGTGGTGTCGCCCGACGTCGGTGGCGTGGTGCGCGCCCGTGCGCTGGCCAAGCGCCTCGAGTCGGATCTGGCAATCATCGACAAGCGCCGACCGAAGGCCAATGTGTCGGAAGTCATGAACATCATCGGCGAAGTCGACGGCCGCACCTGCGTCATCATGGATGACATGGTGGATACCGCTGGCACCCTGTGCAAGGCGGCACAGGCACTGAAGGAACATGGTGCCAAGCGGGTACTGGCCTACTGTACCCACCCGGTCCTGTCTGGGAGTGCGGTGTCCCGGATCATGGATTCCGAACTCGACGAACTGGTGGTCACAGATACCATCCCCTTGTCCGATGAAGCTCGCGCCTGCACGCGCATTCGCCAGATATCGATTGCCGAGTTGATGGCCGAGACCATGTTGCGCATCAGCAACGAGTCCTCCGTCTCCTCATTGTTCATGGATTAATTCTTCATCCCCCTGCCTGGTCGCGGGCAGGGGATTTCACCCAAGCAGCACTTAACGGAGCAAATCATGCAACTAGAATTCAACGCAAACAAGCGCGATGGACAGGGCACCGGAGCGAGCCGCCGCCTGCGTCGCACCGGCCGGGTTCCCGGCATTCTCTACGGTGGCCCGACCGCGCCACAGTCGATCGATATCGACCACAACGAACTGTTTCAGCTGTTGCGCAAGGAGGCCTTCTATTCCTCCGTGCTCAACGTCAATCTCGACGGCGTCAAGGAAATGTGCCTGCTGCGCGATGTGCAGCGCCATCCTTACCGGCCGGTAATCCTGCACGCCGACTTCCAGCGCGTCGATGCGACCCACAAGCTGCATCAGAAGGTGCCCCTGCACTTCATCAATGCCGAGGTCTCGCCCGGCGTGAAGCTGTCCGGAGGCCTGGTCCAGCATGTCATGTCCGATCTCGACGTGCGCTGCCTGGCCAAAGACCTGCCGACCTTCATCGAGGTGGACCTGAAGGATATGGTTGCCGGCCATTCGCTGCACGTGTCGCATATCAAGCTGCCGGCTGGCGTCGAAGCAGTTCTGCACAAGGGTGAAGACCCGGTGGTCGCGACTGTCATCGTGCGTGGCGGCAAGGCTGAAGAGGAAGCCCCCGTGGTCGAGGCGGCACCTGTCGCCCCAGCTGCTCCGGCCAAGAAGTCAGAGAAGACCGACAAGAGATAAGCGCTTGCAGGCTTCGTTGCGTCTGATCGTCGGCCTCGGCAACCCCGGGGCCGAATACGCTGAAACCCGGCACAACGCCGGGTTTTGGCTTTGTGAGCGCCTGGCACGCGAACTCGGCGTCCATCCGGGCCGCGAATCGCGCTTCCATGGGCTGGCCGGACAGGCGCGTGCGGCGAACGTGTGGTTCCTGCTGCCGCAGACCTTCATGAACCGTTGCGGCCAGTCGGTGCGGGCGCTGACCCAGTTCTACCGCATCGAGCCCGCCGAAATGCTGGTCATACACGATGAACTCGATCTGCCGCCGGGCCAGATGCGACTCAAATTCGGTGGCGGTCTCGGCGGTCATAACGGCCTCAAGGACATCACCGCGCATCTGGGCACACAGGACTACTGGCGGCTGCGCATCGGCATCGGCCATCCCGGCGACAGGAATGAGGTGGTCGACTACGTGCTGAAACCGCCGCGCAAGGAAGAGCGCGGCGAGATCGATGCGGCGCTGGATCGTGCCCTGCTCGCCTGGCCCGCGCTTGCCCGCGCGGATTTTGGCGCAGCCACCCAGAAAATAAATTCCAAGCCGCCCGCGGCAGTGAAGGAAAATCCATGAGTCTCAAATGCGGCATCGTCGGCCTGCCCAATGTCGGCAAGTCCACCCTTTTCAACGCGCTGACCAAGTCCGGCATCGCGGCGGAGAATTATCCCTTCTGTACCATCGAGCCCAATGTCGGCATCGTCGAAGTGCCTGACCCCAGGCTCGCTGCGCTCTCCGCCATCGTCAAGCCGCAGAAGATCCAGCCGGCCATTGTCGAGTTTGTCGACATTGCTGGCCTCGTGGCCGGCGCCAGCAAGGGCGAAGGCCTGGGCAACCAGTTTCTGGCCAACATCCGCGAAACAGATGCCATCGTCCATGTGGTGCGCTGCTTCAGCGACGACAACGTGATACATGTGGCGGGCAAGATCGATCCGCTATCCGACATTGAAGTGATCGATACTGAATTGGCACTGGCCGACATGACGGCTGTGGAGCGCGCTTTGAATCGCTATTCGAAGCTGGCCAAGTCTGGTGGCGACAAGGACGCCAAATTGCTGGTGCCGGTGCTGGAGCGATGCTTGGTTCAGTTGAATCAGGCCAAGGCCATACGCGCCCTGGATTTCTCGAAAGAAGAATGGGCGCTACTCAAACCTTTTTACCTGATTACGGCCAAGCCGGTCCTGTATGTCGCCAACGTCAAGGAAGGCGGTTTCGAGAACAATCCGCATGTCGACGCCGTGCGCGGCCACGCGGCGGAAGAAAAGGCCGAGGTGGTCACTGTCTGTGCCGCCATCGAAGCCGAAATCGCTGATCTGGAAGACGATGAAAAGCAGATGTTCCTGGCGGATCTCGGCCTCACCGAGCCGGGCTTGAATCGCCTGATCCACGCCGGCTACAAGCTGCTCGGCCTGCAAACCTATTTCACCGCGGGCGTCAAGGAAGTGCGGGCGTGGACCATCCACGCCGGCGACACCGCGCCACAGGCCGCCGGGGTGATTCACACAGACTTTGAACGGGGTTTCATCCGCGCCCAGACCATCGCGTTTGACGATTTCATCGCCTACAAGGGAGAAGCCGGCGCCAAGGAAGCCGGCAGGATGCGGGCAGAAGGCAAGGAGTACGTCGTCAAGGATGGCGACGTACTGAACTTCCTGTTCAACGTCTGAGTTCGCGGTTTAGCTTGAAACAACGCGTTCGGAGCTACTGGTGATAGCCGAGCGAAGCGAGCAAATTAGAAGCCTCCCCGTGAGGGGAGGATGGGAGGGGCGGGCCTTCAATTCGCCTTTCGCGTGTTTCATCTTCTGCGGGTGGAGCTTGCTGCCATGAGCTTTAGCCAGCCGCGACATCGCTCGCCGGGGCTTATGCCTTGCGGGCGGGCCTCAGGCCGGGTTGCGTTGCTGCGATCGGCGTTCGTTGGCAACGCGCAGCGTGACGTCGGCGATCATCCAGACGCTGTGGCTCAAGCCCCCGGACATCTTGCGTCCCGAAAGTTCGGCCCAGAACTGGCTGCCGTCTGCGCGCCGCAGGCGATACATGCCCTGCGCCAGCAAGCCCTTGTCGAATGCGGCGGCGGTGTCGGTGAAGAACTGGCTCGCCTCGGCGGCGCTGGCGAAGTGATCATCCAGACGCGAAGCGGTGAGATCCTGGATGCGGCGACCCAGCAACTCGCCGAGTCGCATGTTGCACTTGACCACTCGCTTGCCGTCGATCACGGCAATTCCCATCGGTGACGAATCGAAAATCGCCTGCTGCTCCGCAAGCACGGTTTCGGCTTCCGTACTGCGTTTGAGGTTTCCCGTGGCGGACTGGTATAGCGTGCGCTGCACAATGATGAATACGGCGATACAACATGCGGCGGCCGTGATCGGCCATTGTGCTTTCTGGCCCAGCGTGGACGCGTAATGCACGATGGCCGGAGTCAGGGCGGGAATGATAAAAAACCAGAACGTAATATTGCTTTGGGCGACAAATACCGATCCGGTAAAGGCAGTGATCACCACCATCAGCGCCACGAACATTTGCGAGTCCGGATGAGTGGCTGGCGGGTAGAGCGGGCCGAACAGCGCACCCCAGCCGAGACTGGTAAAAAATGCACCAGCGGCAAACAGCCACTCCCAGCGATAGATTGTCTCGGGGTGCTTGTCTGCCTTGCCGAACATGTACCAGATCGAAACGCGCAGGGCCAACACCGAGAGCATATAAGCCGCCCACACTTTCAGGACTTCCAGCGGCGTGGTGTCGAAGAGCACCAGGAAGCAGAGGAACACCCCGATCAGCGCCACCACGATGCTCGATGGCAGGCGATCGAACAGCATCTCGATGCGACGTGTTTCCGCGGTGCCGCTGAGTTTCTGGGTCAGGAAAGAGTTCATCGTCAGGCGTCCAGTTCAGGCGCCATGATAGCGCCATTCTTTTGACCTTCAGCTTGTTCCTGCCTGTCCCGCGATGTCGGCGCGCACGACGTCCATGTCGAGCGCCATGGCCTGCTCGATGAGTTGTTCGAAGGCGCTGGCTGGAAGTGCGCCTGCCTCGGAGTAAATGCCGATCTGGTCGCGGAATATCATCAGGGTGGGGATGGAGCGAATATTGAAGGCGGCGGCAATTTCCTGCTGTTCTTCGGTATTCACTTTGGCGAATACAATGCCGGGCTGTTTTTCCGATGCGGCTTCGAAGGTCGGCGCAAAGCCTCGGCACGGCGCACACCAGGGGGCCCAGAAATCTATGATCACCGTGGCGTTGTTGTTGACGGTTTGTTGGAAGTTGTCGGTATTGAGTTCCAGTGTGGCCATGGGCGGCTCCCTGATTGAAATGAATCGAATCCTACCGTTTTGCGGCGCGGCATGCTATCACTGTGCCCAATGACACCCGCCCAATCTGCTTATCGCGGTCGCTTTGCCCCATCACCCACCGGGCCCTTGCATTTCGGTTCGCTGGTGGCGGCGACAGGCTCGTATCTTGAGGCGCGGACCCGGGCTGGTGCGTGGCATCTGCGCATGGAGGATGTCGATCTTCCGCGTTGCTCGATGGTGGCGGCCGGACAAATCCTCGAGACGCTGGAGGCCTGCGGCTTTGAGTGGGATGGAGAGGTGGTCTGGCAGAGTCACCGCACGGATGCCTATGCACAGGCCTTGGAGGGCCTGAAGGCGGCGGGCCGGGTGTTTCCCTGCGCCTGCACCCGCCGGGAACTCGCCGATTCGGTTCTTGCGCCCGATGGAGCAGCGATCTATCCCGGAACCTGCCGTGAAGGGCTGCCGGCGGGACGTGAGGCACGCGCCTGGCGCGTTGCCGTCGGCGACGCCCGGGTGGCTTTTGAGGATGCGATCCAGGGCCTCATCGCCAGCGATCTTGCCACCGAAGCGGGTGATTTCATCCTGCGGCGCGCAGACGGCCTGTTCGCCTATCAACTGGCCGTGGTAGTCGACGACGCCGCGGCGGGCATCACGCATGTTGTGCGCGGGGCCGACCTGCTGGCCTCGACGTCGCGCCAGATCTATCTGCAGCAGTGCCTGGGCTTGCCGACACCCAAATACGCGCACCTGCCGGTGGCGGTCAATGCCGCCGGCGAAAAATTGTCGAAGCAGACGCGGGCGACACCCGTGGATATTGCACGGCCCGGTCGCGAACTGTTTGCAGTAATGGAATTTCTCGGTCACCGGCCACCGGCAGAACTGTCCGGTGCCCCGTTATCCGAGCTCTGGGTCTGGGCGAAAGCAAACTGGACCTTGGCCAAGGTAGCCCGTGGCCCGGCGCTGACGTGCGGCGTGCAACAAGCCTCCGGGTGAGATAATCAGTCCAATGTGAGAGGAGAAACAAGATGATGGTTGACGACATTGCCGGCTTGCGCCGCGTCCTGCATGGTAACCGCGCGATTGCCGTGGTCGGCCTTTCGCCCAACTGGAACCGCCCCAGCTACTTTGCCGCCAAGTACATGCTGGAACATGGTTACACCGTTGTTCCGGTGAATCCCGGCGCCACTGAAATTCTCGGCCAGAAATGCTATCCAGATCTCGCCGCGATTCCGTTTCGGGTCGATATGGTCGATGTGTTTCGCAAGCCTGCGGACGTGATGCCGATAGCCGATGAGGCGATTCGCATCGGCGCCGGCTGCCTGTGGCTGCAACTGGGAGTCATCAACCATGAGGCGGCGGACAAGGCATCAGGCGCCGGGCTCGACGTGGTCATGGATCGCTGCGTGAAGATTGAGTATGCGAGGCTGTTCGGCGGCCTGAACTATGCCGGTGTCAATACACAAGTCATCTCGGCCAAACGGCCGCCTTGCCCGCCCTTGAGCTTCTGAATAAATCTACTGCGCTCTCAGGCCTCTGGCTCAACGACCCTTGGCGCTGCCCCACAGCACTTTGTGCAGTTGCAGTTGAAAGCGCACCGGTAGTCGATCGTCCATGATCCATTGTGCGAGTTGCGCCGGATCAAGCTGCCCCTGCACGGGTGAAAACAGCACGGCGCAGCGTTCGAAGAGCCGGTGCTGGCGACAGGCCGTTACGGCCCAGTCGTAGTCGTCGACGGAGGCAAGAACGAACTTCAGTTCATCGCCGGATGTCAGCAGTTCGAGATTCTCCCAGCGGTTTTTTTTCTGCTCCCCCGAGCCCGGTGCCTTGAGGTCGACGATACGTGCGACACGAGGGTCGACGCCGCCGATGTCGAGCGCGCCGCTGGTTTCCAGCGACACCGAATGACCGCTGTCGCACAGCGCGGCAAGCAGCGGCAGGCAGTTCTTTTGCGCCAGCGGTTCGCCGCCGGTGACGCATACCGTGGCGCAGCCGAACCCCGCGACGCGCTGAGCGATTTCGCCAATGGTCAGGGATTCGCCGCCGCTGAAGGCGTATTCGGTATCGCACCAGACACAGCGCAAAGGGCAGCCGGTGAGGCGCACGAACACCGTGGGTAGTCCTACGCGGCTGGATTCACCCTGGATGGAATGAAAGATTTCGGTGACGCGCAGCGTGGCGTCCAACGGCGACGCGGGCACTACTTCTTCTTCAGCCTGAGCTTTGCCCGCTTGCCTGCTTCGCTGGCCGGATACTTCTCGGCCAGTTGTTCGAGGGTTGCCCTGGCACCCTTCAGATCCCTGAGTGCTTCCAGGCTAGCCACCCGGCTCTCTAGCGCCCCGGGTGCACGATCATCGCCGGGCCAGCCGGCGACAAACCGGGCGAAGAGATCGGCGGCGCCGGCGTGGTCCTTGGCCTGGGCGTGGGCGTAAGCGCCCCAATAGTGCGCCGACGCAGCCAGGGTGCTGTTGGGATAGGCCTTGATGAAGGCCAGGAAGGAAACCGCAGCTTCCTTGAATTTTGCCGCTTTGAGGTTCGCCAGGGCGGTTTCGTAGTCACGGGTTTCCAGCGCGGGGTCGGGCTTAGGAGCCTCGGTCTTGGCTTCGACCGGCGCTTGCTCGAGCTTTCTGAGCCGATTGTCGAGGTCTACGTAGAAATCTTTCTGACGTTTCTGCGCAGCCTCGAGCTCATAGGTCAAGACTTCGATCTGGCCGCGCAGTCTCGCAAGATCGGTCTTGATGGCCTCGACCTGGTTGGCGAAGTCAATCTGGTTTCGACTGATCGTGTCGCCACGTTTGCCAAGCTCCTTCAATTCAGCGCGCAGTTGCTCGATCCGGTTGCGCGCTTCCTCGTCGTCAAACATGCCCGCGCGGGCGGGCATCGCCAGCAGCGATGCAAGCATCAGCACAGGCAGCAGTGCGGCGATCCGCGCGGCGAAACCAGCCAGCATTTTCAGAATTCGCCCGAGTAGAGCATGTCACCGCGGCGATTCTTGCCCCAGCATTCTTCGCTGGATTCGGTGCAGACGGGTTTTTCTTCGCCGAGGCTGACCGCTTCAAGCTGCTCTTCCCTGCCGCCGAGCAGGACCAGCCCTTTGCGCACGGCATCGGCGCGTTTCTGACCGAGCGCCAGGTTGTATTCGCGGCTGCCGCGCTCATCGGCGTTGCCCTGGAGCAGCATTTTCATTTTTGGATTGGCCGACAGAAACTTGCCATGCGCGGCCAGCAAGGCCTGAAACTCGTCCTTGACGATGTAGCTGTCGTAATCGAAATAGATGCTGCGCTTGGACAGCGGGCTGCGCGGATCCTTCAGCGCCGCGATGCTGCCGGGATCGAAGGAATCCGGTTGCACCTTGACGATCGGCGCGGTGTCGACCTTGACGGCGCCCGGGGTGCGCGATTCGACGCCGGCCGGATTTTGCTCGGGTGCGGGCGGCTGGGAGCCACAGGCGGCCAGCAGCAGGGTTAGTGCGGATATTGAAATGAGTGCGCGCATGGCGGTTTCCTTGACGAATTCGGCTACGGACTTTCTATCGGACCAGCGGGCCCCAGGCAGGTTCCCGCACGTCGGCGGCCTGCACAGAGAGCTTTTGCTTGACGCGGCCATCACTGGAGACGGCGGCCAGAACGCCGCGCCCCCCTATCTCAGTGGCATACAGGATCATGCGGCCGTTGGGGGCGAAGCTGGGGGACTCGTCTTTCGCCGAGTCGGTCAGGATCTGCGTCTGCTTGGTCGCCAGATCCATCAGCGCCAGCTGGAATCGGCCGCCGTTCCTGGCGATGAAGGCGAGGCTCTTGCCGTCCGGGGATGGTCGTGGCGTGACGTTGTAGCTGCCTTCGAAGGTGACCCTCTCGGCCGGGCTTCCCAAACCCGCGCCGGACGTGGCGATGCGGTAGATCTGCGGGCTGCCGCCGCGATCGGAGGTGAAGTAGATAAGCTGTCCATCCGGTGACCAGCGCGGTTCGGTGTCGATGCCCGACGAAGTCGCAACACGCGTCACGCCGCTGCCGTCGGCATTGACGATGTACAGCTGCGAAGAACCATCCTTGGTCAGCACCACGGCCAGTTTCTTGCCGTCGGGTGACCAGGCCGGGGCAGAATTCGATCCCTTGAAGTTGGCGGCGACGTGGCGCCTGCCGCTGGCGAGGTCATGCACATAGACAACCGGTTTCTTGGCCTCGAAAGACACATAGGCGAGCTTGCCGCCGTCGGGCGACCATGCGGGCGAGATGATGGGCTCGCGCGAGGCCAGTGCGGCCTGGTCATTGCTGCCGTCAGCATCGGCGATCTTCAGCTCGAAGCGCCCGGTACTCTTGACCACATAGGCAATGCGCGTGGAGAAAACTCCGGGTTCTCCGGTGAGCTTTTCGTAGATGAAGTCGGCAATGCGATGAGCGGTCGCGCGCAACTGTGCGCTGCTGTGCAGGTAGGCGGGGTTGCCGAGCACCGCCTGTTTGGGTACATCGGACAGGCGTACCCGGGTTTCGTAGCGGCCATCGGCGCTGGCGGTCACGCTGCCCCCTGCAACCGCATCCGCGCCGCGTGACTTGAGGTCGTCGAAGGGCGGCGTGGCGCTGTCGGCGAGTGCGCCGCCGGCATCAACCAGGCGGAACAGCCCGCTGCGGTCGAGGTCGGCGCGTACCACCGAGGCCAGAGCCTGGGCGGCGATGCGCTCACCAGTGAAGTCGGCAATGGCCACGGGGAGGCGATTGGCACCCGCACCGGTTATTTCCACGGTGAGCTGGGCGCGGGCAGGCGCACAAAGGAAGCTTAGGCCAGCCACGCCGGCCAGGATGAGGCGTTGAAATAGCATGGAGCGAATTATACCGCTTAGCCCTCCAGGGCCTTTGCCGCGGTTACTCAGTCCTCTCGCGGCCGGTAAGGAATATTCAAGAGACGATCGAACACGTCACCTTGTTCTGGTTTGGGCAAGGGGCTGGACTTGAGGATGGCGCGTTCAACCGCAGCATCCAGTGTGGGGTGCCCGGAAGATTTTTTCAGTTTGACGTTAATGACTTCGCCGCTCGGCAGTTGAGTCACCTCGAAAACAGCCTCGGGATTGCCCTTGATGTCGGGGGGGAGAACGATATTGCCGCGAATCTTGCCGCGGATGCGGCCGAGGTAGTCGGCGATCGCCTTGTTCCGCGCGGCGGACAGCTGCGACGCCTTTAGCTGCGAGAGTTCCCGGGCGGCAGTATCGGCCTGCTTGCGCTGTGTAAGCTGTTCAGATTCGCGTTTGAGCTGTTCCTGGAACGGGTCCACGCGCGGTGGCGGTGCCGTGACTTTGGGTGGCGGCTTTGGCTTTTCCTTTTCCTTGATGGCGATGTCCGGCTTCGGTGGCGGCGGTGCCGGCTCGGCCTTGGGTTCCGGTGCCGGGGGTGGCGTCGGAGTTGGCGGCACGGAGACCGGTGGGGCAGCAGGTTCGGGCTCGGCAATGGCTCGCACCAGTTCGACTTCGACCACATCGGTAGCCTTGGTCTGCCAGCGCACACCGTAAAACAGGAACCCGGCCAGCAGCAGATGCACAGCGATCGCCAGGGCGATGGAGATCCTCTTGCCGGCCCGGTTGGCGGGCGGCAGTATGGGCGAATCCGTGCTCACTTGCCCGAAGCCGCCGGCTGCACCAGTAGCCCTATTCTTGTCACCTGCTGGCGCTGCAGTTCATCCATCACGCCCAGCACCACTTCGTATTTCACGTTGCGGTCGCCGGCGATCAGGACCGCCTGTTGCGGGTTGGCCGCCTGTGCTTCCCTGAGGCGGCCGGCGAGATCGGCACGTGCCACCACTTGCTCCGCACTGCCCTTGGCGCGGTCGCGCAGCGCCAGTGACGAATCGGCCTTGATGATGACTTCGAGCGGAGCCACCGGCGGCAGGCTGCTCTTGCCGACGGTCGGCAGATCGACGCTGCCGGGCTGGATCATCGGCGCAGTGACCATGAAGATGACGAGCAGCACCAGCATCACGTCGATGTACGGGACGACGTTGATCTCGTTCATGAGCCGCCGCTTTCTCATGGGTGAACCTCAATGAGAAAGCGGCGGCTCATGACCATTTGGTGAGCTATTCCCCCGGCCCCCTTTTCGGAAAAGGGGGTGACTATGTTTGCGCCGCTGTTCGCGGCGAATTCAATTGCGCAAATCCTCATCGGGTTTGCCGCTGCAGGATGTTGGAGAACTCTTCCATGAAGCTCTCGAAGCGCACCGCGACACGATCCACGTCGTGGGCGAAGCGGTTGTAGGCGATCACCGCCGGAATTGCGGCGAACAGGCCGATGGCAGTGGCGACCAGCGCTTCCGCAATGCCTGGCGCGACGGCGGAGAGGGTCGCCGTGGCCATGTTGGCCAGGCCGCGAAAGGCGTGCATGATGCCCCACACGGTGCCGAACAGGCCGACATAAGGCGAGACGGAACCGACAGAAGCGAGAAAGGCCAGATGCGCTTCGAGATCGTCGATCTCGCGCTGATAGGTCGCGCGCATCGCGCGCCGTGCGCCGTCGATCACGGCCGTCGGATCAATCATTTTTTGCCCGCGCAGCTTGGTGAATTCGCGGTAGCCGGCCTCGAAGATGCGCTCCAAGGCGCCGGTCTGGTGGCGGTTGTTGATGGCGCTCTGGTATAGCGCATTGAGGTCACCGCCGCTCCAGAAATCGCGCTCGAACTTGTCTGTCTTGACCCGCGCATCGCGAATTGCGAATGCCTTGCGAAAGATCCAGTACCAGGAAGTCAGCGATACCAGCGTCAGCAACAGCATCACCAGCTTGACCACCAGGCTGGCGTGAATGATGAGTTCGATGATGGAAAGGTCTTGGGTCACGTTCATTGCAGAGGTTCCGTCAGGGCCGACAGTTGTTCGTGAAGGGTGCGCGGCATCGGGATCGGCTTGCCGCGCGCCGGATCGATACAGGCGACGCGTATTTTCGCATCAAGCAGCAGTTC
>CAMBRI010000122.1 GCA_945870205.1 Sulfuritalea hydrogenivorans sk43H | reverse complement strand
CGGAAACTCCTCCCCCTTCAAGGGGGAGGTTGGGAGGGGGATGGGGAAAGAAAGATACGAGCAAATTCAATCTATTGAAAATGAGGCATGAATTGAACCCCATCCCCACCCTAACCCTCCCCTTGAAGGGGAGGGAACTTGACGCACGTCGTTTCCTCAACATAATCAGTTTATTGGGAAGATGTGTGCATACGCTAGCCCCTCGCGGGGGGTTATCAATCGGCGCGCTGCGCGCGCCAGTCACAGGGGGCTCCGAACAAAGTGTTTCACGTTAAGAAAAGGCTGAACCACAGAGGCACAGAGACACAGAGAAAAGCGCTCTTCTGCGGAAGAGTGTTTGCGCGACCGGGAAACTCGTTGGTCAAACTCTGTGTCTCTGCGTCTCTGTGGTGAAATGTCTGTTTTTCAGCGACTGAAACGCGAGGACACTGCGATGACCACGACCACCATCTTGCGCCAGCATTTGATCGACCCCGAGATCTGCATCCGCTGCAACACCTGCGAGGAAACCTGCCCGGTCGATGCGATCAGCCACGACTCGCGCAACTACGTGGTCGATGCCGCGATATGCAAGTTTTGCTACAACTGCGTTTCGCCGTGCCCGACGGGCGCGATCGACAGCTGGCGCCGCGTTCGTGCCGAGAACGCCTATCCCCTGGCCGAACAACTGCTGTGGGACAGCTTGCCGGCCGAGGTCGCCCTGGAAGACAGCAGTCCAGGCGGCGACAGTTCGCCCGCACCACTACCCGATGATGTCGAGCGGATCGCGGCAGCTGCCACTTCCGGGCAGGGTGGCGCCGCCCCGCCGCCCTGGTCGGCCGCCCATCCCTATGTCAATCTGTATTCGATCCAGAAGCCTGCGGTGGCCACCGTCAGCGGCAATTTCCGCCTGACCGCCGAAGACGCATCGAGCGATATACGCCACATCGTGCTCGACTTCGGCAACGCGTCGTTTCCGGTGCTCGAAGGCCAGACCATCGGCATCCTCGCGCCGGGGCTGGACGTCCATGGCAAGCCCCACCACGTGCGCCTCTACTCGGTCGCCAGCCCCCGCGACGGGGAGCGTCCGCGCTACAACAACCTGTCGCTCACGGTGAAGCGGGTAGACGCGGATCACGACGGCAAGCCGACACAGGGCGTGGCCTCGAACTACCTGTGCGACCTGAAAAAGGGCGACAAGGTCAACGTGGTCGGGCCCTACGGCACCAGCTTCCTGATGCCCAACCACCCCGGCAGCAGCCTGCTGATGATCTGCACCGGCACCGGATCGGCACCGATGCGGGCGATGACGGAACGCCGCCGGCGCAAATCGGCCCCCGATGTGGACGGCAAGCTGATGCTGTTCTTTGGCGCCCGCACCGCCTCGGAACTGCCCTACTTCGGCCCGCTGACCCGCTTGCCCAAGGACTTCATCGACATCAACTTCGCATTTTCGAGGGTAACCGGCGCGCCCAGGCAGTACGTGCAGGATCTCATCCGTGCCCGCGGTGACGATGTTGTGCGCCTGTTGCGCGACGAAAATACTTATCTGTACCTGTGCGGACTGAAAGGCATGGAAAAAGGGGTGGACGAAGCCTTCGCCGAGATCTGTTCCCGCCATGGACTCGAATGGAAGGCGGTGCAGGCGGAACTACTGCAACAAGGCCGCTACCACGTCGAGACGTATTGACACCTCTCTTTGCCAAGGTTCGTTATCGCGGCCTGATCGCGAATGCGCCCGCAGAGCTGTTCGTCGGCGACAGGCATGTTCGTCACCAGCAGCGAGACACTGTCGTAGTTGACGATGAGCCGATTGCCGAAGCTGAAAATCCGACCCATGGCCTTCGATCGTTCGATCACAGATTCCTCCAGCGGCGAGGCGGGGCACGCGGTCGTCCAGCTCATCGTGGCCGGACAGGAAAATAACCGGCAGGTCACGCGTTGCACCGGCGGCGCGCAGCCGGCGACAGGTCTCGAAGGCGTCCAGGCCCATGCCCATCTCGATGTCGAGAAACATCAAGTCGGGCAGCCGTTCGCTGCTCATTCCGGCGAGTGCGGCCAGGGCATCCTCGCCCGAGCTGGCCTCGACGATTTCGTGGCCGGCGGCGGCCAGCGAAACGCCGAGCATTCCCGCCACGACGGGATCGTCATCGACAATCAGGATGCGGCCGCCGGTGGCTACATCCGACCTATCCTTCATGCCAATTCTCCAATTACTGCGCATTGAGCGCGTACCTCAAGTTCGGCGAGTTGCTCATCCTGGTCGTCAAAGCGTCTCGAAATCATTTGAAACTGAGCTTGCAGCGCGACGAAGGCATCGCTGATATCGGGATCAAAATGCCGTCCCCGGCCGGCAACGATTATTTCGCTCGCCTGTTCATGCGACATCGGCGCCTTGTATACCCGGCGACTGATCAGGGCGTCATACACATCGGCCACCGCCATCAGTCGTGCCGAAAGGGGAATGGCCTCGCCGGCCAGGCCCTCGGGATAGCCGCTGCCGTCCCACTTTTCCTGATGCGAGAGGGCTATCTCCTTGGCGACCTCAAGCAGCGGCACGCTGACGCCTACCCGCTGCTGCGCGTTTGCGATTGCATTGCGACCGAGCGTGGTGTGCGTCTTCATGATCTCGAATTCATCGGCGTCAAGCCGGCCGGGTTTGAGCAGGATCCGGTCGGGAATCCCCACCTTGCCGATGTCGTGCAGCGGCGCCGCCTTGAACAGTCGATCGACGACCTCCTCGCTCAATACGACGGAAAACCGCGCATGGTCGCGCAAGTGCATGGCCAAAGCCAGCACGTAATGCTGGGTGCGCAGGATGTGGTTGCCGGTTTCGTTGTCGCGCATTTCGGCGAGCGACGCCAATGCCACCATGGTCACTTCCTGGCTGATGCGCAATTCTTCGGTGCGGCGCCGGGCCTCTTCGGTACGGCGCGCCACTTCCTGCTCGAGATAGACGTTGCGATCCTGCAGAAAATTGGCGGCGGCCTTGAGGGCAAGATGGGTGCGCACACGGGCGTGAACGATCGGCGGGCTGATCGGCTTGGTGATGTAGTCGACCGCGCCCAGAGCAAAGCCAAGCTGTTCATAGGCAGGATCACTCTTGGCGGTGACAAAGATGACCGGGATATTCCGCGTCGCCGCATTGGCCTTGAGCCGGCGGCAGACCTCGAAGCCATCGATGCCGTTCCACATTTCGACGTCGAGAAACACGATGTCGGGCAGCGGGCCGTGGTTCGATTCGGAGCCCTTGGCGAGCAAAGCCAAAGCTTGCTCCCCCGAGTTCGCCTCGACGATTTCGTAGCCGGCGGAAGCCAGCGTGACACCGAGCATGCCCGCCACCACCGGATCGTCATCGACGATCAGGATGCGGGCGCCGGGCAACACGGCGATCGGAGCGGCGCCTGCCTCAGGCTTTTTGTTCATCAGGGGGTCTTGTCTAGTGTTGAGGTGCGGCGGACGGCTCGAGCACTGCGGCCAAGGCGTCCATCGCCGTCGGCCAGGCGGCGGCCAGCGCCACAAAATCCTCGTCGCGACGCGCCGACTCGTCCATCCCGTCGAGCGACTCGACCAGCGTCGTTTCCAGTCGTGTGGCAGTGATCTGCAATTCGATCAGGCCGACGGTGCCCGCGCCGCCCTTGAGGGCATGCGCCAGTCGCCGTGCGGTTGTCAAATCCTGTGCCGCCAGGGCCTCGCCAATTTTCGTCACGATGTCGGCGTTGCGGTCGCGAAACAGGCGCAAAAAGCGATCCAGCATCTTGTGATCGCCGTTCACCCGGGTGAGCGCCGCGGCGAGATCGAAAATGTCGGCGGCGGCGGGGAGCGCCGACGCAATGGCCGTCGCTGCCCCGGCCTGCACCGCAGCGACGGGAACGGCGGGCGTCGCCCTGTCGTTCCTTGCGCCGCGGGGAAGCCAGCGCGCCAGCATGGCGTAGAGCGCATCAGGCAGGATGGGTTTGGTGATGATGTCGTTCATGCCGGCGCCCAGCACGCGCGCCGTCTCCTCGCTCATGGCATGGGCGGTCAGGGCGAGAATCGGCAAATCGGGCCAGAGTTCGCGAATGATGCGGGCAGCCACGTAGCCATCCATTACCGGCATCTGCAGATCCATCAGCACCAGATCGTAGCTGCCGTCGGTGACCGCCGCCACCGCCTGCGCCCCATCGTCAGCGGTGTCCACCGTGGCGCCGGTGATCCCGAGCAGCTCGCGGCCAACCTGACGATTGAAATCGTTGTCGTCCACCAGCAGGATGCGGACTCCGCTCAAATCTGGCGCCGTGTCCTGTTGGACGACAAGCGACGGCAGCACCGCGTGGCCTTCGAGCACACTGACCATGGTGTCGTGCAGGGTGGAGCGTCCCGCCGGTTTGGCGAGGAAGGCCTGGATGTCGCCCTCTGCCGTCAGCTGGCGCGCCTCCTCCGGCTCGCCGCCGGTAATCAGGATGATGGGCATGGCGTGCCCTGCCGTGCGCAGCCTCCGAGCGGTAGCCAAACCATCCAGGCTGGGCAGCTTCCAGTCCAGAAGGATGAGGTCAAAGTGTTTCCCGGCCAGAATCCTGGCCAGGACCGCCTCGCCGGAATTCGCTTCCTCGACATGGCAGCCAAACGTCCTGACGATCCGGGAATACAAAGATCGCATGGTGTCATTGTCATCCACCAGCAGCACCTGCTTGCCGGTGAGGACCGAGTGCGCAGGCGTGGGCGCATTCGCGCGGGGGGCAGCGCCAAAGCGGGCCGTGAATCGGAAGCAGGAGCCGACGCCGGGCTGGCTCTCCACCTCGATTTCGCCCTGCATGAGTGCCACCAGTTGCTTGCAGATGACCAGGCCTAGGCCGGTGCCACCATACTTCCGCGTGGTGGAACTGTCCGCCTGGGTGAAGGCGGTGAACAAATTTGCTTGCTGTTGGGAGCTCATGCCCAGACCCGTGTCGCGCACCTCGAAACGCAAGCCCACGGCGGCGTCGGTCAGGGTCACCCGTTCCACGATCAGGCGAATCTCTCCACGCTCGGTGAACTTGAGCGCATTGCTCATCAGATTGATCAGCACCTGGCCCAGGCGCAAGGGATCACCCAGCAAGCTCTCCGGCACGCCGGGCTCGGCAGCAAAGACCAGTTCCACATCCTTGGCGCGCGCCTTGAGGGCGAACAGGTTGCTCACTCGATGCAGCACTTCGTCCAGGCTGAATGGTACGGACTCCATCTCCAGCTTGCCGGCCTCCATCTTGGAGACGTCGAGGATGTCATTGACAATTCCCAGCAGGGATTCCGAGGCGCTGTGTATCTTGTTGAGGTAGTCGCGTTCGCGCGGCGGAAGCTCCAGCTTCAGGCATAGGTAGGCGAAACCCAGCACGGCGTTGATGGGGGTGCGTATCTCATGGCTCATGTTGGCCAGGAATTCGCTCTTGGTTCGCGCCAGCCGTTCGGCTTCGGCGCGGGCGGCTTCGCGCGCTTCTTCTGCGGCCTGGCGCTGCGTATTGTCGGAAAAGCTCATGACCGCCCCGATCACGATATCGCCCTTGCGCATGGGATGGGTGGCGACGGTCACCGATAGCGGGAGACCGTCGGCACGCCAGAAGGTTTCGGCATCCTCGCGCAAAGTCCGTCCCGCGCGCATCGCCACGCCGAGGCTGCATGACGTATGCGATGCAGCGGTGCCGGACGGGCAGTGGATCGCCGCGTGCACATCGCGGCCGAGAAGTTCCGCCGGCGAGTATCCGAGCATCTGGCAGGCCGCGGGGTTGACGAGCCCGATGCGCCCCGTTTCATCCAGTTGCAGGATGCCTTCGGCGCTCGAGTCGATGATCAGGCGGGTGTGCGCCACGGCGGCGCTCAGTTCCGCCGTGCGCTCGGCCACCAGGTCCACCAGGCGCTGGCGATAGTGATCCAGTTCTTCACCCTGCTGCTTCTTTTCGGTAATGTCTTCCTTGACCGCCACATAGTGGCTGATCGAGCCGTCGGCTTCGCACAACGGCGTGATGATGGCGAATTCGACATACTCGCTGCCGTCCTTGCGGCGGTTGTGAAACGGGCCCTTCCACGAGCGGCCGTGGGACAGCGCCTCCCACAAGGCAGCGTAGGTTTCGGGCGGCGTCTTGCCCGAGTTCAGCATGCGCGGATTCCGGCCGATGACTTCTTCACGGCGGTACCCGGTCGCCAGCAGAAAGGCGTTGTTCACATATTCGATCTCGGCGTCGATGTTGGTAATGACAATGCTCTCGGGGCTC
The DNA here is from genome assembly GCA_945870205.1 of Sulfuritalea hydrogenivorans sk43H. Taxonomy (GTDB): domain Bacteria; phylum Pseudomonadota; class Gammaproteobacteria; order Burkholderiales; family Rhodocyclaceae; genus Sulfuritalea; species Sulfuritalea hydrogenivorans_A. The sequence continues at coordinate 6,040 of CAMBRI010000122.1, read as the reverse complement.
TGTTCCACCGCCTGTGCGAATTTGCGCAACTGATCTTCGACGCACTTGCGCTCGGTGATGTCGCGGTCTATCCCGCGGTAGCCGAGCAGCTTGCCGTCGGCACTCAGGACGGGCACGCCATTGGTCTGCACCTGACGCAGGCTGCCATCCTTGTGACGGAGGGTGTTGTCGAGTTCGCGGAAGGATTCGCGGCGGCCGGCGATGGCGGCGAAGGCGAGACCTACCCTTTCGGCTTCCTCGGGCGGCATCAAGTCGAAAGGGGTTTTGCCAACAATTTCGGCCGGGGTGTAACCCAGCAGGTCCAGCACGTTGTCCGAGGCAAAGCTGTAAACGCCCGCCGCATTCACTTCCCAGATCCAATCGGCGGAGGCTCGGGCGATGTCCTGGAAGCACTGTTCGCTGGAGCGCAGCTTTGCCTCAAGGGCACTCTGCGTCTGGCACAGGGCCTCGTTCTGCAGTTCCAGCTCGACCTGCTTCCTCTGCAGGTCCTGCAAGCGCTGATGCGCCGAGTCAAGCATGACGTGCGTCTGAACAGCTCATCGGAGTGTGCATTCGAGTTGCCTGGTAGCGGCGAGCAGGAGTCTGCTGCCGGGAATCCCGATGGTGCCGGAACTCGAGCAACAAGGAAATCAGGGAAACCCTGATACGGGATGAAAAAACGGCTCCGTGATGCGGAAGCCAATGTCAATCATGAAATGGTGCCACCCGGTTACGACCCGAACAGTGCGTTGGCATGGCGGCTGCGCGCCTCCATGCGGCCGAACAGCGCGCGGCTGCCTTCGTCCCAGGTGAGGCCAAGTGAGTTGCAGGCGGCACTGGAGATCGAGGTGACACGGTTTTCCTCGCGTCCGGTCAGGTCGAGCGCGTTGGCGAGCACCTCGGCGACATGCACCACGGGGACCAGCGGCTCGCTCAGGGCCAGATCGGGAGCATGGTGGCCGCGAATCGCCGCGACGATATTGGCCGGCAGCGTCCAGTGTTCGGCCAGCCAGGCACCAATGGTGGAGTGATCGACACCGAAGCGTTCACGTTCGGCCTGTTCGATGCCGATACCATGGGCCACGGCGTGGGGCCACGCTTCACCAAATCTATCAGCCTCGAAGCGGTAGAGCCAGAGCTGGCCGACGTCGTGCAGCAGCCCGGCAATCAGCGCGGCAGAAGCGGAGGCCGGAACGGCTGTGTGGAGAGCAATCTCTTCGCTGCACACGCCTACTGCGATGCTGTGCTGCCAGAATGTGGCGGTCACGTCAGGGGCGGCAAGGCTGCCCACAAAATCAGACAGACCGGCCAGCAAGGCTGTTTCTCGCACGCGGTTCATGCCGATCAGCGATGCCGCCGTAAAGATATCGTGGGTCGACGTCTGGCGCCTCGTGCCAGTCGCCGCCGCGTTGGCGAGCGACAGCACGCGCGCGGCAATGACCGGATCGTGCTTGATGTGGCCCGCCAGCATCTCGGTGCTGGCTTCGGGGTCGTCGATCGTGGCAATGATCTGTTTGATGACAAGCGGAAAGGCAGGCAGTGAATTGCTGCGCTCGATGACTGCTTCACGAGTGATCTCGGGTTCCATCATCATGCGCTCCGGTAGCCCAGCACCTGGTCGAACAGAGCCGCCATGACGGGGTCGGACAGGTCGGCGGCGGCGAAGATATCCATCACGCGATGGGCCGCCCGGGCCGCATCGACGGCGACTTCTTCGTCGGTGCGCTTGTCCGGCTCGGCAATAAAAATGAATTCGGCGCGATGTGCGCTCAGTTGGTGAAGATTGTCCCCGGTCAGGGTATGTCCAGCAGGCAGCGAGAAGCGCAACTGGCCATGACTGGCGACGCGGACCGGCATGCCGAGCACCATGCCGGCCTCGGCTTCGATGATGGGGAGGAAACGGGAACGCGTTCTCATCTGGATTCTCCGGGATCAGGCTGTGTCAGCGGTGTCGGTAGCTGAGGGACGGCGGCGGGAGCACCCCATTTGTGGCTATCGAACTCCTGGTTGATGATGTTCGACATCGCCTCGACCTGTTCCAGTAGCATGGCTGTCAGGTCGCGACGGGTATCCTCGTCGTAGTTCTGTGTCAGCAACAGCTCTGCAAAACCGTAGACACTGGCCATCGGTTCGCGCAGCATCTCGGCGATATTCGCCAGATGCTTGGCATTGACTTCCGTACCCGATGCATCGCCCAGGAAATGAATGGCGCGGACGTCATCCCGCAGCACCTCGACCCGGCGATACTCCTGGGGCAGCGGCGCTGTAAGTGCATCAAGATCCGCCTCGCTTTTGCCAAGCAGATCGTCGCGCGAGAGGCACAGATGTTCGCCATAGGCCGCGTTGAATGCGGATACTGAGCCGTCAGCCGAGATTACCGCCATGCCCCAGGGGCAGTGCTGCCAGGCTGCTTCGATAGGTGACTGACTCATGCCGCTCTCCCGTCCGGTCCGATTCGTAGTGCCTCACCCAGATGGCGCGCCAACGCCAAGGGGCTAAAGGGTTTGACGAAGTAGGCGTCGGCGCCTACTGCCCGCCCTAGTTCCTGGTCTTCGATCTGGCCGCAGGCGGTGATGAGCACGACGTGCATGAGCGCCAACGCACGATCACGCTTGATGCGCTCGCAGAGCTGGAAGCCGTTCATGCTTCCCGGCATCATCACGTCGAGCACGATGCCGTCGGGACGCTCGGCCAGGATCTGCGCGTAGGCGACATCCGCATTGCCGGCCTCCTCCAGTGCAAAGCGGTTGCTCAGGGCGAGCCTGATCATTTTCCGGATCGAGGAATGATCGTCGACGATCAATACTCTTTTCATGCGGCTTCTCCCGGGAGTTGAGCGACGCCATCACGGAAGCGCGCAGCGATGCTCTTGAATTCATGGCGAAGGTCGAGAAAGGCATCGACGATGTCGGGGTCGAAATGTGTCCCTCGCCCCCCGGCGAGGATAGCGCTTGCCTCTTCATGTGTCATCGGCGTCTTGTAGGGGCGCGTGCTGATTAGCGCGTCGTACACATCCGCCACTGCCATCAATCTGGCCGAAATCGGAATGCGATCTCCCGCGAGGCCTTCCGGGTAGCCGCTGCCGTCCCACTTTTCCTGGTGGCTGTGGGCGATCTCCTTGGCAAAGGCCAGGAAGGGTGCGCTGCGCCCCATCTCCTGCTCGGCCTTTTCCATGGCTTCCCTGCCCAGCGTGGTGTGGGTCTTCATCACCTCGAATTCCTCTGCCGTCAGCTTCCCGGCCTTGAGCAGGATGTGGTCGGGGATGCCGACCTTGCCGATGTCGTGCAGCGGCGCCGACTTGCAGATGATTTCGATGTTGGTGCGCGTCAGCACCAGAGAGAAATGCGGGTGCCGTTGCAGATGTTCGGCCAGCGCCCGAACGTAGCGCTGGGTGCGGCGCAGGTGGTTGCCGGTCTCGTTGTCGCGCGTCTCGGCCAGCGAGGCCAGGGCGAGGATGGTGACGTCCTGGACAAATTCCATCTCCTTTGCGCGCTTCGACACTTCGCCGACCAGGAACACGTTCTTGTCCTTGATGAAATCGGCGGCGCGCTTCATGACAAGCTGCGTCTTCACCCTTGCCAGCAGGATCGGACCGCTGATCGGCTTGGCGATATAGTCGACGGCACCGAGCGCGAAGCCCGTTTCTTCGTCGGCCTCGTTGTTCATCGCGGTGAGGAAGATCACTGGTATGTCCCGCGTCGAGCGTTCCGCCTTGAGCCGCCGGCATACTTCATGGCCGCTCAGATCCGGCATCATGATGTCGAGCAGGATGATGTCCGGTTTCGGATCGGCCGCTGCCAGGCGCAGGCCCTTTTCGCCGCCGTTGGCGGCCTTGAGACGATAGTCCGACTTGAGCAGTTCATTGACGACGCCGAGAATCTCCGGACTGTCGTCGATCACCAGCACGGTGTCGCGCGCTTCGTCCACGCTTTTCGAGTTGGCCGTTGTCATGTGAAGTCCTTTCTATTGCGGGCTTCCTGCAGGAGACGCAGGGCATGGTCGAGATCGCAGGCTCGCACTGCCGCTTCGATTTCGATTAGACGTGCCGCCGGGAGAACGCCCAGCAAAGCAGCGCCATTGCGGTCGAACCACGACATCGCTTCAGGGTTGCTTTCGTCCAGCAGTCGCTCCAGTTCGACGGCGGCCGCCGCACCGGCGGCCGAATCTGCAAAGGCTGCACTGGGCGGCGCCGGGACCCTGGCGCGCACGGCGGCGATCAGTTCGCGTAATTGGGCGTCGATGACGCCGATGCGCTCATCCACATCGGCCCTGGGCGGCCTCCCGCTCAGGGCTTTTTCCAGTGCGGCCGCCTCGGTGCTCAAGGTCATGGCGCCGACGCTGGCTGCCACGCCTTTCAGCGTATGGGCCTGACGATGTGCCGTATCCCAGTCGCCGGCATCGAGTGCCTCGCGCATGGCTTCGCTCATATTTTCCTGAAGATTGCAGAACTTCCGCATAGTAGCGAAGTAGAGCTCGGTGCTGCCCAGCATGCGCCGCAGCGCCGGGCCGGAATCGATGCCGGGAATGCCCAGGTCAAAAGCCGGTGCCGGCGGCACGGCGCCCGGACTGCTGCAAGCCACCGGCATTGGCAGGGGAGCATGCAGGGGCGGTATCCATTTCAACAGGGTCTGCCACAGCAGATCCGGCTCGATCGGCTTGGCGAGAAAATCGTTCATGCCCGAATCCAGGCAGCGCTTGCGGTCGACGGGCTGAACATTGGCGGTCATCGCCACCACCGGCAATGCGGCCAGGCCGGGGATACGACGCAGTTGGTGCGTCGCTGCGATGCCGTCCATCACCGGCATCTGCATGTCCATCAGCACCAGGGCGTAGTCATGCACCCGCAACCGTTCCAGTGCGACGCTGCCGTTTTCGGCAAGATCGACGTCGAAGCGCGCGTGACGAAGGATTTGCAGCGCCACTTCCTGGTTGATCTCGTTGTCTTCGACCAGCAGGATGCGCGCGCCGGCAATCGTCGCCAGATTTTCGAACGTGGATGAACTCGCTTCGGCGGTAGCGCAAAGATCGCCGCCGCTACCGTGCAATACACGCATGGCAGAGTCGAACAGCATCGAGGCATTGAGCGGCTTGATCAACACATCGCGGATGCCGGCGTCCTCGGCCTGGTGAAACACTTCCTCGCGGCCGTAAGCGGTGACCAGCAGCAGATGAGGGGGTTCCGCCAGGGGCAGGGACTGGATCTGGCGGCAGGCATCAATGCCGTTCATTGCAGGCATGTGCCAGTCCATGAACACCAGTTCGTAGGGCTGATTGTCGCGGTCGGCCTGCTCAACCGCCGCGATCGCTTCGCGTCCGGAAGTGACGACATCTACTGCGAAACTCATGCTGCCGAGCATTTCATTCATTACCTGGCGTGCGTTGTCGTTGTCGTCGACCACCAGCACATGGCGGCCGCGCAGGTCAGGTTCGGGCAGCAGCACGCGCTTGAGCTTGCGGCTGATGCCGAGTCGCGCGGTGAACCAGAAGGTGCTGCCGACGCCGGGCACGCTGTCGACGCCGACCTCGCCACCCATCATTTCGGCCAGTTGCTTGGAGATGGCCAGCCCCAGGCCGGTGCCGCCATACATCCGCGTGGTGGTGGTATCGCCCTGGGTGAAGGCGGTAAACAGGCGCCCTTGCTGCTCCTCGGTGAGGCCGATGCCGGTGTCGCGCACCGCGAACCACAGCAGGACGCTGTCCTCGCTGGCCTCGCGCACGCGCACCATGATGTCGATCTCGCCGCGCTCGGTGAACTTGAGGGCATTGTTCGTATAGTTGATCAGCACCTGCCCGAGTCGCAGAGAATCACCGACGACATCAACGGGAACGTCGCTGGCCACATCGAGGATAAGTTCCAGCCCCTTGTCGGCGGCTTTTTCGCCGATCAGGTTGACCACGCCGGCCAGCGTCGACTCGAGCTCGAAGTCGGTGTGCTCGATGGCGAGCTTGCCGGCCTCGATCTTGGAAATGTCGAGAATGTCGTTGATGATGCGCAGCAGATGCTGGCCGGAAAGCTGGATCTTCTTGACGTAGTCGCGCTGGCGCAGCGTCATCTCGGTAT
>CAMBRI010000121.1 GCA_945870205.1 Sulfuritalea hydrogenivorans sk43H | reverse complement strand
GCGAGGTCCCACTCCAGTGGGCCGCGCTGCTGCGAAAGCTTGAGGAACAACTGATCGACCTTCGACGGCGAGAAGTCGCGCCAGCCATCTTCGCGAAACTGCGAGCCGGCGACGAACAGGCCGAGGTCGCCCCGCTTGCTGCCAAATTCGGCTTCGATTTCACGCCGGCCAAAACTTCCGGCGCTGGCCTCGATGGCGGCACCGGAATGGCTGAAGCCGTCCTTGGTGCGGATCGACAGCGCACCGCCCAGGGTGTTGAGGCCGAACAGCGGGTTCGACCCGGGAATCAGATCAATCGAACTCACGGCAGCGCGCGGAATCAGATCCCAGTTCACCGTATCGCCGAAGGGCTCGTTGATTCGCACGCCATCCTGATACACGGATATTCCTTGCGGTGTTCCCAGCAGCGGGCTGGCTGTGAAGCCGCGGAAGTTCACGTCGGCCTGATAGGGGTTGCCCTGTATCTCATTGACATTGATTCCCGAAATGCGGCTGCCCAGTAGTTCCGGCAGTGGCTGCATCCGGTTCTCGCCGAGCACTCGCGCGCTCAGGGATTGGACATGGGCCGGCACCTCGTCGCGTGCCTGTTCCAGGCCTTTGATCGGCGACAAGCCTATTACCTCGACCGTAGGCGCGTCGATGTCGGCGGCCGCCGCGAGAGGCGGCAGGGTCGCGCCTGCGGTGGCAAGCAGCAGCGTGAGGGCAGGAAGGTGGAATCGGTTTGCGGCAAACATCGTCGGGCTCCGGATCAGCTATGGCAGGAGGCTGAAGTTTGCGACCCGGTGAGCGGGTCGCCTAGGGAGTTTTTCCCGACATGGAGTGCAGCTCCGATTTCCTTCATCGTGCGGGGTGCCACCGATTGCGTGTCCGCCAAACCGCAGGCAATGGCAATCCGCATCAACTGCATGGCATTGTCGCAGCCGAGTTTCTGTCGAATGCTGGTCTGATAATTGGCCACGGTCTTGCTGCTGACAAACAGCAGCGCGGCGATTTCGTCCAGCGTGTGGCCGGCAGCCAGCATGCGCAGGATCTCGACCTCGCGCTCGGTGAGCGCGTCCAGTCTCTGTCGTTCCTCGCACAGCGCCCGATCCTGCAGATTTTTCGTCACGTTGATGGGGACAAAGCGGCGTCCCGCGGCGAGTGCCTGCACGGCCTCCACCATCATGTCCGGTGCGCTGGCCTTGGTCAGGTATCCCTGCGCCCCGCATTCCAGGGCGCGCAGCACGAATACGGGATCGTCGTGCATGCTGAACATCAGCACGCGTGCCGTGGGCTGTCGGCCACGTATGCGGCGCAAGGCTTCAAAGCCACTGATTCCGGGCAGGGTGATGTCCATCACCACCACATCGGGACTTTCGGCGATGAAGCTGGCATAGGCATCCTCGCCGCTGGCCGCTTCGGCGACTACCCGGATTCCCGGCGTGGCTTCCAGCAATCGTCGATAACCTTCGCGCACCACGGCGTGATCGTCGACCAGCAGCACGCGGATCGGTGCGCTCACTGGACTAGCCCCTGCACATTGAATGGCACGGTGGCTGCAATGCGAAATCCCTGTCCGGGATGGCTCGCAATGCTGAAGGCGCCACCGAGTGCATCGATGCGCTCACGCATGCCGACCAGCCCGAGGCCATGCCGGATTGCGGCAAGCTCCACACCGCGGCCGTCGTCCTGCAGCGCCAGGTGCAATGATTTCGCCTCGGCGAGGAAGTCGAGTTCCAGCGTTACGTGACGCGCTGCCGCGTGGCGGACAATGTTGGTCAGACCTTCCTGCGCCACACGATACAAGGCGATGGCGCTCGGCTCGTCGATGTGGTCGGGAAGCTTGCCAAGATCCAGCGCGAAGCTGGTATTGGGCACTCGCTGGCGCCACTGCATCAAGTCGTGCTCGAGCGCACCGGCGAGGCCCAGTTCGTCGAGGGCAACCGGACGCAGGCGGCTGGTCATGGTGCGCACGACGTCGTAGACATGGTCGGTCAATTGAATTATCGCCAGTGCACCGCGTTGAGTCGTCGGCCCGGTGTGGTGGTGCAAGTTGCGGATGCTGACCGCCTCGATCTTGATGGCGTTGAGGGTTTGACCCAGTTCATCGTGCAGTTCGCGGGCCAGTCCGCGTCGCTCGGCCTCATGGCTTTCGGTGAGGCGGCGTGAAAGACTGCGCAGTTCCTCCTGTTTGGCCTCCAGCAGACGCTCTACCACGCGCCGCTGGCCAAGTTCGATTCGCATTTCCCGCCAGCGGCGCCAGGCGAACCATGCCAGGCCCAGGCTCAGCGTCAGCAGCGCGAGCGGCAACTCATCGAGTTGCATTCTCTCGAACCGCTGCGCTATCGCAACCGCTTGTTCGCTGAACTCGGTGCCTGCTCCCATCGCGAATGTCGCAACCGACAGAATGACGATCACGCTCAGTTCGGTAGCAGGTTTGGAGATTGCGGACACTGGGGACAATTTGGACAGTATTTGCGCAAATGCGCATCGAGGGTTGAGTAACGGGTACGAGCAAATCCTAAGCCCGTCATGTCCCAACGATCATCGTCGGCAGCCAAATCATGAAAATCATGATGAAAAGGCCGGGGTAAGCCCCGGCCTTTTCAGGCCCCGAACAACAGGAGTCATGTGCCTAACGCTCATGGCAGCGAGAGCCACCCGCATATGATGAAATACGCTAAAGGCAAATTGAAGGTCCTCCCCTCCCATCCTCCCCTCGCGGGGAGGCTATTGATTGGCTCGCTGCGCTCGGCTATCACCAGTCGCTCAGCACATGTTGTTTCACGTTAACCTCAGGCCTTGGTCATTGCCGCACCCCAGCGGGCCGAGAGCAGACCGAAAAGGCCGCCCGCAATTAGGGAAATTGAAATCAGGACCAGTGAATTTTTCATGCTCAAGGACAGCAGTACTTCCGGCTTCAGCACGTCCGGTGTCTGAAGCAGATAGGCAAACGACGAGGCGAAACCGAACACCGTGGCCGGAATGGTCGCCAGCGCCGGAAAATTGGCGGCCAGTACCACCACCACCACGCCGGCGCCGACCACCAGCGCGGCCCATAGCGGCAAACCCAGCGAACCGGCGAGCGGAACCGTCAGGATGACAACGGCAACAACCCAGGCCACCAGTGCGCCGAAGATCCCGCAGACCACCAGCTTCCGCAGTGCCGCGACGTCGGCGCCGAAAGCGTAGAACGCGCCCCAGGCCACAAATGCCGCCCAGATAAGGTACACGCCGCCCAGCGGGCCCAGCGCAAGGTAGGTGGCCAGGGCCCCCAGTACGGATATGCTTACGGCAAGTGCATTCAGGCTTTTCATCGTTTCGTCTCCTTTGATTGGTATGGTGTCGATCAATTGTTCAAAGCAGCGACGCCGACCCTGTTGCCGGACGACCTGTCCGGAAGTGGATCGGAACCTGTAACTCAGATGTCGGCATTTGACGCAAGCCAGTGCGCTTGTGCATCGTTGTCGAACACTCCTTGCTTCCGTCATTGCTCTGGCAGTACTTTCAGCAATTGGCATGCCACAAAGGAAGCGGGGCTGTCGATTGAACCAGTGACGCCTTGCGGATGCCCCGGCTCAACCATTGCCTGGTGGCCGGGAACGCGAATCGGGCGGCATATCGCCGCGAGCGAATGCCGCTGAAATCGATCAGCGGACTGCCTGCGCTCGATCCTGCAACTTGCGATAGAGGGTGCTGCGGCTGACGCCCAGTTCGCGGGCGGCGCCAGAAATGTTGCCGCCGCTGCGCGCGAGGGCGTCACGGATCGCCTGCAGTTCCAGGTCCTGTAGTCGCCCCGCGGACGATTCTTGGGGAAGCACCGACGAAACTGGGGGCGGCACGAACGACGGCGCTGGCGAAACGGTGGCCGGTTCTATCGTCAGGCCGGCGTTGCTCTCCGGTGGTGGCATACAGGCAAGACCCTGTTCGATGTCCTCGATGAAATCGTCGGGCAGATGCTCCCGGAGTATGGTGGGTTCGCCTTCCGCCATGACGACTGCGGTGCGCAACAGGTTCGACAGCTGGCGCAGATTGCCCGGCCATGGATGACGGCGGAACAGTTCAAGCACCTCGGGGTCGATGGACGGCGGATGATCGCCGCCAAGTTCCCTGAGCAGCGAAGCGACCAGGGCGTCGATGTCGGTGCGTGCCCGCAGCGGTGGCAGCATTACGGTCAGGCCATTGAGCCGGAAATAGAGATCTTCGCGGAACTGGCCGCTGCTGACGCTATCGCGGATGCGGCGGTGGGTGGCGCAGATCACGGCAATGTTCACGGGGTAGGACTTCGCGCTGCCCAGCGGGATGACGATGCGCTCTTGCAGCACACGCAGCAGGCGGGCCTGCAGCGATAGCGGCATGTCACCGATTTCATCGAGAAACAGCGTGCCGCCATCGGCCTGGAGGATGCGGCCGGTGCTGCCCTTGCGCCGGGCACCAGTGAAGGCGCCTTCCCCGTAGCCGAACAGTTCCGATTCGATCAGTCCCTCGGGAATGGCGGCACAGTTGACCGCAACAAAGGGTTTGGTCGCGCGCGGCCCGACACAGTGAATGGCGTTGGCCAGCAGTTCCTTGCCGGTACCTGTTTCACCCTGAATCAGGATCGGAATGTCGCGCCCGATGACCTTTTTAACCTTGTTGACAACGGCATTTATCTGCGGGTCGCCCGACTGCAGGCGCTCCATCGGGCAGTTCTGTCGGGAAGGCCCGGGAACGGATCGTCCCGCGATCTCGGTCGCCGAACCGGCCAGAGCTGCCACCGGATGACTCTGAAGCGCCAGGCGCGAATGTCGGCGCAGGTGTATTGGACCAAAGTCGGCGCGTGCCTGAACTCGAACACCGCTGGCGAGAGTGAGGGCCAGCGGATCCTGCGGGCGCACCAGTAGGTGGTCGAGCAGACGGGTGATCGGTTGGCCGAACAGGGAGTTGAAGTTGGTACCGCGCAGCTGTTCCAGATTCTTGCCGAACTGGAAGCAGGCATTGCGGTTTGCCGAGAGCAGGGTTCCGTCTTCGGCGAAAGCGGCCATGCCCTCGCACAGCGTGCCGACAAACTCCGGTCTGGCATGGAAGCGCAGGGTAAGCATTTCGGTGAAGGTGGACGCAAACATCCTGTTTTCAATCATCTGTACCGACGTGCGCACCAGCGCCATGGTATGCCGGTTGGAACTGCGATGATCACCGGATACATTCAGGATTCCGGTCAGGTGTCCGTAGGGGTCGTAAATCGGCGAGGCGGAACAGGTCAGAAAACGATTGGCGGAAAGAAAGTGCTGGCCGCCATCTACCACGACCGGCGCCCCCATCGCGATTGCGGTGCCGATCGCATTGGTTCCGCGGTTGGCTTCCGACCACTCGACACCGGGCGCAAGCGCAACTTTTTCGGCACGTGTGAGAAACTCGGGATCACCGCAACTGTGCAGGATGTAACCAGCATTGTTGGCGAGCACCACTACGTTCTGGGTATCGACGATCTGTTCGAAAAGTACGTCCATCACGGGCTGGGCATGGGTCAGCAGGTGCTGGCTCTTTTCCAACTCTTCTATCAGTTGAACCCTTTCCAGCGGGTCGAATTCGCTGGCCTGATCGTTGTCAAGGCCATACCCGAGGCATCGCTCCCAGGACATTTCGATCGCAGATGGCAGCAGTCCGCTGGGAACCGTCCCGGAGCTGCGAACTGCATCCCGAGCCATGCCCACTCCACCAAACTCGGTCCCGTCATTGCTACTGGCATGATTCATCGCCTGGTCTCCTCGCTCCGGCTGCAGGCGTCGCCGCCAAAGAGGCATTGGAAGCGCATATCACGGCCAAGATGGCCAGTAGCGAGCGTGCCTTCATTTGGACAATTCTTTCCGGTTAGCAGCCGAACCACATCAATGGGGTGACTGACTACTAGCCTATCTGCCAATTCGCGCGCGAATCTAAGCAAATCTAAGCGCGAGGCAAAAAAGGAACGGGTTCAGGGCCAATGGCGCAAAGATTGCTTTAGCGCCGGTGGCCTCACCCGGCCACGACGACGGCCGTGCTAACTTGTCCCTGTGGCTGCCAGTGCGCGCGCCTTCGATCGACCAACTGTTCACAATTGGGAACTCTGCATAGTGGCCGGGTGCTGCGTCGCCGTCCGTCTGCTTCAGGGTGTCAGAAATAACGATTTCCTGAAGGTTAGTTCGCAATTACAGGTATTGAAAGGTGGCGCTCATACCCAGCGAGTCAAGGGGTGAATAGTCCGGGTATTGCGGGGGGGGCGGTGGTATAGATTTGTAGTACACAACACCAAAGAGAGTAGCCAGATGAGTAGTTAATATTGTTCGTTTATTGATAGATTCATTAACAAACAGATAGATATGATATTTATTGTCCTGCTGCACGATCAGAATTTGCCGGTCAGGAGTCCGCATCTGGAGCAAAGCCTGTGCGCTCGTGCATCATTGTTGGACACATCATGCTTCTGCCATCGCCCTGGCAGTGACTTCCGCAATGAACATGCCATAGCCACCAAGGCGGTCAGGCCGTATGCGGCCGGCGCTCAGCCGTGCAGCTTGCGGTAGAGGGTGCTGCGACTGACGCCGAGTTCGCGTGCGGCGCCGGAAATGTTGCCGCCGCTGCGCGCGAGGGCGTCACGGATTGCCAGCAAGGCGAGATCCTGCAGCCTTCCGGCCGATGTTTCAGGTGGCTCTGCAGACGGCATAGACACCGGAATTGGCGCGATTGTGGCCAGTTCAGCTTCCGGTCTGGCCGCGCTTGCTGGCCGGGTGATGCCCGCCAGACCCTGCTCGATGTCCTCGATGAAATCGTCAGGCAGATGCTCCCGGAGTATGGTCGGTTCGCCTTCCGCCATGACGACCGCTGTGCGCAACAAGTTAGACAACTGGCGCAGATTTCCCGGCCAGGGATGACGACGGAACAGTTCAAGCACCTCGGGGTCGATGGACGGCGGATGATCGCCGCCAAGTTCCCTGAGCAGCGAAGCGACCAGGGCGTCGATGTCGGTGCGTGTCCGCAGCGGTGGCAGCATTACGGTCAGGCCATTGAGCCGGAAATAGAGATCTTCGCGGAACTGGCCGCTGCTGACGCTATCGCGGATGCGGCGGTGGGTGGCGCAGATCACGGCAATGTTCACGGGGTAGGACTTCGCGCTACCCAGCGGGATGACAATGCGCTCTTGCAGCACGCGCAGCAGGCGGGCCTGCAGCGATAGCGGCATGTCACCGATTTCATCGAGAAACAGCGTGCCACCATCGGCCTGGAGTATGCGGCCGGTGCTTCCCTTGCGCCGGGCGCCGGTGAATGCGCCTTCTTCGTAGCCGAATAGTTCCGATTCGATCAGGCCTTCCGGAATGGCCGCGCAATTGACAGCGACGAAGGGCTTGGCAGCGCGCGGGCTGCCGCAATGAATGGCGTTCGCCAGAAGCTCCTTGCCGGTGCCGGTCTCCCCCTGAATCAGGATGGGGATATCCTTGCCGATCACCTTCTTGACCTTGTTTACCACCGCGTTGATCTGCGGGTCGCCGGTTTGCAGTCGCTCCATCGGGCATCCCTGGCGGACGGGAACTGTGGCTCGTGCGGAGACTTCGTCGGTCGGGGCGGTCTGTGCCGAAGCGGGCTGGCTCTGGATGGCCAGGCGCGAATGCCGGCGCAGGTGAGACGGACGAAAATCCGCGCGTGCCTGCACGCGCACACCGCTGGCGAGCGTCAGGGCCATCGAATCCTGCGGGCGCACCAGAAGATGGTCGAGCAGGCGGTTGATCGGCTGTCCGAACAATGAATTGAAGTTGCTGCCACGCAGTTGCTCGAGATTCTGGCCGAACTGGAAGCAGGCATTGCGGTTGGCCGAGAGCAGGGTGCCGTCTTCCGCGAAGGCGGCCATGCCTTCGCAAAGCGTTCCGACAAACTCCGGCCGGGCATGGAAGCGCAGGGTCAGCATTTCGGTGAAGGTGGACGCAAACATCCGGTTCTCGATCATTTGCACCGACATGCGCACCAGAGCCATGGTATGCCGGTTGGAACTGCGGTGATCGCCGGATACATCCAGGATGCCGGTCAGATGTCCGTAGGGGTCGTAAATTGGTGAGGCAGAGCAGGTCAGGAAACGGTTTGCGGAAAGGAAGTGCTGGCTGCCATCGACCACCACAGGCGCTCCCATCGCGATCGCGGTGCCGATCGCATTGGTGCCGCGATTGGCTTCCGACCATTCGACGCCAGGTGCCAGCGCAACTTTTTCGGCTCGGGTCAGGAACTCAGGATCGCCGCAACTGTGGAGGATGTAACCGGCATTGTTGGCGAGAACGACCACATTCTGGGTATCGACGATCTGTTCGAAGAGGACATCCATCACGGGCTGGGCATGGGTCAGCAGGTGACGGCTCTTTTCCAGTTGTTCGCTCAGCAGTGGTCGTTCGAGCGGTTCGAACTCGCTGGTCTGGTCGTTGTCGAGGCCGTAGCCGATGCAGCGCTCCCAGGACATTTCGATCGCCGAGGGCAGCAGCCCGCTCGGGACGGCGCCGGAGTTGCGTACGATATCCCGCGCATTCCCGGCGATGCCGAATTCAAGCCCGCCATTGCTCTTGGCCTGCTTCATTGATGGATCTCCTCGCTCCGGTTCCGCTGCGCTCGAGTTGCGCGCAAAGCTATTGGTTGCGTCCCACTGGGACGCCCCATAAGTCGTATTTGGCCGGTAATGATACATCCGATGTTTCAAGTTGCGACACTCCGTCCTGGTTGGGTGGATTGGCTAGTGCAGATTTCGTGCCCATAGGCGCGCGCAGGGTCAGAACATGGTCTTGTGCAGGCCACTCCCTGTTTGGCACGCTAAGTGCTATCTCAAGACGATTCAGCGCAGGCCATGTCCCTGTGCAGGTGAGATCAACAATTTTCTGGAGGAGAATTTTCATGCAAGCAAGGATTCGATTTTTCGTTGTGGCAGCGCTGGTGGGTGGATCACTCTTGTCACCGATCGCTTTTGCCCATGGCGACGTGACGCCGCAGGCCGTCGACGTCAGTACGCTCAAGCCGCTGGGCGACCAGAAGCGTGACGAGAACCCCTATCGCGGTGACAAGGAGGCGGTCCGTGTCGGTACCTCCGCGTACAACCAGAATTGCGCTCGTTGCCATGGTCTCGAGGCAATCAGCGGCGGCATTGCGCCGGATTTGCGCAAACTGGACATCGACAAGGAGACTGACATTTATTTCAGGGAGTCGGTGCTCCGTGGCAAGGTGCGCAACGGCGCGGTCTATATGCCTCCTTTCGAAGGCATCATGTCGCAGGAGGCGATCTGGGCGATCCGTTCCTATCTCGACACGCGACATGAAGTGGAAGCGGTCGCGCCGCCGAATCCCATGGCGGCACTGGCGAAGAAGTCCAACTGCCTGTCCTGTCATGCGGTTGATGCGCGTGGCGTAGGCCCAGCCTATCGCGAAGTTGCAAAGAAGTATGGCAAGGACAAGAACGCCGAAGCCAGGTTGTTGGCGAAGGTGAAGAAGGGTGGTTCGGGAACCTGGGGCAAGGTGCCGATGCCGCCGATGGATGCCGTGCCGGAAGACGACCTCAAGGCCTTGGTCAAATGGATCATGGCTGGCGCAAATTGATACACCTGCGTTCTGCCTGGGCGCTCGGGGTTGGTATCATGTCCGGCCCAAACCGCTCATGGCAGCGAGATCTACCCCCTGAAGATGAAACACGCGAAAGACGAATTGAAGGCCCGCCCCTCCCATCCTCCCCTCGCGGGGAGGCTATTGATTGGCTCGCTGCGCTCGGCTATCACCAGTCGCTCAGAACATGTTGATTCACGTTAACCAAGAAAATATGAGGAGTGTCACCATGATTCGATGGGCTGCTTGCCTTCCGGCCTTGCGCAGTTTTCTGGCCGGAGTCGGCGCCGTGGCCGCGCCCGTCGGATTTGTCTTTGCCTTATTGATCGCGCCGCCGGCCAATGCGCAGGACCCGTCAGCCTTGACAAAGATTCGTCAAAGCGGCGTGCTGAAGGTCGCGCTGTACCGGAACTTCGCGCCGTTCTCGCACGATGGCAAGGGAACCGACGTCGATCTTGCCGAAGCCTTGGCCGCAAAGCTCGGCGTCAAGATGTCGCCGCTTTGGTTCGAAGCCGACGAGAACATGGAGGACGACCTGCGCAACATGGTCTGGAAGGGACATTACCTGGGCTACGGCCCTGCCGATGTCATGATGCACGTCCCGGTCGATCAGGCCTACATGGCCAAGGTGGATCGGGTCAAGTTTTTCGCGCCCTATCACAGGGAGCGCTATGCCATCGGCAGGCAGTTGGACAAATTGCCTGCGCTGGATAATTTCGAACCCTTCGAAAAGCTCAACTTGGGTGTCGAGGGCGACACCCTGGCCGCAACCGTGATGCTTTCCGCCGATAGTGGCCGCTATCGCAATACCCTCAGGAACTTCAGGACTGCCGGCGAAGCAGTGGCGGCACTGAAGACAGGGGAGGTTGCCGCCGTCATGGCGCAGCAGGGCGAACTCGAAGGCGGCCTCAAGGGCGATGCGCGCTTCGCCATTGATCTGCCGCCGCATCCCGTCTTGCAGAAGCGCCAATGGGTGGTCGGTCTTGCGGTGAAGGCCCAAAGCGATGACTTGGCACAGGCGCTGCAGGCGGCGATCAACGCCATGCTTGCGGACGGCACGATCAAGAACATCATGCTGCGCCACGGCGTGCAGCATCGCCAGCCATGAGGACGTGTGCATGTCTCAGCCGGGCGCTTCTGGCGCTGGCATTGATGGCCACTTTCGGCAGCGCGCTGGCGGCGCCGTTCGCCTACGTTCCCAATGAAAAGTCCGGCACGATCTCGGTGATCGATACGGCAACGCGGCGGGTCGAAGCGACCATCGTGACGGGGGGCGCACCGCGCGGCCTTGCGGCATCTGCGGATGGGAAGCGGCTCTTTGTCAGCGACAAGACTGCGAACGGGCTCGCTGTGATTGATCTGGAAGCGCGTCAGGTGCTGACCCGGATACCGCTTGGCGAATCGCCCGAAGGTGTCAGCCTGTCGCCGGATGGGCGCTGGGTGGTCGCTGCCGTCGAATTGTCCAACAGCGTCGTGTTCATTGATGCGGCAACCGGCGCAGTCGGCTTCTCGATCAAGACCAGCGGCAAGAATCCGGAGCATGCGGTGTTCAGTCCCGACGGCCGCTGGCTTTATGTGAGTGCGGAAGAAGCCGACAGCGTCGATGTGATCGATGTGGCGGCCCGGCTCGAGGTCGCCTCGATCAAGGTGGGTGAACGGCCTCGCGGCATCGGTTTTCTGCCCGATGGAAGCCGCGCCTACGTTGCCTGCGAACTCGCCAGCACCGTGTATGTGATCGATGTCGTGCACCGCGCTGTGGTCGCCACGATCAAGACGGGTGAATACGCGAACGGCGTGGCCGTGGCCGCGGACGGCAAGCGCGTGTTTGTGTCGAACGGGCGCGCGGCGACGGTCTCTGCAATAGATCCGTTGAACAACCAGATCGTCGGCAATGTTCCTGTGGGTAAACGTCCCTGGGGATTGGCAGTGACTCCGGACAACCAGTCCGTGTATGTCGCCAACGGACGTTCCAATTCAGTATCGGTCATCGATGCGGTGTCGATGCAGATCCGAGAAACCGTTCCTGTCGGCGAATTGCCCTGGGGTGTCGCGATCCGCTGACATTGGCGGCGATGTGTCTCGCTTTGGAACAGCTGTCGCGTTTTGTTGCGGTAATTATGAAACCGGCTGCCGAAATTGAAAATTGCTTTCGTTAAATCTATGGCATGCGATTTGCACTTGGCAATTGCCCTGTCGCAAGCATGAACAGGGACACGATTCAACCGAAGAATATTTGAGTGATAGAGGAGGTCGGAAATGCAGAAATCGTTGCACATAGACGCGAACAAATGCACAGGCTGTCTGCAATGCGAGATGGCGTGTTCGTATGAAAACCATGGCGTGTTCAACATCTCGAAGTCGCGCATCAAGGTCTTCAACTTCGAGCACGCTGGCCGCAAGGTACCCTACACCTGTACGCAGTGTGCCGAAGCGTGGTGCATGACCGCCTGTCCGGTGGATGCCATCCGCATCGATGCCGGCACCGGCGCCAAGGTCGTGCATGAAGACGTCTGCGTCGGGTGCAAGGTATGCACCATCGCCTGCCCGTTTGGCACGGTGAACTACGTGGCCGACAGCGGCAAGGTACAGAAATGCGACCTGTGCGGTGGCGACCCCGCCTGCGCCAGCGCCTGCCCGACCGGCGCCATCACCTACGTCGATGCCGAATGGACGGGGCTCGACAAGATGCGCGCCTGGGCCGGCAAGACCGACACGCAACCTCGCGCCAACGCATAAGGAGAAGAAGACATGGCATGGAACAGAAAATTTCTGCGCGT
>CAMBRI010000120.1 GCA_945870205.1 Sulfuritalea hydrogenivorans sk43H | reverse complement strand
CGTCGAGCCGGATCGACAGCGGCTCAAGTTGCCGGAACTCAAGACCTTGAAGGAAGCCCGGCGCAGTCGATGAAGAGTCAGTGCCGGGGGCTATAGCACCGTCTGCGCCACGGCATGCTCCCAGCGCTGCATCAGTTCGCCGGCTTGTTCGCGCGTCATGCCCGGAAGGAAAGTGCGCTCCGCCTGCCAGTGTGCGGCAAGCTCATCAATACCTGCATAGACGCCACAGGACAAACCGGCCAGGTAGGCCACGCCCAGTGCGGTAGTTTCGATAACCCGCGGTCGCACCACCGGAATGTCCAGCAAGTCGGCCTGAAATTGCATCAACATATTATTGACGCAGGCGCCGCCATCGACGCGCAGTACGGTGACGCCGCCGTTTTCGCCCAGGTCGCGGCTCATGGCCTGCAATAGCACGGCACTCTGGAAGGCGATGCTTTCCAGTGCGGCGCGGGCGATGTGCGCTACCGAGGTACCGCGGCTCAGACCGAGGATGGCGCCACGTGCATCGGGCTTCCAGTAGGGCGCGCCCAGCCCGGTGAAGGCTGGTACGAACATCACGCCGCCGCTGTCGGGTACGCTTTGCGCCAGATCCTGCACCGCCGCGCTGCCCTGGATGGCGTGCAGGCCGTCGCGCAACCACTGCACCACCGCGCCACCAACGAAAACGCTGCCTTCCAGGGCGAACTCGGGCTTGGACGTGACTTGCGCGGCGCTGGTGGCAATCAGCCCGTTGCTGCTGGTCAGACAGTGCTCGCCGCTATGCATCAGCATGAAGCAGCCGGTGCCATACGTATTCTTGGCGAGGCCCGAGGTGAAGCAGGCCTGTCCGAACAGCGCGCTTTGCTGGTCACCGGCGATGCCGCCGATGGCGATCGGCGCACCGAACAGCTCGGCCCGGGTATGACCATAGACATGGCTTGAGGCATGCACCCCGGGCAGTACTTCGCGCGGGATATCCAGCAATTCCAGCAATTCGTCGTCCCACTGGTTGCGATGGATGTTAAACAGCATGGTGCGCGAGGCGTTGCTGACGTCCGTGGCATGCACGGCGCCGCCCGTCAGCTGCCAGGCCAGCCAGGTATCGATCGTGCCGAAAGCCAGTTCGCCGCGCCTCGCGGCATCGTGCGCGCCTGGAATATTGTCGAGAATCCACTTGAGCTTGGTGCCGGAAAAATAGGCATCGATGATGAGTCCGGTCTTGTCGCGGACCATGGCTTCAAAGCCCCGTTGCCGCAGGTCCGCGCAGGCGGGCTCGGTGCGCCGGTCCTGCCAGACAATGGCATTGCACAGCGGTTCGCCGGTGCTGCGCTTCCATAGCAGGGTGGTTTCGCGCTGGTTGGTGATGCCTATTGCGGCAACGTCGGCAGCGCCTATGTGCGCCTTGCCCAGCGCTTCCTGTGCGGTGGCAAGTTGGCCGGCCCAGATTTCCAGGGGGTCGTGTTCGACCCAGCCAGGCCGCGGAAATATCTGCCGGAGTTCACGCTGGGCCAAGGCAACAACCTGGCCCTGGGTGTCGAACACGATGCTGCGTGAGCTGGACGTGCCCTGGTCCAGGGCCAACAGGTAGCGAGGGCGATTCATCGACATCTCCTGAGGGTCAAAGGCGGCGCAGCTTCCCGGATGCGTGCCGGGTGCCATTATGCGGGTTGCGGCCCGGGCCTTGCAGCGGGCTCGGGCCGGGCATCCTCGAGGCGTCGCGCTTGTAAGCTTCCATTAAGTACGCTTATGTTAGTATTCTGCGCCGCAACAACAGTGCCGCTTCCCCATCCCTGCAGCGGCATATCACGACTTCGAAGGCGGTTTGGCGGAATTGCCCGCGCTGACTTCGCTGCAACAAGACCGGTACCTGATTTTCCGGATCAATGCCGGCTTCAAATCAACGCAGCACACATAACAAGGACGACGCATGAAAATCCACGAATATCAGGGCAAGGAAATCCTGAAGAAATTCGGCGTGACTACCCCGCGCGGAATTCCCTGCTTTTCCGTCGAAGAGGCGGTCAAGGCGGCAGAGACTCTTGGTGGCAAGGTCTGGGTGGTCAAGGCTCAGATTCACGCCGGCGGCCGTGGCAAGGGCGGTGGCGTGAAAGTCGCCAAGAACCCCGACGAAGTCAGGATTTTTGCCAAGGCCATTCTTGGCATGCAACTCAAGACGCATCAAACCGGGCCCGAAGGCCAGAAGGTGCGCCGCCTCTTGATCGAGGAAGGCGCCGACATCAAGAAAGAATACTATGTTGCCGCGCTGACCGACCGTGCCACGCAGAAGGTCGCCATGATGGCGTCCTCCGAGGGCGGCATGGACATCGAGGAAGTCGCGCACAAGACACCGGAAAAGATCATCAAGGTCTTCGTCGATCCGGCAACAGGCCTCACCGATGCGCAGGCCAACGAACTGGCCAACGGCATAGGCGTGCCGGCCGGTTCGCTGGCCCAGGCCGTCGATACGCTGAAGAAGCTCTACACCTGCTACATGGAAACCGATGCCAGCCTGGCTGAAATCAACCCGCTGATCCTCGAAGGCAACGGCGGCATCAAGGCGCTTGACGCCAAGTTCAACTTCGATGCCAATGCGCTCTATCGCCATCCGGAGATCGTTGCCTACCGCGACCTCGACGAGGAAGATGCGGATGAAATAGAGGCTTCCAAGTATGACCTGGCCTACATCTCGCTCGACGGCAACATCGGCTGTCTGGTCAATGGCGCCGGTCTGGCGATGGCGACCATGGACACCATCAAGCTGTTCGGCGCAGAGCCGGCCAACTTTCTCGACGTGGGTGGCGGCGCCACCACCGAAAAGGTCACCGAGGCCTTCAAGATCATGCTCAAGAACCCCAAGGTCAAGGGCATTCTGGTCAATATTTTTGGCGGCATCATGAAGTGCGACACGATTGCCGCCGGTGTCGTTGCGGCAGCCAAGGAAACCCATCTCAGCGTACCGCTGGTGGTGCGCATGAAGGGCACCAACGAAGACCTCGGCAAGCAGATCCTCAAGGATTCCGGCCTGCCCATCATTTCCGCCGACACCATGGCCGATGCCGCGAGCAAGATCGTCGCGGCCGTCAAATAAGCCGCCAAGCAAGGAACAATTATGTCCATCCTGATCAACAAAGACACAAAAGTCATTACCCAGGGCATCACCGGCAAGACGGGTCAGTTCCACACCGAAAAATGCCAGGAATACGCCAACGGCAAAAATTGCTTCGTTGCGGGTGTGAATCCGAAGAAGGCCGGCGAAAGGGTTCTTGATATCCCGATCTTCGGCTCGGTCAAGGAAGCCAAGGCGCAAACCGGCGCGACAGTTTCCGTTATCTACGTGCCGCCCGCCGGTGCCGCCGATGCCATCTGGGAGGCCTGCGAGGCCGACCTCGACCTGGCGATCTGCATCACCGAAGGCATTCCGGTGCGCGACATGCTGGTGGTGCGCAACAAGATGAAGGCCAAGGAAGCCGCCGGCGGCAAGAAGACCCTGCTGCTCGGCCCCAACTGCCCCGGCCTGATCACCCCCGACGAAATCAAGATCGGCATCATGCCCGGCCATATCCACCGCAAGGGTCGCATTGGGGTTGTGTCGCGTTCCGGCACGCTGACCTACGAGGCCGTGGCGCAACTCACTGAAATCGGCCTCGGCCAGTCGTCGGCGGTGGGCATCGGCGGCGACCCGATCAACGGCCTCAAGCACATCGACATCATGCGAGCCTTCAACGACGATCCTGACACCGACGCGGTGATCATGATCGGGGAGATCGGCGGGCCGGACGAAGCCGAAGCAGCGGTATGGTGCAAAGCCAACATGAAGAAACCCATCGTCGGTTTCATCGCCGGCGTCACAGCGCCGGCCGGCAAGCGCATGGGCCACGCCGGGGCGTTGATCTCCGGTGGCGCAGATACGGCGGATGCCAAACTCGCGATCATGGAAGAGTGCGGCTTCACGGTAACGCGCAACCCGTCGGAAATGGCCAAGCTGCTCAAGGCACTGCTTAAGTAGGAATTGGTGCTGGCAATATGCCAAAAAGCCGCACTGGCGTAAGCCGGGGCGGCTTTTTTGCGCTTAGAATTCCACAATGTTTTGGCGGGGCCAGCCCGAATCTATTGAAATTGATTGACGGAGTTGATGCAGGACTGTAAGAATTGGGCTTATTGTCCTGTTTTAATAAGGGCTCTCACACAGGGTAGCGACCGATGAAGAAGGCAGACTTCTGGAAGAGTGACTGGTTCTTCGGTGTTGTCGTCAGCATTTTCATGCTGATCCTGGGTAATGGCGAACTCTTGCAGGGTCTGGAACGCAAAGCCTACGATATGGGGGTGGCGGCGACTGCGCGCGCGCCGTCCGACAAGGTCGCGGTGATTGCAATCGACAAGCCCAGCCTGGACAACATCGGCCGCTGGCCATGGTCGCGCGAAATCATGGCCGACATGGTGGACAAGCTGGCTGCCGCCAAAGCCAAAGTCATTGCTACCACGGTGTTCTATTCCGAGCCGCAGCGCGATCAAGGCCTGGCATATATCAACAAGCTGATTGAAACCTGCGGCGTGACGCTGCCTTCCGTGGTTGCCGTCGCGGCGCCGCCGGCCGCTGTGCCGGTTGCGGCGACTGCTACACCCGGCGCGGCATCGGCCGCTGCCCCGATCGCCGATGAGCCTGCTGCCCCCGCACCAGTGGCCGCGCCGTCCTCCTGCCCGCAGATCGAGGCAATCCTGCTGGAAGCGGATCAGAAACTGAACACCGACCGCCGTCTGGCGGATGCCTTCGCCAAAGCGGGCAATGTGGCGCTGCCGATGCTGTTCGTGCTTGGCGAGCCGCGCGGACGGCCGGACAAGGATCTACCTGATTCCGTGAAGAAGAATGCCGTCAAGCTGTCCGGTGCCGCGGACGCGCCGCCCTATCCGACCCTCGGCGTCGACGCGAGCGTAATCGAGCCGCTGGCCAAGGTGGCGACGGCCATCGGCCACCTCAACGTGACTCCCGACGTGGATGGTGCGATCCGTACCGAGCCGTTGGTGCTGTCCTACTTCGATCAGGCCTATCCCTCGCTGTCGCTTCTGGTGGCGGCCAGGAGCCATAACCTGACGGTGGCGGACATACAGGTCTCGGCCGGCAGTTCGGTCAAGCTGGGCAAGCTCAAGATCGGCACCGATGCCGACACGCGCATGCTGACCTTTTATTACAAGGACCGCGACGGCGGCTCGGCTTTCCCGGTCGATTCATTTTTTGATGTGAAAAGTGGGAAGATTCCCTACGAAAAGTATCGTGACAAGATCGTCCTGATCGGGCCGACCTCGTCATCGGTGGGTAGCGTATTCGTTACCCCGATCAGCACGTCCATGCCAGCCGTCCTGATGCAGGCACACGCCGTATCGAGTCTGCTCTCGGAACACTTCTTCGTCGCCCCGACCTGGGGCTTCTGGGTCGAGAAACTCATATTTCTGTTGATCGCCGCCTACCTGATTGCCTTGTTGCCGCGTATCAAGGCCGGCATGGCAGCCGGGATTACCGTGGGTCTTCTGGTGGCACTGATCGCGATCCATTTCGCCTTGATGACTACGCAATTGATGTGGCTGCAGCTGATGATACCGGCGGCGTTGTTGCTGGTCGGCCATTTGTTGCTGACCGTCAAGCGCTTCGTCGTGACCGAGCGCGGCAAGGAGAAATCCGATGCGGATTCGGCCGAGTCCAATCGCATGCTGGGTCTGGCTTTCCAGGGACAGGGTCAGCTTGACATGGCCTTCGACAAGTTCCGCAAGTGCCCGATGGACGGGCCATTGATGGAAAACATGTACAACCTGGCGCTGGATTTCGAACGCAAGCGGCAGTTCAACAAGGCGGAGGCGGCATTCCGTTACATTTTCGATTTCGACCCGAAGTTCCGCGACATCGAAAGCCGGGTGAATCGCGCCAAGCAGCTCTCTGAGACCGTGATTCTCGGCGGAGGCGGCGGTAGCCGCAGCAATGCCAGCCTGATCGATACGGCAGGCAACGTCGAAAAGCCGATGCTGGGCCGCTACGAGATAGAGAAGGAACTGGGCAAGGGCGCGATGGGTGTGGTCTATCTCGGACGCGATCCCAAGATCAATCGCGTGGTGGCGATCAAGACCATGGCGCTGTCGCAGGAGTTCGAAGCCGACGAACTGGTCGAGGTCAAGGAGCGTTTCTTCCGCGAGGCAGAAACCGCCGGCCGCCTAAACCACCCCAACATTGTCACGATGTTCGATGCTGGCGAGGAACACGATCTGGCCTACATCGCGATGGAGTTCCTCAAGGGCAAGGACCTGGTGTCCTATGCCAAGCTGGGCAATCTGCTACCCCTGCCGTTGGTCATGAGCATTGCCGCGCGTGTTGCCGATGCGCTGTCCTACGCGCACGAAAACAACGTGGTGCATCGCGACATCAAGCCGGCAAACATCATGTACGAACCGGAGTCCGACCAGGTCAAGGTGACCGACTTCGGCATCGCGCGCATTACCGACTCGTCCAAGACCAAGACCGGCATGGTGCTGGGTACGCCAAGCTTCATGTCGCCCGAGCAGTTGGCCGGCAAGAAGATCGACGGTCGTTCCGACCTGTTCTCGCTGGGCGTGATGCTGTACCAGATGTCTTGCGGCAAGCTGCCCTTCGAGGGCGATTCCATGGCGCAGCTGATGTTCCGTATTGCGAATGAGCCGCATCCCGACATTCGCACTTTCAATCCCGATCTCCCGGACTGCCTGGTGGCGATCATCGACCGTTCGATGACCAAGGATCCGGATGCGCGCTACCAGACCGGTGCCGAGTTCGCGCGGGACATACGCACCTGCTTGTCGATTAATGGCGCTGCCGCGGCAGATGCTTCAGGCGTCGATATCAGCTTTTGAGGGCCGGGCCATGGATATGAGTACTGTTCTCGAAATCGTCACCCGTAGCGAACCGGGCATGGTGCGCTCGAACAATGAAGATGCTGTCATGGCGAACCCGGTGAGCGGATTCGCTGTTCTGGCAGATGGCATGGGTGGTTACAACGCCGGGGAAGTTGCCAGCGGCATGGCAACCGCACTGCTCGGCAGCGAACTGGAAAAGGCCTTCGTCGAGCGTGAGCCGAGCAGCATCGACCCGTCCGGAAAGTCCTGGGCGCATGTTGCGCTGGAGACCGAGATGGCCCGCGTCAACGGTGCCATTTATCAGGCGGCACAAAGCCAGCCCCAATATGCAGGAATGGGTACGACCCTTGTGGTTGGCGTATTCCACGACAACCGGGTGACGGTGGGCCACATTGGTGACTCCCGCTTGTACCGCTTGCGTGGCGAGGATTTTCAGCAAGTCACGCGCGACCATTCGTTGCTCCAGGAGCAGATCGATGCCGGCCTTATCACCCCGGAGCAGGCGCGGCATTCGCAGAACAAGAATCTGGTCACGCGCGCTGTCGGCATTGACCCCGAAGTGCCAGCCGAGATACACGATCATGCGGTCGTTCCCGGCGACGTCTACCTGTTTTGCTCCGACGGCCTCAACGACATGGTCGAGGACGACGAGATTGCCATGACTTTGGGCGCCCTGTCGGCCAATCTGGAGTTGTGTGCGATGCAGTTGATTCAGATGGCCAACGACAACGGTGGCCGTGACAATGTTTCGGTAATCCTGGTCAAGGTGAAGGGCGAATATCCTGCCGCGCGCGGCTGGTGGACCCGACTCCTGGCCTGGTTCAAGTAATGCAGCGCTCAGTGACCTCGAAGGACTACAACAATGGCTAAGCTCATACTCAGCATGGAAACCACGATGCTCAAGGAAATCCCCTTGAGCAAGGAGCGCACCACGATTGGTCGCAAGCCGCACAACGACATACAGATAGACAATCTGGCCATATCTGGCGAACACGCCGTGGTGATCACCATTCTGAATGATTCCTTTCTTGAGGATCTGGGCAGCACCAACGGCACGTTCGTCAATGGCCAGTCTGTCAAGAAGCACTTCCTGGTGAATGGCGACACCATTGAGCTGGGCAAGTACCGTTTGAAATTTGTCAGCGAGGTTCCCCAGCAGACCTCGGGTGCCGATTTCGAGAAGACCATGATTCTGCGTCCGGGCGCGGCGCAAAAGCCGGCAAGCCTGCCGCCAGCGCCTGCGCCTGCTGCTCCGGCTCCTGCAGCCCCCGCTGCGGCCAGTCCGGCGGTTCCGGCTCACATGTCAACGTCGCCGGGAATGACGCCCCCGCCAGCGGCCGCGGCCGCTGCTCCGGCAGCTCCCGCACTGCCGCTGGGCGCCATCCAGATACTTTCGGGCGGCAATGCCGGCAAGGAAATGGAGCTAACGAAAACCCTCACCACGCTGGGCAAGCCGGGTGTTCAGGTGGCGGTGATCGCGCGCCGTCCCCACGGATATTTCATCACCCACGTGGAGGGTGCCAGCCGTCCGGTGGTCAATGGCAAGACGCTCGACGCACAGGCACATCAGTTGGCGGACCACGATGTGATTGAACTGGCTGGAACCAAAATGGAGTTTTTCCTCAAGGGCTGAACCCGAATTCAGGTCAATTCTGGAGATCGCTTGAAACAGTATCTTCCCCGCTACGTCCTTGGACTCGTGATTCTTCTGGTCTTGCTCGGCCATTCGGCGCGAATTTACCAGGTTCCGTTCATCAATCACATGGACTCGCTCATCTATGACGTGAAAGTGCGTCTGACCATGCCGCAAGGTGTCGAGTCGCGCGTAGTCATTCTTGATATCGATGAAAAATCGCTGGCCGAGCAGGGTAGGTGGCCGTGGGGCCGTGACAAGCTGGCGACCCTGATGGACAAGCTGTTTGATGAGTACGGGATCAGGCTGGTGGGTTTCGACGTCGTCTTTGCCGAGCCGGACGAAAGTTCCGGACTCAAGTCGCTGGAGGCTCTGGCGAAGAAGGAGCTGAAGGATGTGGCGGGCTACCAGGCAACGCTGCGTGAACTGCGCCCTCAGCTGGACCACGATGCGCGCTTCGCCGCGGCGATCAAGAACCGGCCGGTCGTTCTCGGCTACTACTTTTCCAGCAAGGAAGGTGGCGTCAGCTCCGGGGCCGCGCCGGCGTCCGTGTTCCCGGCCGGGACCTTCAGCGGTCGTCGCATAGGCTTTACGCAGTGGGTCAGTTACGGCGGCAACCTCCCCGAGTTTCAGAAGGCCGCCGCCGGTGCCGGACATTTCAACCCTCTGGTCGACCCGAACGACGGCATTTCGCGGCGGGTACCGTTGCTGGTTGAATACAATGGCCAGTATTACGAAGCGCTGTCGCTGGCGATGGTGCGCAATCTGCTGGGCAACCCGCCGATTATCCCGGGCTATCCGGACAACGCGCCGGCATCCTATGCGGCAATGGAATGGCTGGAACTGAAAGCCTCTGGCGGCACCGCGATGCGCATCCCGGTGGATGAAAATGCGGGAACGCTGATCCCGTATCGTGGTTACCAGGGGAGCTATCCCTATATCTCGATCACCGATGTGCTCAATGGCCGGGTCCCCAAGGAAAAACTGGCCGGAAAAGTGGCGGTGGTCGGCACCACGGCGCCCGGGCTCATGGACTTGCGAGCCACTCCCGTGGGCGCCGCGTATCCCGGGGTCGAGATCCACGCCAATCTGATAGCGGGGATGCTCGATGGCGCGATCAAGCACAAGCCACCCTACATTCTCGGTGCGGACGTGATGCTGGTGCTGCTTGCAGGTGCCGTGATGGCTTTTCTGCTGCCGATGCTGTCGCCGTTCCGGGCGACACTGGTCGGCCTCATTGTGCTGCTCCTGCTGCTCAGCGTGAATTTCAGTTTCTGGCATGTAGCCAATGTCGTGCTGCCACTGGCCAACGGCATGATCGCGATTGTTCTGCTGTACGCCATGAACATGTCCTGGGGCTACTTCGTCGAGTCGCGAACCAAGCGCCAGTTGACTGGGCTCTTCGGCCAGTATGTGCCCCCTGAACTGGTCGAAGAGATGAGTCGCGACCCGGAGAATTACAGCATGGCCGGGCGCAAGGCCGAACTGACCGTGCTTTTCTCGGACATACGCGGCTTCACGACGATTTCGGAAGGCCTGGAACCCAACGAGTTGGCGAGCCTGATGAACGAGTATCTCGGCGCGATGACCCTGGTCGTGCGCAAGCATCGCGGTACACTCGACAAATATATCGGCGACGCCATCATGGCTTTCTGGGGCGCGCCGGTCGATGATCCGGAACACGCCAAGAACGCCGTTCTTACCGGGCTGGAAATGCATGTCGCACTGAAGGAACTGAACAAGGGTCTGGTGGAACGAGGCTGGCCCGAACTCAAGATTGGTGTCGGCGTGAATACCGGCCCGATGACCGTCGGCGACATGGGATCCCCGGTGCGCCAGTCCTACACGGTGATGGGCGATGCGGTCAATCTCGGCTCACGGCTGGAAGGCATCACCAAGCAGTACGGTGTCGGTTTTATCGCCGGTGAGACCACGCGCGAGCTGCTGAAGAAGGAAATTGTCTTCCGCGAACTGGATCGCGTGCGGGTAAAAGGCAAAGAAGACCCGGTTGCGATCTATGAACCCGTGGGCGAGGAAGGCAAGGTCCCTCGTGACGAAATGGAAGA
Source organism: Sulfuritalea hydrogenivorans sk43H (assembly GCA_945870205.1). Lineage (GTDB taxonomy): Bacteria > Pseudomonadota > Gammaproteobacteria > Burkholderiales > Rhodocyclaceae > Sulfuritalea > Sulfuritalea hydrogenivorans_A. Next base: position 1,942 of record CAMBRI010000120.1, on the reverse strand, counting down.
GATCAAGCTGTGGAACCAGGCCCTGCGTGCCTACCGTGCGCAGGAGTGGGACCTGGCCGAAGTAACGCTGATGAATCTTCAGCGCATGAAGCCGCGCTACCTCTATGATCTGTACGTCAAGCGCGTCGAGCATTTGCGCAAAGAGCCGCCCGGAGACAACTGGGATGGCGTCACAATATTTGAAACGAAGTAGGGATAATGAAGGTACGAATCCTCGGTTGTAGTGGCGGCATCGGTGGACGGCATCTGCGTACCACCTCGCTGCTGGTCGACAGTGACATTCTGATCGATGCCGGAACCGGGGTGGGCGATCTTGCGATTGCCGAACTCGCCCAGATCGACCACGTTTTCATCACGCATTCACATCTGGACCATCTGGCCTGCCTGCCGTTCATGGTGGATACCGTGGGCGATATGCGCAATCGCCCGTTGATCGTGCACGCGACCGAGGCGACACTCGAAATCATCCGCGCGCATATATTCAACTGGGCAATCTGGCCGGACTTCAGCGAGATTCCAACGCCGGAGAAGCCATTTCTGCGATTCTCGACCATACGCGTCGGCGAGGCGGTCGACATCGACGGCCGCAAGGTTATCCCCTTACCGGCGAATCACACCGTACCCGCGGTTGGGTATCAACTCGATTCAGGACATGCCAGCCTGGTATTTACAGGCGACACCGGACCTTGCCCCGACTTGTGGAAGCAAGTCAACGAGATCCGCAATCTGCGCTACCTGATCATCGAGTGCGCCTTTTCTGACCGGGAAAAGCCGCTGGCCGTCGCGTCCTTGCATTTGTGCCCGAGCATGTTGCTTGAGGAACTGACAAATCTGCAGCGGGATGCGGAAGTATTCATCACGCATCTGAAGCCCGGGCAAATTGAATTGACCATGCAGGAGATTGAAGACTCCATCGGTGAATTCCGGCCGGGAATGTTGCAGAACAATCAGTTGTTTGAAATCTGATCATGGCGGAAGCGGTAAGCGTTGAACTGCTGGGCCGCCTGCAACCCCTGATGTTGCTTGGCGGAGAGGGCCTGCGCGATTTGCTGCCCATCTGCCGGACCCATGCCTTTGGCCGGGGCAGCGACCCCTTTCGCGATGCCAACTGGAGCGGACAAGTCGTTTACCTGGTCCAGGGGCAACTGTTGGTGAGAATGCCCGATGGCGCATCGCGGGTGCTGGTCGGAGGTCATGATCAAGCGGTGGCGCCCGTGGCGCGTGGCGGCAAGGCGCCGCGGAGCAGCAAGGCGATTACAGATGTGCTCCTGCTGACCCTTGAAGAAGATACCCTGGATATTCTTCTGACCTGGAACCAACTGGTCGCTCCAAGCGAAAGCGCGAAGGCTGGGAGCGACGAAACTGACTGGCTCATGATGTCAGGCATGTTCGCCCTCGACAACCTTACGGTCGGAGCCTTTGCGTCACTGCCCCCGGCCAATATCCAGGCCTTGCTGACCAAGTTCAATCGCTTACCGGCAACCCGCGGCCAGACAGTCATCAAGCAGGGTGACCCGGGCGATTATTACTACCTGATCGAGAGTGGCCGTTGCAAGGTATCCCGACTGGTCGCCGGGTCTCCGATAAAGCTGGCGGAACTCAGGGAGGGTGACGCGTTTGGTGAAGAGGCGCTGGTGGCCGACACGGTGCGCAATGCGACCGTTACCATGAGCACCGACGGTATGCTGCTGCGCCTGTCGAAGCAGGATTTCAATCTGTTGCTACGCGCGCCCCTGTTGCAGAAAGTAAGCGGTGACGAAGCCGAGAAGCGTGTGGTGGCGGGCGCGATATGGCTCGACGTGCGGTTTCCCGCCGAATACAACAGTGACGGCTATCCAGGCGCGATCAACATCCCGCTCAACGACATTCGTCAGGCATCGACAGCGCTCGATCCCGCCAAGGAATACATTGTCTATTGCCAGACGGGGCGCCGCAGTTCCGC
>CAMBRI010000119.1 GCA_945870205.1 Sulfuritalea hydrogenivorans sk43H | reverse complement strand
ACCACAGAGGCACAGAGGACACAGAGGAAAAACAAGTGCTTCCCGTGTTTCATGCACTCACCCGTGGGGTGATTGGTATCGAATCGGCAAGCCATTGATTCTTTGACTTTCTCTGTGCCTCTGTGTCTCTGTGGTGAGGAATTTAGGTTTAATGGGAGTATAGATGGGGCCGGGGCTGATCGGTTCAATGGCGAATTGCAACAACTTGTTTCATGCGCCACACCCGGCGCCGGCGCCGAGGCTCAGGAATCCCCGACCCGGCCGCGCTGGGCCTTCACCTTGCCGCGCAGCACCTTGCTGTCCACCCGGCGTTTTTGCGAACCGCGGGTCGGTTTGGTGGCGCGCCGCTGGCGGGGAACGAAGGCGGCCGCGGCGATCAGCTCGCGCAAACGCTCCAGGGCAGCAAACGTGTTGCGTTCCAGGCTGCGGAATTGCTGCGCCTTGATCACCACCACACCTTCGGCTGTGATGCGCTGATCCTTGGCCTGCAGCAGGCGGGCCTTGAGTTCCTCGGGCAGCGAGGAGGCGCGGATGTCAAAGCGCAAATGAACCGCGTTCGAGACCTTGTTGACGTTCTGGCCGCCCGCGCCCTGAGCGCGAATGGCGGTGAATTCGACTTCGTCCTCGCGCAGCAGGGATGCGGCTTCGGGGGTGGTCATGGTGGCGCGGGCGGCCTACGCGCTGGACTTCGGCGGCGCCGGCGCATCCACATCGAGCGCCCGCCAGCCTTCCAGCCCCAGCTCGTTCAAGGTTTCAATGTTGCGTTCGTAGATATCCGCCGCATCGGGAAAGGCTGCCGTGGCGCGCGCCAGACTGGCTTCGCGCAGCAGGTGAAGGGTCGGATAGGGGGCGCGATTGGTGTGGTTGGCGACATCGTCGGGCTCGGCATCGGCAAACACGTAATCGGGATGGAAGCTCGCCACCTGGAGGATGCCCACCAGGCCCTGGGTGCGCAGCACGACTTCGACCAGGTCGAGGAAATCGGCAAAGTCGGCGAAGGCGGTGAGGACATCGGGCAGGACCAGCAGCGTGGTTTCGACGTCCTCGGGCGCGGCATCGCGCAAAAATCCGAGCTCGCGCTCGAGATCGTCGAGCAAGGCGTCTTCGTCCTGCGCGGCGCTGACCACGTAACGCACCTGGCCCTTGACATGCACCGCCTTGGCGAAGGGGCACAGATTCAGGCCGATCACTGCGCGCTCCAGCCATTTGCGCGTGGCGGCGACGATTTCGGCGTGGCGGGTTTCGGTGATGGGCATCAGCTTTATGCGGTGCGGGATATGAAAAGTCTGCGCTGGCGAGACCGCAAGCGCCGCTCAGCCAGCCTGGTAGAGGCGCCGGCGTTCTTCGGCCTGCAGTGCCAGCTTGACTTCTTCCAGCACCGCGTCGACGTCGGCGATGCGATGTTCGACTTCGATGCGCCCGGTCAGTTCGGTATCCGGCGTCAGGCCGCCGGCCTGGTAGAGCCGCCAGATTTCCTTGCCGTACTCGCTGTCCGCCAGTTGCGGCGCAAAGCGGCCAAAATAGCTCGCCAGGTTGGCGACGTCACGCTCCAGCATAGTCCCGGCGCTGCTGTTGCCGGCGGCGTCCACCGCTTGCGGCAGGTCGATGATGACCGGACCGGCGGCTCCGACCAGGATGTTGTATTCGGACAGGTCGCCATGGATGATGCCGGCGCACAGCATGCGCACCACCTGGTTGAGCAGTCCGGCGTGGAATTCCAGCGCCTGCTCGGGCGACAGTTCGATATCGTTGAGGCGCGGCGCGGGATGCCCGTCGGCATCGGTAATCAGGTCCATCAGCAGCACGCCCTCGTGGCAGATGTAGGGTTGCGGCACGCGCACGCCGACGGCGGCCAGCCGATACAGGGCGTCGACCTCGGCGCTTTGCCAGGCTTCTTCCTGCATCTGGCGCCCGTAGCGCGAACCCTTCTCCATGGCCCGCGCCTGCCGGCTGTTCTTGGTCTTGCGGCCTTCCTGATAGGAGGTGCTCTTGCGGAAACTGCGCTGCTTGGCATCCTTGTACACCTTGGCGCAGCGGATCTCTTCGCCGCAGCGGACGATATAAACCGTGGCCTCCTTGCCGCTCATGAGCTGGCGCAACACCTCGTCGACCAGGCCCTCGGTCACCAGCGGCTGGAGTCTTTGCGGCGTCTTCATGGCGGCGCTCTCACCCGGCCCCGTCCTGAAGCAAATGCACTTTCACCTTCTTGCCCTTGATGCTTCCCGCCGACAGCTTGCGTAGCGCTTCCCTGGCGATGCCGCGCGCGACGGCGACATAGGTGCTGGTGTCCGTGACATTGATCTTTCCGACCTGCTCCTTGCTGAAGCCAGCCTCACCGGTCAGCGCACCAAGTACATCGCCGGGGCGGATCTTTTCCTTGCGCCCGCCGAGGATCAGCAGCGTCACCATGGGCGGCATGAGCGGCGGCTGGCGCTGGCCGGGCGAGGCCTGCAATTCGCTCAGCAAGTGCCATTCGATTTCGTGGCCCAGCGCCTTCTCGATGTTGTCGACGCGCGCCATCTGGTTGCCGCTGACCAGGCTGAAGGCCCAGCCGGCCTGGTCGACGCGCCCGGTGCGACCGATGCGATGGACATGGATTTCGGTGTCCGGCGTGACATCGACATTGATCACCGCTTCGAGCTGGTCGATGTCGAGGCCGCGCGCGGCGACGTCGGTGGCCACCAGCACCGAGCAGCTGCGATTGGCGAACTGGATCAGTACCTGGTCTCGTTCGCGCTGTTCCAGTTCGCCGTGCAGGGCCAGGGCGACGAAGCCTTCGGCACGCAGCAGCTGCAGCAGGTCGCGGCATTGCTGGCGCGTATTGCAGAAGGCCAGGGTGCTGACCGGGCGGTAGTGCTTGAGCAATAGCCCGACCGCAGACAGCCGCTGCGCCGAGTCGACTTCGTAAAAGCGCTGACGGATCTTGCCGGCCTCGTGCTGTTCGGGCAGGGTGATGCGCTGCGGCTGGCGCAGAAACTGCTGGCTCAGCTTGCCGATGCCTTCAGGATAGGTGGCGGAGAAGAGCAGGGTCTGGCGCGCCTTGGGGCAGGCCTTGGCGACGAAAACAATGTCGTCGAAGAAGCCCATGTCCAGCATGCGATCGGCTTCGTCCAGCACCAGGGTATCAAGTGCCGACAGATCGAGGCTCTCGCGTTGCAGGTGATCCATGATCCGCCCCGGCGTGCCGACCACGACGTGGGCGCCGTGTTCCAGGCTGGAAATCTGCGGCCGCATGGTGCTGCCGCCGCACAGGGTCAGCACCTTGATGTTGTCTTCGCCGCGGGCCAGGCGCCGGATTTCCTGGGTCACCTGGTCGGCCAGTTCCCGCGTCGGACAAAGCACGAGTGCCTGCACCGCAAAGCGGCGCGGGTTCAGCTTGGCCAGCAGGCTCAGGGCAAAGGCCGCCGTCTTGCCGCTGCCCGTCTTGGCTTGGGCAATCAGGTCGTGGCCGGCCAGGGCCAGCGGCAGGCTGGCGGCCTGGATCGGCGTCATCTGCAGGTAACCCAGCTGTTGCAGGTTGGCCAGCGTCGAGGGTGCCAGTGGCAGCTGGGCGAAGGACAGGTTCGCGGCGTCGAGGACGACCGGCGGCACAACTGATGCGGCGGGTTCGCTGCTTGCGGGTGGGGATTGAGTCATGCCCGATTATAGACGCCCGGGCTCGGGCGGCCTGAGAGGCCCTGTGCAGCGCGGTTCCGGACGGTTTCAGCGGCAGCCTATAATCGCTGCCATTCGCAATTTGCCGGAGACTCACCGATGAACCGCGTCCTAGTCCTGATCCACCTTGTCGCCGTCATCGTCTGGATCGGCGGCATGTTCTTCGCCCATGTCTGCCTGCGGCCGGTGGCCGCCGCGCAGCTGCAGCCGCCGCAGCGTCTGCCTTTTCTGGCCGCCGTGCTCGGGCGCTTTTTTACCGTGATTGGCTGGGCGCTGCTGCTGCTGTGGGGCAGCGGCCTCGCCCGTTTCTCGCAGGTCGGCGCCGCGATTCCCTGGAACTGGCACGCGATGGCAAGCATCGCCACCGCCATGACCATCATCTTCGGCCTGATCGTGCTGCGCTTTCACAGCCGCATGCAGCTTGCGGTGGCTGAGCAGAATTGGCCGGCGGCGGGAGCGGCCATGAATGCGATCCGCAAGCTGGTGCTGGCGAACCTGGTGCTCGGTTTCGTCGCCGTTGCGGTGGCCATTCTCGGCTCGTGACGCGTCTAACGCTCATGGCAGCAAGCTCCACCCGACAATGATGAAACACGCAAAATGCGAATAGAGGCCCGCCCCTCCCATCCCCTCACGGGGAGGCTTCTGGTCAGTTCGCTTCGCTCGCCTGGAGCTAGTCTCTCCGAACAAGTTATTTCACCTTAATCCGAGCTTTGACCAAGTAGTTTGAAGAATTTGTTGATCTTCATGAGGTTGCTTGTTTGCTGTGAGGCTGTTACTGGGTACGGGGTAGGCTGACTCCGAGCAGCTTGAAGGCTTTTTCCTGAAGCGGCGTAGGCCGGGTGGTGAGGATGATCTTGGCCTTTGGGTTGAGTGCGGTGTGGGTGATGTTGTAGGTGAGCGTAGCGAGATCCTGCAGCAAGGTCTGAAAGCTATGCAGAGGCAGCCCATCATCGGCGTGCCGGGTGGCATCCTTGTTCTTGGCATGAGAAGAACGCTGCGCCTTGGCAACGGCGGAGGGTTTGGTGGCTTGAGCGTCGTTGATGAACTCATCATCAAAGAGCATCGGCTTCAAACAACTTCGCATATGCCACTCCACGTAGTAGGCCAGCATGCACAGGAAGACATGAGCGCGCACCCGGGAGGCCGAGTAGTGGAATACCGGACGCACCTGTAGATCGACCGTCTTGATCGAGCGGAAGGCACGTTCGACCTGTGACAGGCTCTTGTAGGCCGCCACCGCCGCATTGGCGTCAAGCTGCTTCTTGTCCAGACTGGTGCGGATGACGTACAAGCCATCGAGCGCCGCCTCGGCGTTGATGCCAGCCTGCTTGCGCTGCCAACTGAAGCTCGAGTCGGTGATGGTCAGTTCGAAGTGCTTGGCCATGTGGTAGTGATCCACGCAACGCCCCGCCCGCAGGGCAATCGCTTGCGTGCCGCGCAACGGGTTACGCTGGCGCGCAACGGCCGAGGCAATCGTCGCCAACTCGGCCTCGGTCGCGGCCAGCAACTCGACCCGCTTGCGGGCGCGCTCTTCGGCCAACAGTGGATTGCGGCACACCACCAAACGTTCGCCGGGAAAGTGTTCGCTGTCCAGTTCCAGCAGATTGCGCTCATCAAACAGCGATGGCTGGAAAGGGCCGTGCTCCTGCGCCAGCTGCGCGATCTGGGGCGCCCGCAAGCTGCTGATCCAGTCCATCCCGTTGGGTTTGAGGACGGTCTCGATCCGGGCCGAGGTGATCATGCCGCGATCCCCCACCCATGCGATGTGCGCAATGCCGAACCGCTCCTTGAGTTTGGCCACCTGCGCCGCCACGGTGGAAGGATCGGCCGTATTGCCAGCGAACACCTCGACCGCCACCGGGCAACCGCTGGCCGAGCAGATCAGGCCGAAGACGATCTGCGGATCATCGCGCTTGCCATCGCGCGAATGGCCGCGTGCGGCAAGAGAGCAGCAGCGGCCCGTGAGCCAGGTCGAGGTCAAGTCGTAGAGGACCAGCGTGCCGCCCGCCAGGTGCTTGCGCGCCAGACGCCTTTCGATGGCTGGCTGCGCGTCGTGCAACCAGTCCAGCGCATGGTAAAGATCGTCGGGTTCAATGGAACCCAGACCCAGTACGCGTCCCAGGGAGTGTGCTGCCGTATCGTCGCGGAGCATGCGGTGAGTGGCCAGCTTGGAGCCAGGCGACACGATGCGGGCCACCACCATGGCCAGCAGCGTCTTGCGCAACGGGGGCGGCGCACCGCCAAACCAGTCCTCGGCTCCACACGCCCGTGCGCTGCCGAGGACAGCGGCAACGTGGCCGTGGGGCAAGCTGCGTTCGACCGTGAAGACCTCCTCGGCACTGGGTACGGCAACGCCACCCTTTAGCAATACTTTGAGTCCCTCAATCACCTCGGCGGACAAGCAGGAAATATTGGCCAAGGTGCGCTTCTTGACCTTGCCATCCTCGCGGTAGGCCTCGCGCAACAGGACCGCCGGGGGCGAGTTGCGGTTGGGGACGGCTTCGATATACATGGGCGCAAGATTGCCATATCCGAAACAAAAGCGCAAGCGGAAAACGCTGTATTACATGGGTACGTTTCAGCCCGAAAAAATAGCCGAAACTCCTGCTGCTCAAGGGTTCGGCTAGTTCAGTCGGTCAAAGTTCGGCTTAATCGACGCGTAGCAGCACGACGCGGTCGTTGTAGGTATCGATGACCCAGACATGCGGTGCGCGGGCCAGCACGGCTTCGGGTTTATAGAAGGCATTGGCGCTGCGGCCGCGCTGGCCGCTGCCGAGCACACCGAGCAGTTTATGGTCGCGATCGAGCAGCAAGATGCGGTGGTTGTATTCGTCGGCAAGCCAGATGCGGTCACCGTCGAAGGCAATGTATTTCGGCGAATTGAGGCCGAGCTCGGCGCCAAAGCTGCTGCGGTGCTGCAAGGCGGCATCGAACACCTGCACCCGGTTGTTGGCCGAATCGACGACATACACGCTGCCGTCGCGTGCAGCCTCCACATCGTGCGGGTTGCGCAGTTCGCCATCCTTCGTCCCCGGGCCACTGACGGTGCGTTCCAGCTTGCCCTCGCGAAACACGCTGAGGCTTGCGGTCCGCGTGTTGGTCACGAGCACCCGCCCATCCGGCGCTACCGCCACACCTTCCGGACCCGACAGGCCCTTCAGTTCGCCGACCAGCGCGGCGCCGGCGCCCCTGATCTCGTAGATGGCGATCCGGTCATTGCCGGTATCGGCCACCAGCAGCCGGCCGGCCTTGTCGAACTCGGCATCGTGCGGGTAGGACAACTCGCCTTCGCCAAAACTGCCGAGCAGTTTCAGCGTCATTGCTTCGAGGACGCGGATGCGGCTGTTGCGCATGTCCGTCAGATAGATCCGCTTGCCGTCGGGCGAAAACGCTGCGTCGTGCGGCTGCGATAGGCCGCCGCCGAATTCGGCGAGCTGGGTGACTCGCAGAGCAGGCTGGGCGCCGGCCAGTTGTGTCAGCAGGAACAATGCAGCGAAAACGATGGCGTGCATGATGATTACCCTCCGTTCAATGCTCTTTGGCCCCGATCACGCCCAGCAGACGAGGCGCGCCCGTGCCGTTCAATTCGAACAGGCTGCCGCCGCCCGACACGGTGCCCTCACCCGTGAAGGCGCTGATGGTGAACTGGTGCGTGACCAGCACCACGGGTCCGCCGGTGCGTGGCAAACCTGACAGGAAGGCGCGCAGCGCGGCCAGCGTGGCCTCACGCTCCTCGGGCCGAGGATAAAAGGAACCGAGTGCTGGCAGCACCTCGACCGGGCCGAGCTTGAGCAGGCGAGCGGTCTCGAGGCAGCGGCACCATGGGCTCGACCAGACCCTGGCCCGAACCACTCCCGCCCGCGCCAGACGCTCACCCAGTGCCACGGCCTGATCGCGCCCCGTCTGGTCGAGATTGCGTTGCGTGGCGCAATCGTCGAGCCTGAAGGTTGCCGGATCGCCGTTGCCCGGCGCATTGGCGTGGCGCAGCATCAGCAGGCGCCCCGGCTTGGCCAGTTCGGCGAGTGGCACAGTATCGGCCGCCCGGACAAAGCCGATGAACGGGAACACGACGACCAGACACGCGACAAGGATGCCACGCATAGCGCGAAACTTCGCGGATCCGCTGCCGGCGCCCGAGGTCCGATGCGGGCGCCGCGCCGCGCAATGCGCGGGATTGAACGCAAGCAGCATTCCGGACGCCATCAACTCAAAGCGGGGTGCACTTCCCGATCGCCAGAGCGGGCGTGTTGTCGCCCTCCCTGGACATGGCACCCTTGTCGTCGTCGCTCCAGTAGCCGATGGGATACACGTAGAGGAAGCGCAGCTTCCGGCTATTGAAGCGCAGGTCGAAAATACCCGAGCAGAACAGGTTGCCCGCTTCGTTGAAGTCCTTCTCGCAGATCGCACCGGGACGCGTATCGCCCGCTTCCTTTACTTCCCAGGCATGCAGCTTCTGTTTTGCACGGGTGATGACGAGCTTTTTTTCCGAGCGAAAGTCGGCGCTCTTCCATTTATTTTTGCTGTCGTCGAACGAAAAGCCCGTGGTCAAGTCTGCGATGCACAGGTAGGAGTCTGCTGCCCAGGCGCTGGACGAAATGAGGAAACCGGCAATCAGCACTAAAAGATTTCGAGCCATGACGAATTTTCTCCTGTGCAAACCATTCGGCGCGGTGTGCTTGGACCAAGGGCGGTGGATCGATCGGTATGTTTTGCAGCCATTATGCCTCGACTACGCGCCGATCAAGGCGCGTACCGCTTCACGCGGCCAGGCAGTTGCCGACGTTCCAGCCGTAGAGCCATTCCATCGCGTCATAGAAGCGCTCGGGCGAGCGGCCGCGCCACAAATCGTTTCGCACCAGACGCTCGACGCCTTTGGCGTGGTAGATGCGGCCCATCTCGCGCGAGGACAGTACGATGCGCGCGGTACGGGCGACGCGGGAACGCTGGTAAAGCTCGAAGGCCTTGAGGAAGTCATTGCCATTGACGCGCAAGGCCTCGCCCAGGGTGACGGCGTCCTCGATGGCCATGCAGGCGCCCTGCGCCATGTATTGCGTGGTGGGATGGGCGGCATCGCCCAGCAGCGTGGCGCGGCCAAAAGTCCATTGGGCTATCGGCTCGCGGTCGGCGGTGGCCCAGCGCTTCCAGCTTTTCGGCAGGTCGATGAGCTGGCGCGCGCGCGGGCAGATGCCCTGGAAGTAGCTCTGAACCTCCTCCTTGCTGCCTTCGGTGACGCCCCATTCCTCCTGCTGGCGACTGTGGAAGGTCACCACCACGTTGTACTGCTCGCCACCACGCAGCGGGTAGTGCACCAGATGGCAATTGGGGCCGACCCAGATGCTGGCGGCATTCCATTGCAGATCAATGGGGAACTCTTTCTTGTCCACCACGGCGCGATACACCACGTGGCCGGTGACGCGCGCCGGATCATTGACGTACTGGGCGCGTACCACCGATTTCACGCCGTCGGCGCCGATCAACGCCAAGCCTTTATGGGCCGTGCCGTTGTGGTCGAACACGGTGACGCTGTCGGTGTCCTGCTCGATGCGTTCGACGCGGGTCGAGGTCTGGAATTCGACGCGCCCGGTTTCCTGCGCTCCTTCCAGCAACGAGGTATGCACATCGACACGGTGGATCACGGCATAGGGATTTCCGAAACGCTGGCGGAAAGCCTCGCCGGTAGGAATGCGTCCGACAACGTACTCGTCGATGGCATCGTGCATGATCATGTAGTCGGTATAGACGGCGCGACTGCGTGCCTTCTCGCCGACACCCAGGGCGTCGAAGGCATGGAAGGCATTGGGGCCGAGCTGGATGCCGGCGCCGATCTCGCCGATCTGCGGCGACTGCTCCAGCACCTTGACGCTGAATCCCTGGCGCACCAGGGCCAGAGCGGCGGCGAGACCGCCGATGCCGCCGCCGGCGACGAGTACGGGAAGCTCTTGGCTCATCGGGTTTCCTCCTGGGTTTATTCGGGCTGGCCGATGGTGAGCAAGACGTCGCCGACGCGGTCGATGTGGCCGCTGATGCTGTCACCGGAGCTGACCGGGCCGACACCTTCGGGGGTGCCGGTATATATGATGTCGCCGGGTTCCAGGTGATAGAACTGGGAGAGGTCGGCCAACAGTTCCGGGATGTTCCAGATCAGCTGGGCGAGGTCGGCGCTCTGCTTCGTTTCGCCATTGACCTGCAGATTGATCACGCCGCTCTTGAGCACCCCGAGATCGCCGATCGGCAAGATCGCCGAACATACCGCGGACTTCTCGAAATCCTTGCCCAGGTCCCAGGGACGGCCCTGGTCGCGCGCCACCAGTTGCAGGTCGCGCCGTGTCATGTCGAGGCCGGCAGCGTAGCCGTAGATCAGCATCTCGGCATCTGCTTCGTTGACGCGGAACCCGGGAGCACCGACGGCGACCACGAGCTCCATCTCGTAGTGGTAATTGGCGGTGCCGGTCGGGTAGGGCACCGTCGCACCGGACTCGACCAAGGCAGTAGGCGACTTCGTGAAGTAGAAGGGCTTCATGCTCGCCTTGTCCACCGGACGGCCCATTTCGATGGCATGTGCGTGGTAGTTGCGGCCAACGCAGAAAATGCGATTGACCGGGAAGCGGGCAGTATTGCCGAGAACGGGTAGCGAAGGTGTGGCCGGCGGGGTCCAGAGGTAGGCAGGGGATTTCATGGGTTCTCTTTTCAGTTGCGAATTTCGTAGACGCCGAGCTTCTTCTGCAGCGGTGCGTCGTCGGCGATGAAGACGAAGGAGGGACGGTCGGCGGCAAGGTTCTGCAACGTGATCGGCTCGTAGCCCGGAATGCAGCAGGTGTCTGCGTCGACCAGGCGGAAGTTCTGGCCGGCGGCGGTGACTTCGGTGCTGCCCTCGATCTGGTGGAAAACCATCGCGGTGGACCGTACCGGCATTTCCAGGCACTCGCCGGGACGCAGCATCAGCGCCGAGTAGCCGAGGATTCGCTGGCAGTCGTGGCCGTTCTCGGGGTTCACGTAGGCGACTTGCACGGCCTCGATTTCCGGCTGACTGGCAGCAAGCGCTTCGAGCGTCCGGCGCACGTCAACCCAGGGATAGCGCAGCATCGGGAATGTCGACCGACTGCGGCTGAACATCGGCGCCGGCACCACGCCGCCGCGCTGGTAGGCCTGTTCGGCGCCTTCCGAGCTGACGGTCTGCGCCTTGCCTTCGGTGACGTAGGAGGCCTCGCAGTAGTACACGATGGGCAGGTCGAGCACGTCGAGCCAGACCACGGGCTGATCGCCCTCGTGGCCGTGCTCATGCCACATCCCGGTGGGGGTCAGGATCAGGTCGCCACGGCTCATCGGGCATTTCTCGCCTTCGACGGTGGTGTAGGCGCCGTCACCTTCGACGATCATGCGAACGGCATTGGGGGTGTGGCGATGCGAAGGTGCCCACTCGCCCGGTTGCAGCAATTGCATGCCCAGGTAGATGGTCGAGCTGGCCTGCATCTTTTCCAGGCCGTGGCCGGGGTTGGCCAGTACCAGTACGCGGCGCTCGGCTTTTTCGATCGGGGTCAGCTCGCCGGCGCGCAGCAGCAGGGGGCGCAGGCCCTGGTAGGACCAGCAGGTCGGCTGGGTCCTGATTGCCGGCTTGCCCGGTGGCAACACCGAACGCAAGCTGGGCCACAGCGGCACCAGGTTCCGCTCGGTCAGGGCCGCGCGGTAGTCTTCAGGTAGATCTTCGAGTCGTCCCAGTTCCTGCATGTTGTTTCCTCCCTGGCAATGGAAGGTATCGTAGAAGCTGAGCGATATGCTGTAAATCCGTCAGTTTCGATATAAAGTATTCGAAATTCGAATAGTGCTACCCAATGAACTCGATGGACATTCGTCTGTTGATGGTTTTTGACCAGATCTACAAGACGCGCAGCGTCACCGCGGCGGCGGAAGCGCTCGATCTGGGGCAGCCGGCTGTCAGCGTTGCGCTGGCCAAGCTGCGCCACCACTTCGGCAACCCATTGTTCGTGCGCACCTCGAACGGCATGGAGCCGACGCCCTTCAGCCAAGGCCTGGTGCAGCCGGTGCGCGATGTGCTGGCGGCGCTCGACCAGGTACTGGGCTACCGCAGCGAATTCGATCCGGCAACGGCGCAACGCACGTTCCGCATCTGCATGACCGACATCAGCCAACTGGTCCTGCTGCCGCGCCTTTTGGCGAAGCTGCGCGTCATGGCGCCCGCCGTTTGCATCGAGACCATTCCCATGTCCGCCGACGCGGCGCGCCTGCTTGAAAGCGGCGAGGCGGACCTGGCCATCGGCTTCATGCCCCAGCTCGAGGCCGGCTTCCATCAGCAGGCGCTGTTCCTGCAGAACTTTGTCTGCCTGACAGGACGTCGACATCCGCGCATTGGCGAGGCGCTCGATCGCGCCGGCTTCGAGGCCGAAGACCACGCCGTAGTCAGTTCCTCGGGTGCGGCACCTTCACTGCTCGAACGGGAGATCGCGCGTCAGGGCATCACGCGGCGGGTCGCCCTGAAAAGTCCGAGCTTCCTCGCGGCAGCTTTTGTCGTCGAACATACCGACCTGCTGCTGACCATTCCCCGCCGGCTCGGCGAAATCCTGGAAGGGCGTGGCGAGTTTCGGATCTTTCCGCTACCGTTTCCTGTGCCGGAATACGAGGTCAAGCAGCACTGGCACGAACGCTTTCACCACGACGACGGCAACCGCTGGTTGCGACGCCTGGTGTTGCGACTGCTGACGGGGAATGGCTAACGCTCATGGCACCGAGTGCCACCCGCAGAAGATGAAACACGCGAAAAGCTGCTTATTCGCCCGCCCCCCTTCCGCTGCGCGGCCCACGGCTGGCTTTGCACAGCCAACCGGCTGCGGCGGCGCGACGCATGCGTCGCGAATTCCCGCCT
>CAMBRI010000118.1 GCA_945870205.1 Sulfuritalea hydrogenivorans sk43H | reverse complement strand
TAAATCATATTGACCTGCTTATATGGACAGCGTTTTCGATCAAATAATGCAGCCAAAAGCAACCCGTTTTCCGTTCAAATTGCCCAATAAAAGCTTTGTTTCTGCCAAACAACCAAACTATTTGTCATCAACCAATAGCTACCGCAATTTGCCCATATTCGTCGCATATTCATCAAAAAGACGCTACAGTATGACAGACACATAACTGGAGCGGACGATATGACGAATACATTGACTAACTTGAAATTGGTGGCGGCAAAGCGGACTACACAAGTAGCTGTTGAAGTGCTGAGAAGGCAGAAATTGATGCGGCGCTTGGAGGAGCAAGTGCAGTTGGCTACTGCACAGCTAACTGGTGGCAGCTACAAGGCGACGAAACTGCGAACAGTTACTGACGCTGACACTGGCGAAAACAAGACGGTGGAGGTGGCAAAACGGGTGAAAGCGTGGTGGTGGCAGACAGACAGCAAAAAACTCTACATTGCGCTGAAGTATGGGCAACGGGTAATTGAACTGGCGAAAGGGAAGAACGCTGTAGAGGTGGGCAGCAAGGAGGAATTAGTGGCTACGCTGGAGCAGTTGATTGCAGTAGTAGGCAGCGGCGCACTGGACACGCAGATTGCGGCAGTGAGCAGCGCGACGAAGGCAGCGTTTAAGAAGTGACTATTACGAAGGTAATAACTAAGTAAATACAGGACGTTATAGTGATTGACGTGGTGCAGATTAGCGATAATACTTGCACCAATTCAGTGCAGCGCATCTTGCTTGCGTGTGGCAATAAATACGCAACAAGAGGAGAAGCGGCGATGAAGGTCAAAGAGATTATTGAAGCAACACGGCAGCAGGCGGCAGTAGTGCAACCAAGCTTAGTGAAGCAGCAAGCGCGGGTTGGCAAGGTGATGGGGCAGATTGCGGCAAGTGATGCACGGCAAGCACCGACGGAAATGGACAAGGTGATGGCTATGCGGCAGATGGCGACGATGAAGAAGCAGACTGACAAGAACTACGCGGCGCGATTGCGGCAACAACTGGCGAACGCTGAGGGCAAGCTGTAGGACAGGCGAAATCCAGCCGCAACAGCATATATGGCTACAGCGTCGGAATGAGGTGACAACAATGGCTGGAAGCGAAGACGGCGCTTTAGTAGCGGCAGCTAAGAAGTTGGCGGATTGCGCTGAACTATTGGGTGATGTGCTGCGGCTTGATGCAGAGAAAAGTGGGCAGACGCATACAGTGTTTGTGGCGGACGGCATTGTGAGGACATTGAAGGCGGCAAAGGAATTGCGGGAAGCTATAGCTACAGCGAATATGCAGCAGCGACATTGAGTAGTGGCGCTGCAATGGAGCGGCAATATCGCATTGAACCAAAAGTTGGCGGTGACACGGACTTTGTGGCGACGGCTGCAAGAATTGCGGCATTTGCGGAAGCAACAGCGCGAATATTAGTGGAAGCGGACGCGACGGTAAGTGCTGAAATTATGGGATTTCGAAGCAACGATGATGAGAAGCACGGTGTGCTGATTGCGACATTTAGCGTAACGACAGCAAACTTGGGTGATGAACTTGTGGATAGCTGTGTGCGGCGATGCGCGACTAACGCTAAGCTATTGGCAACAAGGCTATGAGGTAGGCACGTAGCTGGCTATGCGGCAAATGGCGGCACTGAATAAGCAGACTGACAAGAACTACGCAGCGCGATTGCGGCAACAACTGGCGAATGCAGAAGGCAAGCTATAGAAATTGACCGCACTCGTAGAGTGGGTTAGGCTTGCGGCGCCGATGAATGCATTACACGAAAGCATCGGCGCACAGGTAGGAGATATCCATTATGCATACTACGGATGACGGACTTGCCGAAGTTGGGCTGACACTGCACGACGCACTGGTGCGAATAGGTGCACTGGAGGCTGCTGCTGAAAAGGCAGCAAGACAGCAAGAGGCTATTACTACGCTGACAGAGAAATTGATGAGCTGCGCTGACCTATTGCGTGATGAGATACGGCTGGATGGCGCGAAGCGCTGTCAATTTGTAGAGAACAGCATCGAAAGGCTTGCGAAGGCGACAACAGAACTACGATTAGCTTTGATGAAGGCGAAGATAGCTTAGCTGGCAATAGCGCAAGGTGAGCGCATATTATGACGATGCAAGCTGAATTGGGAAGGACTGCAACAGGGCTGACGCTACAGGACGCTGAGAGGCGTATAGCTGACTTGGAGGTTGCTGCTGCAAAGGCAAAGGATTTGGCAGCGCGGACGCAAAAACATCAATCACTCATTGACGCACGCATAGAAACAATACTGACGTGCGTGGACTTGTTAGTCGACCAGCTGCATATGGACGGCGGCAAGCATAGTGAATATGTAACTAAGAGCTTGGAGCTGGCTAATAAGGCAGCAAAGCAGCTACGTGAGGCTGTTGCGATGCAGAAGGATACGCAGAAATAATCGGCTGCACGACGCACTAAAACGATCTACAACGCTTTAACAGTGCTGGTGGCATACGCAGACATACAGCAGCTTGCGCGATACGCTGCAAGGGCGCATACGAGCGCAAATAGACGGTGAGAAAATATGTCAAGTGTCTGTTTACAAACAAGTTTACGAGCTATTTACTTACACACTTTGCTACACACCGAATAAATAGTGCTGCAATGCGTTGATATGACAGTGTTTGTTAGAGTAAGATACTCTCTTAATCCGTAGGTCGAGTGTTCGAGCCACTCACAGCCCACCAGACAACATTAAGCCGAATCAACCATTCAAGTTGATTCGGCTTTTTGCTTGTTCATGCAGGCGTGCAGGGCAAACACACACCCTGAGGCAGCCAAGTGCGCGCCCGATACTTTCAGATACAACCGCCCAGCATGGGCCACGAGAGATGAGGCGTGAAGCGATGCCTCATCCGCAAGCGGTCATTTCAGTGCGTCGCTGAGATCCTTGTCGGTGACTTTTCCGGACCGGTGCAGCCATAGCAGGATGGCCAGGGGCTTTGGAATATTGCGGCCGGACTCGTAACGGGACCCGCCCGATTGGGTAACGCCATAGCGCGCCCAAAAATCCTTCTGGTTGAGGGTTTCTTTCTTGCGATCAGTCGCAATGTCGCTGAAGTCGAGTTTCTTTTTGCGGGCCATGGCTTTCTCCTGCTCGTTGGTGGGGAGCCGATATGCTATACCATTTTTCATATTCCTGCGCTTCGGACTCTATTGCAATTCGGTTCGATCCGGACAGAGCGCGACGGGAACGTTCAGGCTGCAACAGTCAGGATCAGGCCGAGCAGCATCAGCAACAAGCCGCGAAGACCACCCCAGCGGTAGAGCCTCTTGCGCAGTTCATGGTGCCACGTCCCTTGCGCGCCCGGTCGCAGCCAGACCGGCAGCAGATGCGAGGCGGCGCCGCTCACCAGTGGCAGCAGGAAGGCGATGACAAAACCGGTGACAGCGGGTCGAGCCGGCATCCAGCCGACGCCATGCGCGATGCCCAGTCCGAGCAGACCCAGTAAGCCCGTGGTGGCCGCTGTCAGAGAGGGTGCTGCGCCGTGGCTCTGGAATAGTGCCACGCCAAACCGCGAATGCCAGGCGCGCAACATCCGGACAATGACAGCGCCATAGATCAGGGTACCGAGCAGCGCCAGCGCCAGGCCGGCCGTGACGACCGGTTTCGGCAGTGCCAGGGACGCGCCGCTCGCGATCAGCAGCGCCCCAATTGCACCCCACTTGAAGTCGTGTCGCAGACGCAAAGCGGCACCGGGGTCGGCCTTTCCCACGCAAGTGGGAAGCAGTACCTGCAAAGTTCCCAGGGCAGTGAGGCCGACAAAGCCGAGCAGGTTGGCGTGCAGGTGAAACAGGCGCAGGGCATCGCGCTGGGCGGGGAACAGGGGCATCAGTCCTGCAGCTATCAGGGCGAGCAACAGAAAGGCGAGCGCGGCCAGGTACCAGTCCAGCCCCCGATGGCGCGGACCGAGCATGCTCCGCATCCGGGCGAGGATCCATGTACCGAGGCTCAGCGCGGCCAGGCCGCCAAGTGCTGCTGCCAGACTTAGCTGCGGCGCGGAAAAATCACCGGCGAAGGAAAGGACTGCCAGCGCCCCGCCAGACGCGGCGATGACAGGCACCCACCTGATACTCAAACCTGCTATGCCGCTGCGCGTCAGCACGGGCACGAAATAGGCGATCGCCGCCAGTATCAATGGCATCACTCCCAGCGCGAAGGCAACGTGCGCCGCCAGTTGCGGAACGGGATGTCCCGCGATCAGCAGCGCACCTGCAGTCGCCAGCGCAAGCAGTGCCGCGCCGGCCAGCAGTGGTAACAGGGGAGGGAGCGCCATGGGTGGATTGTAAAGGGCGCATCCCCATGCGACACTCGCGCCCCATGCCTTCCACCACCATTCCCCGCGTCGGGCTCGTCCTGCTCGGCCTGCTTTCCCTTGGCTGGGGCTTCAACTGGCCGATCATGAAAGTTGTCATCACCGAAATTCCGCGCTGGATATTTCGCGGCGACAGCATTCTGCTGGCTTCTCTCGGGCTGTTTGCCATCGCCTTGATTTCAGGCCAGTCGCTGAAAGTACCGAAGGGGAGGTGGCGACAACTTCTCGCCATGGCGGGATGCAATATCGTCGGCTGGAACATGTTTGCGATTTATGGTGTCAGCCTGTTGCCCTCAGGGCGCGCGGCCATCCTCGGCTACACCATGCCGATCTGGAGCGCGCTGCTTTCGGTCTGGCTGCTCGATGAACCGCTGACCCGGCGCCGCCTGATCGGTCTGGCTCTGGGGATGGGCGGCATGGCGCTGCTGATCGGCGCCGAATTCGAGCAATTGCGCAGTGCGCCGATCGGCGTAATGCTGATGCTTTGTGCCGCGATCTTCTGGGCCGGCGGCCTGGTGATCTACAAACGCGATCCGCTGCCCATGCCGATTTCATCGCTGACGGCCTGGCAGGCCCTGCTGGGCGGGATACCCATTGCGCTGTCGGGCCATGCGCTGGAGAGCGTGGACTGGGGGCAGGTGAGCTTCTGGCCAATGTTCGGTTTCTGGTACAACGTGTTCATCGGCCTGCTGTTCTGCTATTGGGCATGGAACAAATTGGTGCAGATGGTGCCGGCCGCCGTGTCTTCCCTCGGCGCGCTGATCGTCCCCGTGGTCGGCGTTTTCAGCGGGATGCTATTTCTGGACGAGGTTCCGCGCTGGCAGGATTTCGCCGCGCTGGTGCTGGTTCTGACGGCGATCGGGACGACATTGCTGCCCACGCGGCGGGCTGTTTGAGCCCGCGCAAGCCGGATCACGGCGGTTTCGGGCACAATCGCCCCATGCTCATTGTTTCGGGTCTAGCCTGTTCGCGCGGTGAACGCCGCCTGTTTGCCGACGTCGACTTCTCGCTCGCCGCAGGCGAATGGCTGCATGTGCAAGGTGAAAACGGTTCCGGCAAGACCAGCCTGATGCGTCTCTTGGTCGGCCTCTCCCCGGCCGATGCGGGCAAGATTCTCTGGCGCAATGAGCCAGCGCCATCGACAGAATTTCGTCGCGACCTGATTTATCTTGGACATCACGCTGCGGTCAAGGAAGACCTGACGCCGCTGGAGAACCTGCGCCTTGCCGCGGCGCTGGACGGCATTGCGCTCGATGAGCGCGCCGCGCTGGCCGCCCTGATCCGCCTGGGACTGCGCGGGCGTGAGGAACTGCCGGTGCGCGTGCTTTCGGCAGGGCAGAAGCGGCGCGTTCTGCTGGCCCGCCTGCTGACCCGGCCGGCAATCCTGTGGGTGCTCGACGAGGCGTTCAACGCCCTCGATGTGGCGGCGGTGAAACTGTTGGGGGAATTGATTGCTGAGCATCTGGCGGGCGGCGGGATGGCCGTGCTGACCAGCCATCAACCGCTGCCCGTTCCCGGCGGCAAGGCGCTGGTGCTGTGAACGCCTTCCTCGCCACGGTACGCCGCGACCTTCTGCTGGCTTTGCGGCGCAAGAGCGAGGTGCTCACCGCCGTGTTCTTCTTCGTCATTGTCACCAGCCTGTTTCCCCTGGGAATCGGACCGGAGCCCGTGTTGCTGAAAAAGATCGCACCCGGCATTCTCTGGGTTGCTGCGCTGCTGGCGACCCTGCTCGGCCTGCCGCGCCTGTTCGCCGCTGATCATGCCGATGGCACGCTGGAACAAATGGCCTTGTCGCCATCTCCTTTAGGCTTGCTGGTTGCAGGTAAAATACTGGCCCATTGGTTGCTGTGCGGTTTGCCGCTGGTGTTGCTGGCGCCGGTGCTCGGCCTGCAGTTCGATCTCGATGTGTCGACCTTGGGCATCCTGACGCTGGCACTGTTGCTGGGCACACCGCTGCTGTCGCTGATAGGAGCCATTGGTGCCGCGCTGACCCTCGGCGTACGCGGCGGCGGCGTGTTGCTGGCGCTGCTGGTGTTGCCGCTTTACATTCCGGCGCTGATATTTGGCGCGGGGGCGGTGGAAGCCCACATCGCGGGCCTCGGTGCGGGTGGGCATTTGTCTTTGCTGGCAGCGATGCTGGCCCTGGCAGTTTTTTTTGCGCCGTGGGCAACCACGGCCTCCTTGAGGATTGCGCTGGAGTGAGACAGTCGATTGTTCAGTGGTTTAAATTTGCCAGCCCGCAGAGCTTCTATCCGCTCGCCGGGCGCCTGATCCCATGGTTCTGGTCTGCCGCCGCGATCTTCGGCATCGCCGGATTGTGGATCGCCTTTTTCGTGGCGCCGACCGATGCGCAGCAAGGGGAAGGCTATCGCATCATCTTCGTGCATGTGCCGGCCTCGTGGATGTCGATGTTCATCTACCTGGTGATGGCCTTCTGGGCCGGTCTCGGTCTGGCGCTCAACACGCGGGTGTCGGGCATGATGGCGCAGGCGTTGGCACCCACCGGGGCCCTGATGGCGGCGTTGTCCCTTTGGACCGGGGCGCTGTGGGGCAAGCCGATGTGGGGCGCGTGGTGGGTATGGGATGCCCGGTTGACGTCCGAACTGATCCTGTTTTTTCTTTATCTCGGCTTCATCGCGCTGCAAGCGGCCATCGACGACCCGCGGCGCGCCGACAAGGCGGGGGCGATCCTGGCGCTGGTGGGAGTAGTGAACATTCCCATCATCTATTTTTCGGTGAAGTGGTGGAATACCCTGCATCAGGGCTCTACCATCAACCTCAACAAGGCACCCTCGATGGCGCAAACCATGTTGTGGGGCATGTTGTTGATGGCGCTGTGTTTCTGGATGTATTCCATCGCCGTCGCGCTGATGCGGGTGCGCGCCATCATTCTTGAACGCGAACGGCACACCGAATGGGTGAAACATGCAGTGGAATAGCATCGGTGAGTTTTTCGCCATGGGTGGCTACGCCCTTTACGTGTGGGGCAGCTTCGGTGCCTGCGTGCTGCTCATGGTTGCGGAACCTTTTCTGGTCAAGCGGCGTCTTAGCGAGGTTCGCCAGAGCCTGATCCGCGAACGACTCGCCGACGAACTCGATTCCCAGCAAAGAAGCCAATGAAACCCAGACAAAAACGTATCGCCCTTATCGTCGGCGGGCTCGCCTCGATCGCCCTCGCCGCCGTGCTGACGCTGAACGCCCTCGACAGCAACATCGCGCTGTATGTGACGCCTTCGGAAGTGGCTGCGGGCAAGTCGCCCCAGGGCAAGGCTTTCCGTATCGGCGGCCTGGTCAAGGAGGGCTCGGTCAAGCGCAAGGACATGACGGTGCATTTCGTCATGACCGACACCGTCAAGGAAATTCCGGTCGCCTATACCGGCATCCTTCCCGACCTGTTTCGCGACGGCAAAGGCGCAGTAGTACAAGGCCGACTCGGCGGCGACGGCGTATTTGCCGCCACCGAAGTACTCGCCAAGCATGATGAAAATTACATGCCACCAGAAGCCAAGCACGCGGTTGATCAGGCACAGAAAGCCCAGCAGGTGGGCAAATGAACATGCCGGAGGTAATTTCGGCGCAGGCTAACGTGAGCGCAGCGAAGGTTAAGCCGCGAAGCGGCGGCCGCAGCCAAAATTACATGCCACCAGAAGCCAAGCACGCAGTCGAGCAGGCACAGAAAGCCCAGCAGGTGGCCAAATGAACATGCATCCCGAAGCAGGCAACGCCATAGACCAGGCACAGCAAAAACCATGACCGCCGAACTCGGACACTTCGCCCTAATTCTCTCTTTCGTCGTCTCGATACTGCTCGGGGTGCTGCCGCTGGTTGGCGCGCAGCGCGGACAGGCGCAATGGGTGGCGCTGGCGCGGCCGGCGGCGCAGACGCAATTCCTGCTGATCGCCTTTGCATTCGCCTGTCTGGCGCAGAGCTTTCTGGTCAACGATTTCTCAGTGAGCTACGTCGCCCAGCATTCCAACACCCAGTTGCCGACGCTGTACCGTTTTGCCGCTGTATGGGGTGGCCACGAGGGTTCCCTGCTGCTATGGGTGCTCATGCTCTCGGGCTGGGGCGCCGCTGTTTCCGTGGCATCCCGCCAACTGCCTGAAGTCATGGTGGCGCGCGTGCTGGCGGTGCTCGGCCTGGTCGGCATCGGCCTCCTGGCCTTTATCCTGTTTACCTCGAACCCCTTCGACCGCCTGATGCCGGCTGCTGCAGAAGGGCGGGACCTCAACCCATTGTTGCAGGACCCCGGCCTGGTGTTCCATCCGCCGATGCTCTACATGGGCTATGTCGGTTTCTCGGTGGCCTTTGCCTTCGCCATCGCGGCTCTGATTTCCGGCCGGCTGGATGCGGCCTGGGCGCGCTGGTCGCGGCCGTGGACCACGGCGGCCTGGGTCTTCCTGACGCTGGGCATCGCGCTGGGCAGCTGGTGGGCGTATTACGAGCTGGGCTGGGGCGGCTGGTGGTTCTGGGATCCGGTGGAAAATGCTTCCTTCATGCCCTGGCTGGTGGGTACGGCCCTGATCCATTCCCTGGCCGTGACTGAAAAACGCGGTGCCTTCAAGAACTGGACGGTACTGCTGGCCATCGCGGCTTTTTCACTGTCCTTGCTGGGTACCTTCCTGGTTCGCTCCGGTGTGCTGACGTCGGTGCATGCGTTTGCTTCCGACCCCCGTCGCGGTGTTTTCATCCTGGTGCTCTTGGCCGTGGTAGTCGGCAGTTCGCTGACGCTGTTCGCCTGGCGGGCACCCAAGGTCAGCGCCGGCGGCAGCTTCGCCCTGGTGTCGCGTGAAACCATGCTGCTGATGAACAACGTGCTGCTGGTGGTGGCTGCCGGCAGCGTGTTGCTTGGAACCTTGTATCCGCTGCTGATCGATGCGCTGGGCATGGGCAAGCTTTCGGTCGGGCCGCCCTATTTCAACTCCGTCTTTGTTCCGGTCATGGTGCCGCTGCTGCTGCTGATGGCGGTGGGTCCGCTGGCGCACTGGAAACATGCCGACCTCAAGGCCATTGCGCTGCGCCTGCGGGTAAGCATGGTGCTCGCCGTGATCGCCGGCATCGCTCTGCCGCTGATGATGGGTGCCTGGACGCCGCTCACCGCGATGAGTTCACTGCTGGCCGTCTGGATCACTTCCAGCGGCGTGTTCCAGATCATTGAGCGCATGAAGACGGGCACGCCCGCCGCGGCATTCTGGGGCATGCAGGTCGCGCACTTCGGAATCGCCGTGTTCGTGATCGGAGTGGCAATGGTTGGCGGCTATCAGGAAGAGAAGGACGTCCGCATGGAGCCGGGCGATACCGTCCAGGTCGGCGGCTACGGCTTTCGGCTGATCGAAGTAAAGACGGCACCGGGCCCCAACTACCGCGCCTCGGTCGGCGCCGTCGAACTGTCCAAGGATGGCCGCGTGTTGAAGACCATGTACCCGGAAAAGCGCCAGTATTTTTCGTCGCAAATGCCCATGACAGAAGCCGCCATCGACGCCGGATTCACGCGCGACGTGTATGTGTCGCTCGGCGAGCCGCTCGACAAGCAGGGCGCCTGGAGTGTGCGGGTGTATTACAAACCCTTCGTCGACTGGATCTGGGGCGGTTGCCTGCTGATGGGGCTGGGCGGCTTCATTGCCATGCTCGACCGTCGCTATCGCCTGCGCGTCCGGGCGGGTACAAGTATTCCCGGCGGCGTTCCGGCGTGAAGCGCTTCCTCATCCCGCTGGCCGTGTTTTTCGGTCTGGTGGTCTTCCTCGCCATCGGACTTACCTTGAACCCACGCGACGTGCCCTCCCCGTTGAAGGACAAGGCGGCTCCTGCTTTCAGCGTGCCGCAACTGGCGGCCGCCGATAAGAGCTTTTCGCCGGCGGACATGAAAGGCAAGGTCTGGTTGTTCAATGTTTGGGCCTCGTGGTGTGTTTCCTGCCGTCAGGAGCATCCCTTGTTGGTGGCACTTTCCAAAGAGGGCAAGGTGCCGGTTGTCGGACTCAATTACAAGGATCAGGGAGCGGATGCGAAGAACTGGCTGGCAAGGTTCGGCGACCCCTACGTATTGTCCGCCGTGGATGCCGATGGCCGTGTCGGCATCGACTACGGGGTCTATGGCGTGCCCGAAACCTATGTCATCGACAAGGTTGGCACGATACGCATGAAGCATACTGGACCGATCACGCAGGAATCGCTGCAGAAGCAGATCCTGCCGCTGGTCGCGGAGTTGTCGAAATGAAATTGCACACATTGTTGCTCTGCTGCAGCCTGTTGTTCACCGGCGCGGCTCTGGCGAAAGAGGCGGCGCCGATGGCGGCCGATATCGAGGTCGAAAAGCGCATGGTCGCGATCAGCGAAGAGTTGCGCTGCCTGGTGTGCCAGAACGAATCCCTCTCCGGCTCGCATGCCGAACTGGCTCAGGACCTGCGCCGCGAGATCCGTACGCTGATTGCCCAGGGCAAGACGGATCAGGAAATACTCGATTTCATGGTCGCCCGTTACGGCGATTTCGTGCGCTATCGGCCACCGATGAAACCAACCACCTGGCTGCTTTGGGGCGGCCCCTTTCTGCTGATGGCGGGCGGTATTGCGGCGCTCATTGTTTTCCTGCGGCGCCGCGCCAAGGAAGACCACGCCCCCGTGCTTTCCGAAGATGAACGTCGCCGCGCCGCGGCCTTGCTGGACCAATCCAACTCATGACCTACTTCTATCTTGCAGCGGCGACGCTGGTCGTCGTCGCTCTGGCGCTATTGCTGCGCCCGTGGTGGTATTCCGGTCGCCGTGTGATCAGCGCCGATTCCCTGCCTGCACTGAATGCGGCGATTCACCGCGACCGCCTTGGCGAACTCGATCGCGACCGCAGCAATGGCACGCTGTCGGCGGCTGACCTGGCAGAGGCCAGGGAAGAGCTGCAACGGCAACTGCTTGACGACACGGCAGCCACCGAAGCCGTTGCGGCAAGCGCCTTCAGCCGCAAGAGCGCCCTGGTGGTGGCGATCCTGTTGCCGCTGCTGGCGGTTGCCTTGTATGCGATGCTGGGCAGCCCGGCAGCCGTCCTCCCTGGCGAGGCGCAAGCACAGCGCGCTACGGCCGACATGGAGCAACTCACCGCCAAACTGGCGAAGAAGCTGGAACAGAATCCCGACAATCCGGAAGGCTGGGCGATGCTGGCTCGCTCTTACAAATCGGTGGGCCGCTGGGATGATGCCGAGCGTGCTTTCACGAAAATTGGGCCCGATCTCAACAAGAGTGCTGAGCTTCTGGCCGAGCTTGCGGAAATGCTGGTGCAGAAGAACAACGGCTTTGACGCTCGTTCGCGCGCCTTGGTCCAGCAGGCTCTGCGTCTGGAGCCCAACAACATGCTTGCATTGTTTATGGGTGGCGGCGAGGCCTTTGCGGGTGGCCGCCACGCCGAAGCGGTAGCGCTTTGGGAGAGGCTGCTGCCCCAACTCGAACCCGGCGGCGAAGATGCGCAAATGGTCGAAGCCAGCATTGCCCGGGCTCGGCAGCAAAGTGGCGGGGCTCGCGCCCCGATCGCCAGGAGCGACGTTCTTCCTGGCGCGGTCGCTCCCCAGGATGACGTGCATCGGGGGGTTGGCAACGCGGCCAAGGCTACAGACAAGGTCGCTGAAAAAGGTCCGGCAAATGCGACGGGCAAGTCGGTCAGCGGTCGCGTCGAGCTCGCACCCGCGTTGAAGGCCCAGGCCAATCCTGATGATGTCGTCTTTATCTTTGCCCGCGCCGTCGATGGTCCCCGCATGCCGCTGGCCGCGCGCCGCGCGCGGGTGTCCGAACTGCCGCTGGACTTCGTGCTCGACGATAGCCAGGCGGTAATGCCGGGCGCCAATATATCATCGGCACAACAGGTTCGCATCGAAGTGCGCATCTCGAAATCCGGCACGGCCACGCCCGGCAAGGGCGATCTGACCGGCAAGAGCGCTCCGGTGCAACCCGGCGCCAAAGGGCTGAAGATCGTCATCGACCAGATCGATCCCTAAGCACGCGAACTGCGGCAGTGCCTGTCGCAGAGCAGGCTGCGGCTGGCCATCAGGCTGATATGCCGCTGATCTTCTTGACGCTTGATCAATATCAAGGCCACCCCTCGGGACAGGTTTAGGATGTTGCATGTGCACAAGACATTAATTTTTATGTGGTTATTGCTGCGCGGCGATCAAAACGGCAACGCCAATCCGTGCCGGATGTCCGGAGTCATTCAATGAACATTTCCAGCGCCATCATCCACGCCCACCCCGGCGACGTAGCAATTGTCCAG
>CAMBRI010000117.1 GCA_945870205.1 Sulfuritalea hydrogenivorans sk43H | reverse complement strand
GAAGCACTTCTCGCCTTTGAGGAACAGCTTTTCGCCCTCGCGGCGGCACTGGCGGCACTTGGCATCTAGGTTGCGGGCCATGGTGTCGTATCCTTATTGCCTTAGATGCGGCGGCGCTTGGGCGGCCGGCATCCGTTGTGGGGAATCGGAGTAATGTCGGTGATGCTGGTAATTTTCATGCCAAGCGCATTGAGCGCCCGTACTGCCGATTCGCGGCCAGGGCCGGGGCCCTTGATGCGAACTTCGAGGTTCTTTACGCCACACTCTTGAGCAGCCTTGCCTGCGGCTTCGGCGGCGATCTGGGCGGCAAACGGGGTCGACTTGCGCGAACCCTTGAAGCCGGCACCGCCGGAAGTTGCCCACGACAAGGCATTGCCCTGGCGATCGGTAATGGTGATGATCGTGTTGTTGAAGGAAGCATGAACATGTGCGATGCCTTCTGCAACGTTCTTCTTGACCTTCTTGCGGACTTTGGTTGCGGTCTTAGCCATTTATTGGTTCCTGGTTTACTTCTTGCCCATCGAAATCGCCTTGCGCGGGCCCTTGCGGGTTCGCGCGTTTGTGCGGGTACGCTGACCGCGCACCGGCAGACCGCGACGGTGTCGCACTCCGCGATAGCAGCCAAGATCCATGAGGCGCTTGATGTTCATCGTCGTTTCGCGACGCAAATCGCCCTCGACGGTGAACCTGCCTACTTCCTCACGCAAGCGATCCATTTCGCTATCCGTGAGTTCCTTGATCTTGGCCGAACGCTTGATGCCGACGGCGTCACAGATCTTCTGCGCGCGGGTACGGCCGATACCGTAGATCGCCGTCAAAGCAATCTCGGTGTGCTGATGATTCGGAATATTGACGCCTGCTATACGAGCCATGTGCTTACCTGTTCGTCGCCGCTAACGCGGGGTGGTGGGCCAGCTGAAAAACGCGAAACCGTAGATTATATCTGATACGAATCGCTCTATCAACCTTGACGCTGCTTGTGACGCGGATCGGTACAGATGACCCTCACCACACCCTTGCGTCGGATGACTTTGCAATTGCGACAGATACGTTTGACCGAAGCCAGAACTTTCATTGGAGTTCTCCGGAAATATTGCCAGACTACTTGGCGCGGAACACGATACGGCCTTTGGAAAGGTCGTAAGGCGTTAGTTGCACGGTGACCTTGTCGCCGGGAAGAATGCGGATGTAGTGCATGCGCATCTTTCCGGAAATATGGCCCAAAACAACATGCCCGTTCTCAAGCTTGATGCGGAACGTGGCATTCGGGAGATTCTCGACGACCTCTCCCTGCATTTCAATGACGTCTTCCTTGGACATGATTCAGCGGGCCGTGAAGCCGGCCCCCTTGAAGTTAGCCTTTTTCAGGAGACTTTCATACTGGTGCGACATGACATACGCCTGAACTTGCGACATGAAATCCATCGTCACCACGACAATGATCAACAGGCTGGTACCGCCGAAGTAGAACGGAACGTTCCATTTCAAAATCAGGAATTCCGGAAGCAGGCAGACTGCCGTTATGTAGATGGCACCTGCCAGGGTCAGGCGAGTCAGAATCTTGTCGATGTAGCGGCTGGTCTGGTCGCCGGGACGGATGCCGGGAACAAACGCGCCACTCTTTTTCAGGTTGTCCGCGGTCTCCTTGGAGTTGAAGACCAGTGCGGTGTAGAAAAAGCAGAAAAACACGATCGCAACGGCGTAGAGAATCACGTAGATCGGCTGCCCCGGCGACAGGGTCGCGGCAATGTCTTTGAGCCACGTCATGCCCTCGCCAGCCCCGAACCAGCCGGCGGCAGTAGCCGGGAACAAGATGATGGACGAAGCAAAAATGGGCGGGATGACGCCCGACATGTTGAGCTTCAAGGGGAGATGGGAACTCTGCCCACCATAAACCTTGTTGCCGACTTGCCGTTTGGCGTAATTGACCAATATCTTGCGCTGGCCCTTTTCTACAAACACCACGAAGCCAGTAACCAGTACCGCAACGCCGCAAATGAACAGCGCCGAAATCGGATGCATTGCGCCAGTCCGAACCAGCTCAAAGAGACCACCCAACGCGCTCGGCAAACCCGCCACGATGCCGGCGAAAATAATGATCGAAATTCCGTTCCCCAGACCGCGCTCGGTGACCTGCTCGCCCAGCCACATCAGGAACATGGTGCCGGTAAGCAAGGTAAGCACAGTAACGAAGCGAAACATTAGGCCCGGATCAAGCACCAGTCCGGCCTGCGATTCCAGCGCTATCGCCATACCCATCCCTTGGAACAACGCCAGGGCAACCGTGCCGTAGCGTGTGTATTGTGTGATCTTGCGACGACCGGCCTCGCCCTCCTTCTTCAGCGCCTCGATCGACGGCACCGCGATCGTCATTAGCTGCATAATGATCGACGAAGAGATGTAGGGCATGATGCCCAAGGCAAACAGCGTGAAGCGTGACAGCGCTCCGCCTGAAAACAGGTTGAATACGCCCAGAATGCCGCCCTGCTGACCCTGGAACAGCTCGGCCAGTTTGACCGGATCGATGCCAGGCACTGGAATATGGGCGCCGATGCGATACACCACCAGTGCGCCCAGCAGAAACCAGAGTCGGCGCCAGAGGTCGCCAAACTTTCCGGTTTTGCCGAGAGCTGCTGCCTGGGGGTTTGCCACTTGGTCTGTCCTCGTCCGCTATCAGGCAGCGGCGATATCTGCTACAGAGCCGCCGGCGGCTTCAATCGCAGCACGGGCACCCTTGGTCGCGCCAACACCTTTGAGCGCGATCTTGCGATTGAGCTTGCCAGAGAGGATGACCTTGGCCGACAAGGCATCTCCGGCTATGACGCCAGCTTGCTTGAGAACCAGCAGATCGACTTCTTCGACCGGCAACTTGTCCAACTCGGACAGACGTACTTCAACATTGCGGCTGGCGGTCAGGGAGACGAAGCCGCGCTTGGGCAAGCGGCGCTGCAACGGCATCTGGCCACCCTCGAAGCCCACCTTGTGGAAACCACCGGCACGCGACTTCTGACCTTTGTGGCCGCGGCCGGCTGTCTTGCCCAGGCCGCTACCAATGCCACGCCCAACGCGCTTTGACGCGTGTTTGGAGCCGGCACCAGGCTTTAGGTTGTTAAGTTCCATGCTCATCGTTATCCCCTTAGCCTTCGCACTTCAGCAGATAGGCCACTTTGCGGATCATGCCGCGCACTGCCGGGGTATCCTCAAGCACAGCCGAACTGTTGAGCCTTCTCAGGCCAAGTCCGCGCACGGTGGCGCGATGGTCCTGCTTGGTACCTATGACACTCTTGACCAGAGTGACCTTGATTGTCTTGTCAGTCATGGCTCACTCCAGGATTTCAGCAATAGCCTTGCCGCGCTTGGCAGCAATTTCGGCCGGGGTGCTCATGGCCAGCAGGCCATGCAGCGTCGCGCGAACCACGTTGTAGGGATTGGTCGAACCGATGGTTTTGGCCACCACGTCGGTAATTCCCATCACCTCGAATACAGCGCGCATCGGACCGCCAGCGATAACGCCGGTACCGGGGGAGGCCGGCGACATCAGCACGGTAGTCGCGCCATGCTTGCCGGTAACCGTGTGGTGCAGCGTGCCGTCCTTGAGGCTGATCTTTGACATCTTGCGACGAGCTTCCTCCATCGCCTTTTGCACGGCGACGGGAACTTCGCGGGACTTTCCCTTACCCATCCCGATGCCGCCATCACCATCGCCCACCACGGTCAGCGCAGCGAAGCCGAGAATCCGGCCGCCCTTGACCACCTTGGTGACGCGATTGATGGAGACCATCTTCTCGCGCATGCCATCGTCGCGCTCTTCCTGGACCTGCTGCTGTTTCCTGCCTTGAGGTTTAGCCATGTCCGTCTCGCTTAGAACTTGAGTCCGCCCTCACGGGCGGCTTCGGCCAGCGCTTTGACGCGGCCGTGGTAATGAAAACCGGAACGGTCGAAAGCAACCTGCTCGATGCCGGCCGCTTTGGCACGCTCAGCGATGAGTTTGCCAACCGTCTTGGCGGCATCGACGTTACCGCCATTCGGAACCTGGGTCCGAACTTCCGGCTCCATAGTCGAAGCAGCAACGAGCACCCGGGTGCCGCAACCGGAGAAAATCTGTGCGGAGATATGCAAGTTGCTGCGATGCACCGCAAGGCGTACGACTTTGAGCTCCGCAATCTTGGCGCGGGTTTTGCGCGCCCTGCGCAGACGAGCCTGTTTCTTTTCCATGATTCAGCGCCTCGATTATTTCTTCTTGGTTTCCTTGATGACAACCACTTCGTCGGCATAACGGACACCCTTGCCCTTATAGGGCTCCGGCGACCGGTAGGCGCGAACTTCAGCGGCCACCTGACCAACCACCTGTTTGTCGATCCCCTTGATCAGGATCTCCGTCTGGGTCGGCGTTTCAACTTTGATACCGTTCGGCATGTCGTGCGCGACCGGGTGCGAAAAACCGAGCGTAAGATTCAGCTTGGCTCCCTGAGCTTGCGCACGATATCCGACGCCAACCAGAGTGAGCTTCTTCTCGAAGCCCTTGGTTACGCCGATCACCATGTTGTTGAGCAACGCGCGCATGGTGCCTGACATCGCGCCTGAGTTCGGCGCACCTTCGACCGCACGGCAGAGCAGTTGCTCGCCGTTCTGCTCGACAGTAACTGCAGGCAACATGAACTGTTTCAGCGTTCCCAGCGGTCCCTTGATAGCGACTTCCGTAGCGGACAAGGTAACTTCGACGCCCTTGGGCACATCGACAGGATATTTAGCAATACGTGACATGATTGCGGCTCCTTAGGCGACGATGCAAAGAACTTCGCCGCCCATGTTGCCAGCCCGCGCACGGCGGTCGGTCATCACACCCTTTGGCGTGGAGACAATGGCAACACCCAGTCCGTTCATGACGCGGGGCAGATCATCCTTGCCCTTGTAGACACGCAGACCTGGCTTGGAAACACGCTCGATGCGCTCAATCACGGGATGCCCCGCGTAGTATTTGAGGGCAATGTCGAGTTCCGGCTTGGCGCCGTTCTCGCGAATCGCAAAGTCATCGATGTAACCCTCATCCTTCAGCACTTTGGCTATTGCAACCTTGAGCTTGGAGGAAGGCATCGATACGGACACTTTCTCGGCCATCTGCGCATTGCGGATGCGAGTCAACATGTCGGCAACTGGATCGGTCATGCTCATAGGGCTCTCCTTACCAGCTTGCCTTGGTCATGCCAGGCACTTCGCCGCGCATGGCAATTTCGCGCAGTTTGTTGCGGCACAGACCAAATTTGCGGAACACGCCGCGAGGACGTCCGGTCAGCGCGCAACGGTTGCGCTGACGTGAAGGGCTCGCATTGCGGGGCAACTGCTGGAGTTTCAGGCGCGCATCCATGCGCTCCTCGTCCGACAGCTTGACGTTGTTGATTACGGCAAAGAGTTCGGTACGCTTGGCAGCATACTTCGCTACCGTTTTGGCACGTTTTTCTTCGCGGTTTATTAGAGCTAGTTTCGCCATACGTCCCTCAGTTCTTGAAGGGGAACTTGAATGCGGCGAGAAGCGCCTTCGCTTCTTCGTCGTTCTTCGCGGTGGTGGTGATGCTGATATTCATCCCACGCAACACGTCGATCTTGTCGTACTCAATTTCGGGGAAAATGATCTGCTCTTTCACCCCTACGTTGTAATTGCCACGACCGTCAAAACCTTTTCCCGAAATACCCCGGAAGTCGCGGATACGCGGCATGGCGATAGTTACCAGGCGATCAAGGAACTCGTACATGCGGTTTCCGCGCAAGGTCAGCATGCACCCAATCGGATAACCCTCGCGAATCTTGAAGCCGGCGATCGCCTTTCGTGCCTTGGTAACGACCGGCTTCTGACCGGCAATTTTGGTCATGTCGCTGACGGCGTGATCGAGCACTTTTTTGTCGCCGACCGCCTCACCCACACCCATGTTCAGGGTAATCTTGGTGATCCGGGGGACTTCCATGATGGACTTGTATGCAAACTTCTCGCGAAGTTCCGGGGCCACCGACTGTTTGTAGTATTCCTGCAATCGCGCCATGACTGATCCTTACGCGTCAACAACTTCGCCGTTCGACTTGAACACCCGAACCTTGCGGCCGTCGTCGAGTTGCTTGAAGCCGACGCGATCCGCTTTCTGGGTGGCCGGATTGAACAGCGCCACATTTGAAATATTGATCGGCATTTCTTTCTCGACAATGCCGCCCTGATTGCCCTTCATCGGATTGGGTTTGGTGTGCTTCTTGACGCGATTGATGCCTTCAACCAGAAGGCGATCTGCGTCGAGCCAGTTCAGCACGACACCACGCTTGCCCTTATCCTTGCCGGTGGTGACGACTACGTCGTCACCTTTGCGAATTTTGTTCATGATCGAGTCCTCGAATGCCGGTTCAAAGAACCTCGGGAGCCAGCGAGACGATCTTCATAAATCGCTCGGTGCGCAGCTCGCGCGTGA
This sequence comes from Sulfuritalea hydrogenivorans sk43H, assembly GCA_945870205.1. Classification (GTDB taxonomy): domain Bacteria; phylum Pseudomonadota; class Gammaproteobacteria; order Burkholderiales; family Rhodocyclaceae; genus Sulfuritalea; species Sulfuritalea hydrogenivorans_A. The sequence continues at coordinate 6,229 of CAMBRI010000117.1, read as the reverse complement.
CCGGGCCAAAAATGCGCGTGCCGATCGGTTCCAGCTTGTTGTTGAGCAATACGGCTGCGTTGCCATCGAACTTGATCAGCGATCCGTCGGAGCGACGAACGCCCTTGGCGGTACGCACCACCACTGCGCTATAGACTTCGCCCTTCTTGACACGACCACGCGGCGCGGCATCCTTGATGCTGACCTTGATGACGTCACCAATGCCGGCATAGCGACGCTTGGAACCACCAAGCACCTTGATGCACATGACCGAACGCGCGCCCGTGTTGTCGGCGACATCCAGCAGAGACTGCATTTGAATCATTATTTCATCTCCAACTTAATCCGCGATTGACACAAGTCCCGCGATCAGTCTTGGAGCCCGCTAGGGGCTGGGATGCCGGGGTGAGTAATTACCCCGGCGGAGCAAAGAGGCGAGATTCTACAACCCGCCGCGATGTTGTCAACTACTATTTCGCTATTGCGAAGAAATCTGTGCGTCGATGCTTAATCAGGCAGCACGGGCTTTCTCGACAACCTTGGCGACGCGCCATGCCTTGGTCTTGGAAATCGGCGCGCACTCCTCGATCTGCACCAAGTCACCGGATGCCGTCTCCAGCCCTTCAACATGCGCATGGTACTTTTTCGAACGCGTCATGATCTTGCCGATCACGGGGTGCTTGACCTTGCGCTCAACCAGCACCGTCACGGTCTTCTGCATTTTGTCCGAAACAACGCGCCCCTGAAGGGTGCGCCGCACGGTTTGAGTAGTCGCATCCGTCATTTCGCTACCGCCTTCTCACGCTGTATGGTTTTGACGCGCGCAATATCCTTGCGCACTTTGCCGATCTGACTGGTATTGGTCAGCTGCTGAGTAGCGACCTGCATGCGGAGGCCGAATTGCGCCTTGCGCAAATCCAGCAACTCCTTTTGCAAATCCTCGTCGTTCTTGGTTCTCAACTCGCTCGTTTTCATGGCTTATCCCAAATGGCGGGTGACGAAGGTGGTCTCGAGCGGAAGCTTTGCTGCAGCAAGGCGGAAAGCCTCGCGCGCCAGCGTCTCATCGACACCGTCCATCTCGTAGAGGACTTTGCCGGGTTGAATCTCGGCAACCCAATACTCAGGTGATCCCTTGCCGTTACCCATCCGAACTTCGAGAGGCTTTTTGGAAATCGGCTTGTCCGGAAAAATTCGAATCCAGATGCGGCCGCCGCGCTTGATGTGACGGGTCATGGCACGCCGTGCGGCTTCGATCTGGCGGGCCGTAAGCCGGCCACGACCGATGGCCTTGAGGCCGTACTCGCCAAAACTGACTTTGGCGCCCCTCGTGGCGAGTCCGGTGTTGCGACCCTTCTGTTCTTTGCGATACTTTCTGCGGGCAGGTTGCAGCATGGTTTACTCCTTGCCTTCTTTCGCGGGGACGGCAGCAGCATCGTCCGCGGCCGGGGCCTTGCGAATACGCTTGACGGGGGACTTCGGCGCGGCGGCAGCGACTTCCGGCTTGACTTCCGGTTTTCCGGCTTCGTCAGCCTTCTTGGCGGGAGCGCGACGGGCCGGCTTGGCGTCACCATCAGTCCTGGGCTTTTCGGGACTGCGGCGTGGCTTGCGCTGATCATCCATCGCCGGCTCGGGAGCAGCCAGCAGAGCTTCACTGCGCGACAGTATCTCGCCCTTGAATACCCATACCTTGATGCCGATGATGCCGTAGGTGGTCTTCGCCTCCGAGGTACCGTAATCAATGTCGGCGCGCAGCGTGTGCAAGGGCACACGGCCTTCACGATACCATTCGCGGCGCGCAATCTCGGCACCGTTGAGGCGTCCCGAACTCATGATCTTGATGCCCTGGGCACCAAGGCGCATTGCGTTCTGCATGGCGCGTTTCATCGCGCGGCGGAACATGATGCGCTTTTCGAGCTGCTGCGCGATCGAGTCGGCTATCAGTTGGGCGTCGATTTCCGGCTTGCGGATTTCTTCGATGTTGACATGCACTGGCACACCCATTTTGCGCTGGAGTTCGGCCTTCAGGTGCTCGATGTCTTCACCCTTCTTGCCGATGACCACGCCGGGGCGCGCGCTATAGACGGTGACACGCGCGTTCTTGGCCGGGCGCTCAATCACTACACGACCGACTGACGCGTGCGCCAGCTTCTTCTTCAGGTAGTCGCGAACCTCAATGTCTTCCTTGAGCATTTGCGGAAAGTTCTTGCTGTTGGCGTACCAGCGTGAAGTCCAGTTGCGCGTGACCGAAAGACGAAAACCGGTCGGATGAATCTTTTGTCCCATGTGCCCTCCTTAGTCGCCAACAGTCACGAAAATGTGACAAGTAGGCTTGAGGATGCGGTTACCGCGTCCTTTGGCTCGCGCAGTGAAGCGCTTGAGCACCGTGCCTTTTTCAACATAGATGCGCGTAATCTTCAGAGCATCGATGTCCGCGCCGTCGTTGTGTTCAGCATTGGCGATGGCCGACTCGAGCACCTTCTTGATGATGCCGGCGCCTTTGGTGGGTGAAAATGCCAGAATGCTGAGCGCCTGATCGACCGGCTTGCCGCGTACCAGGTCGGCAACGAGCCGTCCTTTTTGGGCGGAAAGCCGGACACCGCGCAAGTTTGCGTTGGTTTCCATCATCGCTCCCTACTTCTTCGCGACGGCTTTCTTGCCGCCCGTGTGGCCCTTGAAGGTTCGCGTCAGAGCGAACTCGCCAAGCTTGTGGCCGACCATGTTTTCCGACACATACACCGGAATATGCTGCTTGCCGTTATGTACGGCGATGGTCAATCCCACGAAATCCGGAAGAATGGTCGAGCGGCGCGACCATGTCTTGATCGGGCGCTTGTCGTTGGAGGCGCGCGCTGCATCCACCCGCTTGAGCAGGTGGGCATCGATGAACGGGCCCTTCTTGATAGAACGTGCCATGTCTTACCTCTTACCTTTCGGCCTGCGTTGGACAATCATGACGTCCGTGCGCTTGTTGTTACGGGTGCGGTAGCCCTTGGTCGGCTGGCCCCACGGGCTGACAGGAACACGCCCTTCGCCGGTACGACCCTCACCACCACCATGCGGGTGATCGACCGGGTTCATCGCGACTCCGCGAACCGTCGGGCGAATGCCGCGCCAACGCATGGCTCCGGCCTTGCCGATCTTGCGCAGGCTGTGTTCTTCGTTGCCGACTTCACCAATCGTTGCGCGACATTCGACGTGAATGCGGCGGATCTCGCCGGAACGCAGACGGACCTGAGCATAGGTACCTTCGCGCGCCAGAAGCTGTGCCGAGGTACCCGCCGAGCGCGCAATCTGAGCACCCTTGCCGGGCATCATTTCGACGCAATGAATGGTCGTGCCGACGGGAATGCTGCGAATCGGCAGGGTATTGCCCGGCTTGATCGGTGCCTCGGCACCACTCATGACGGGTTGCCCCACTACCATTCCCTTGGTCGCGATGATGTAGCGCCGCTCACCATCCGCGTATAGCACCAGCGCAATATTTGCCGAGCGATTCGGATCGTACTGAAGGTTCTCGACCTTGCCGGGAATCCCGTCCTTGTCGCGACGGAAATCGATCACGCGATAAAGCTTCTTGTGGCCGCCACCCATGTGCCGGGTGGTGATATGGCCATGCGCGTTGCGGCCAGCGGTACGGGTCTTCGTTTCGACGAGCTTGTCGTGCGGACGACCCTTGTGCAGATTCGGGTTGACGACCTTGACTACACCGCGACGACCGGGCGAAGTTGGCTTGACTTTTACGAGTGCCATTTAAGCAGCCCCCCCTTCCGCGAAATTGATTTCCTGCCCGGGCTTGAGGCATACAAATGCCTTCCTGATGTCGCTGCGACGGCCGATATTCTTGCCTGCGCGCTTGACCTTGCCCTTGAGGTTGGCGATCTGAACCGACTTGACTTCGACCTTGAACAGCATTTCAACGGCCGCCTTGACTTCGGGCTTGGTCGCGTCGGGTGTCACGATGAACACCACTTGCTCGTTCTTGTCGGCAATATAGGTAGCCTTTTCGGATATCTGCGGGGCCACCAGCACCTGCAACAGACGTTCCGGATTGAAGTTCTTGCTCATGCCAGCATCTCCTCGATCTTGGCCACGGCGCCCTTGGTGAAAATCACCTTGGGAAAACGCACCAGGGATACCGGGTCGGCCTGATGCGCCTCCAGCACCAGGACATTCGGCAAATTGCGGGATGCCAGTGCCAGATTGTCGTCCAGACTATCCGTCACGAGCAGCACGGGGTCCGAACCCAGACCCATGGCCTTCAGCTTCTGCGCAAACAGGCGCGTCTTCGGCGCCTCCATGGCGAAGTCATCGATCACCACCAGCCTGTCTTCGCGGGCCAACTGGGACAGAATCGCCGCCAAACCGGCGCGATACATCTTCCGATTGACCTTCTGGGTGAAATTCTCCTCCGGCGTATTCGGGAAAATCCGACCGCCGCCACGCCAGATAGGCGAGGAGGTCATACCGGCACGCGCACGGCCCGTTCCCTTTTGGCGGAACGGCTTCTTCGTGCTGTGATGCACTTCTTCGCGGTCTTTTTGCTTGCGGTTACCGGCGCGGGCATTGGCCTGATAGGCAACAACGACCTGATGCACCAGCGCTTCATTGAAGTCGCGACCAAACAGCGCGTCCGATGCCGTCACCGTCGACGAGGACTGCCCTTGAGCGTCTATTAGTTTAAGTTCCATGTCATCCCCGCTCCGTCGACGCCTTGACCGCCGGAGCGACGATCACGTCGCCGCCCCTGGCTCCGGGCACGGCACCCCTGATGAGCAGGAGTTGGCGCGCCTCGTCGATGCGAACTACGACAAGATTCTGCGTCGTACGTGCAACATCGCCAAGATGACCGGCCATCTTTTTGCCCGGGAATACACGACCCGGGTCCTGCGCCATGCCGATGGAACCGGCCGAGTTGTGCGACAGCGAATTGCCGTGGGAAGCGCGGTTCGACGAGAAGTGGTGGCGCGTGATCGCGCCAGCAAAGCCCTTGCCGATCGTGGTTCCGCTCACATCGACCTTTTGGCCGACGCTGAAAATGCTTGCCGCGACCACGTCACCGGGTTTGAAGCCGGTAAGCTGATCGGGTGTCACGCGGAACTCCCTGAGGATTTCACCGGCTTCGACACCGGCTTTGGCGAGGTGTCCAGCGGCGGGCTTGCTCACCCGGCTGGCGCGACGCTTGCCAAAGGTCACCTGAACGGCGGAATAACCATCCACCTCAGGCGTCTTTATTTGCGTGACGCGGTTGTTCGACACATCGAGCACTGTCACCGGGATGGAAGACCCATCTTCGGCGAACACGCGCGTCATGCCGACCTTGCGTCCTACAAGGCCTAGACTCATTTTATTCTCCTAAACCCCAGCTACGATTGGCCGGGCCCACTTTCAAGAATCAGTGACAAAAGTCACCACGACAGGCGCCAGTAAAGTAGGCGCCCCTGATACGAATTACTGCAACTTGATCTCTACATCGACACCAGCGGGAAGATCCAGCTTCATCAGAGCATCGACGGTCTTGTCGGTCGGGTCGATGATGTCCATGAGACGCAGGTGAGTACGAATTTCAAACTGGTCCCGCGACGTCTTGTTGACGTGCGGCGAACGCAATACGTCGAAACGCTCAATACGCGTTGGCAGCGGTACCGGACCGCGCACGACAGCGCCGGTGCGCTTGGCCGTCTCTACAATTTCAAGCGCCGACTGATCGATCAAACGGTAGTCGAAGGCCTTGAGGCGGATGCGTATCTTTTGGCTTTGCATTACAAATCCTTAAAGAGCGGTGTCGCAAATCGCGAAAGGGCGAGATTTTATCGCCCTTTTCGCTGTATTGCAACAAATGTTATTCGATGACCTTGGCAACGACACCGGCGCCGACGGTACGACCGCCTTCACGGATGGCGAAACGCAGACCTTCTTCCATCGCGATCGGTGCAATCAGCTTCACCGTCATCGCAATGTTGTCCCCCGGCATCACCATTTCCGTCCCGGCCGGCAACTCGATGCTGCCCGTGACGTCGGTGGTGCGGAAGTAGAACTGCGGGCGGTAGCCGTTGAAGAACGGCGTGTGACGACCACCTTCGTCCTTCGACAGGATGTACACCTCGGAACTGAAGTGCGTGTGCGGGGTGATCGAGCCCGGCTTGGCCAGCACCTGGCCACGCTCGACTTCTTCACGCTTGGTGCCGCGCAGCAGCACGCCGACGTTGTCTCCGGCCTGGCCCTGATCCAGCAGCTTCCTGAACATTTCAAC